>JALSNQ010000010.1 GCA_026986905.1 Thermofilaceae archaeon
ACTTGGCTCGCCTCTTCCAAGCTAACCTGTTCCTCCACCTTCCCGCCTTCCGCCGCGGCGGGGCTTAACTCCGCGCTCTGAGCTTGAGGCGGCTGCTGTAACTGGGAGGCTCTCACAAAGCTTTGAGAAGAGAGCGACTCGTTAACCATCTTCAACAGGAGCCTTATCATTTTAGCCTCCTGCTCCACCTCTTCAAGTCTTTTTTCTAGAAATCTCTTCAGTTCAGCTAGTTCTCGGGCCTCTTCGCCCACAACCCGGCACCTAAAGTTATCTATCCTTTGACGACTATAATTGCTATCGATACGCAATGAGCGTCAAAATAGCCGTTACAGGGAATGCGAGCATCGACGAGTACTACCGTGTCGACAGGATTCCGGGACCAGACGAGGCACAGGAGGTGAAGGAGACATTCTGGAAGTACGGCGGAGCCGCGACGAACGTTGCAGTGGCCGCCGCCAAGCTAGGGGCCTATACAAGGTTCATAGGCCTTGTTGGGACGGATCGCTACGGCGACATGATACTCGGAGAACTCTCCTCGAGGGGCGTCGACACGGGCTTTGTGAAAAAACTGGATAGACCCAGCGGCCGCGTTATCATAATACTCGACGGGGAGGGGCGTAGAGCTATGCTGGCCATCAGGGGGGCTAACAGCATGCTTGTCCCAGGCGCGTTTAAGCCTGAGAGAGTCCTGGAGGGCGTCTCTCACGTACACTTCAGCAGCACCAAGCCGGGGTATACTGCATGGCTTTCGAGGAAGGCAAAGGAGCTAGGTAAAACCGTCAGCTATGACCCGGGCATGGCCGTAGCCTACAGGGGAGTCGGCTACGTGGGCGAGGCGTTGGGCTACGTGGACTTGCTGTTCGTCAACGAGAAGGAGTACGAGGCCTTGGGCGGGGAGAGCCTCCTAGAACACTATAATGGGCTCCTAGTGGTAAAGCTCGGCGAAAAGGGGTCATATATACCATCGATGGGCGTAAAGGCGCACGGCTTTAAAGTGGAGGCCAGGGATACCACGGGGGCAGGCGACGCCTTCGACGCGGCCTTCATAGTGTGTTGGAAGAAAATAGGCGCTGGAGAGGAGTGCCTGGTCTTCGCAAACGCTGTAGGCGCGTTAAAGGTTACGCGTGTGGGGGCGCATGAGTCGCCCAGCCTGGAGGAAGTGCGAAAATTCCTTAGCGAACGGGGCTACCGCTCGCCGCTCTAGGCGGCCCTGTGCTCTAATTTTCGGAGTAGGAACCGCTTTTAACCACGAAGTCATAGATAGAGTCCTGCTGGGGAATCCAGCATGGTTAGGCGCGACGTAGCATGCACGCCGGTGTGCCCCTACAGGGCCTTCGAATGCCTCAAGAACGCCCTTATATACAGGAGACGTGGAAAGAGGATTGTAGCCTTCTGCACGTGGATAGGGGACGAGTGTATAGGGTATAAGTGCCAGTTTGCCTCATGTAAGAGGCATGCATTACTCCCTGACGGCACGTGTAAGCTAAAGCTTGAGAGAGTCCAGCCCCGCCGCGGCGGCGAGTTCTCCATAGAGGAGGAGGCGCTCCGCGAGGAGCAGCTCTACGGGAAGCTTAGGGACAAGTTGAAGAGGCTTGGCTCAGGGTTCGATAAATTGGAGTAAGCGGGCGCCGGGGAACTGTTAATAACATATGTGCGGTCTTATAGGAGGAGAGAGCTGCGGAGGTAGTAACGATGAAGTTGTTGCTGATACATGCCAGGAGGTTTGAGTACGAGGCGAGGTCTAAGGCTCTAGAGGAAGCGGAGGAGTTTAACGGGGTTAAACGCGAAGGCGCATTTGACAACGTGCTGGTGGTGTTTACCACGGTCGAGGAGGGCGACCTCTCGGATCCCTCCCTTATAGGCAAGGCTGCCTCGGAGATACTCGACGTGTACGGGAAAGTTAAGGCGGCCCAGGTGCTCGTGTATCCCTACGCTCATCTTTCAGATCGCCTTGCCCCGCCCGGGGAGGCTGTAGAGGCGCTACGTAGGCTTGTAGACGAGCTATCTAGGCGTGGGGTAAAGGTTAGCCGGGCGCCCTTTGGATGGTATAAGAGGTTTAAGGTGGAATGCCTCGGGCATCCCCTCTCAGAGCTTTCAAAGACCATTAGGCCTGGGGGGACCGTTGAGAGGCGTTTCTCCGACTACGCGGTTATGTTTCCAGACGGTAGAGTGGTGGAGATAGAGGAGCTCCCCAGTGGGCTCCCAGAAGACTTTGTAGCGCTGCTAGATGCGGAGGTCTTCAAGAGGCGCAGAGAGGGTGGTACGCCGAAATACCTCTCACTATGCAAGAAGTTTGGTTTTGAGTGGGAGCCGATGAGCGATCTAGGGCACATGAGATACGGCCCCGAGGCATCTCTGATGATGGACGCGGTTTCAGAGTACGCGTGGATGTGTGCGAAAAGCGTTGGGATACCCGTGTTCAGGGTAAAGGGTACAAACATGTTTAACCTAGAGTTTAAACCCATAAAACAGCACGCCGATCTCTTCGGCGACAGGCTTTACCAATTCGAGGCCGATGGCAAGAACCTTGTCCTGAGGTATGCTGCATGCCACCAGCAGT
>JALSNQ010000011.1 GCA_026986905.1 Thermofilaceae archaeon
AGATAACCAATCTTATAGGCTTCGCCATTCAGAGTAGGCTGACCGCTCAGGAGCTATTCAGCCTCCAGGTAGGCACCCACCCCTTGCTGACCTCGTCACCGGTGGTCTACCCGCTGATAAGGGCGGCGGATGTTATTAAAAGGAAAATCCACGGCGCGTAGATTATTAACCGGGTTTTTTTCTTTCACGTTATATTACATGGTTCTCTACTAAAAATTTTGATTATTAGTGGTGGTGGACGTGGTGTATATGCGTCCCATGCACGTGCCAGTGGTCGGGAGGGGCTAGGCTGAAGAACGCCCTCTCAACAACCTCGCTGAGAGCCGGGTGTATATGCATCCCCCTAAACACAGGCACCGCGCTCTCATCGTCCGTGTACATGAGGTTTACTATCTCCTGTATGAGTATACTCGCATAGGGCCCGACTATGTGCGCCCCCAGTATCCTGTATGTATCCTCCTCCACTATGACCTTCACAAAGTAGTCCTCGTCGGCCATCATCGCCTCGCCCTTCGCCGTGTCAACGTACTTGTAGTAGCCTACGAGGATCCTATGCTTCCTCTGGGCCTCCTCCTGCTTCATCCCGACAGCCGCCACCTCAGGATAAGTAAAGATGGCGTGCGGCACAGCGTGATAGTCGGCCTTCACCCTCCTCCCCAGGAACGCGTTGTGGAACACTATCTGTGACTCATAGTTCGCCTTGTGCTTAAACATGTACTTCCCGTTAGCGTCGCCGCATGCCCATATACCCGGCTTGGTCGTCTCCAGGTACTCGTTAGTTATTATCCACCCCCTCTCATCGGTCTTTACACCAGTCTTTTCAGGCTTTGTCAGGTCACTGTTACTCCTCCTCCCAACAGCGACGAGTATCTCGTCGGCCTCGAACTCGAGCGTACCGCCATCAGGCCCCTCCGCTATGACAACCTTCCTGTCACCCCTCTTCTCAACCTCCACCACCTTATGCCTCGTGCGTATATCCATGACCTCGCCGAGCTTCTTCTGGAGAACAGCCGACACTTCAGGCTCCTCGAGCGGGGCTATACGCGGCTTCATCTCGAGGAGTGTAACCTTCCTCCCAGCCATAGCTAGGAAGAAGCCTAGCTCGAGGCCAACATACCCTCCCCCTATGACAACCCATTTATCGGGAACCTTGTCCATGAAGAAGAAATCGTCGCTCGTCACAAAGCCTGCCTCGCGAAGCCCCGGGATCGGGGGTATAAACGGCCTGCTCCCGGTACATAGGAGTATTTTATCAGCCCTAATCTCGACGCCGTTCACGCTGACCGTGTACTCGTCCACGAACTCGCCCACCCCCTTGTAGAGGTCGATGTTGGGGTGCTCTATCAGGCTACGCTCAATCATGGAGCTCTCCTCCTCTATGAGCCGCCTGGCCCTGGAGAGGGCGGCCATGGGGTCAACGGTGTATCCGTCAACGTGTACGCCAAACTTGTGGGCCTCCCTCACGTGGTACGCGGTCTCGGCCTGGTAGAGAATCATCTTGGAGGGTATACACCCCCTTGTAAGGCATATCCCGCCTACACGGTCCTTCTCTATTACGGCAACCCTAAGATTCGGGTTAACGCCGAAAGCCGCCGACACTATATTCATTGCAGAGCCTGTACCAAAAGCTATGACGTCGTATTCCTTCATCAACCCTGAAAAAGCGGCAGCGGTATATATAGGAGGTTGTATAAAGGAAAAGATACCCCTATCAGGCAGCGAAGAGGGAGAGTGATAGCCAAAAGCAATAAATCTACTCTGCACAGAGACTCTCATAGCACAGAACTTGCAACCGGGAAAATAAAAAGGCCGGGCCGGTAGCTCAGGCTGGGAGAGCGCCGCCCTTGCACGGCGTCTGTACCCGGGAGCGGCGGAGGTCGGGGGTTCAAGTCCCCCCCGGTCCACCACCTTTTATGCCAGGGGGTGGGGGATGCGCGTAAGGATAGGTGTTATAACGAGCATAGAGGGGGAGGAGCTGGCGCGTAGGATGGGCTTCGACCCCGTCCTCGTGTATAGGGGGCTGGAGGAGGTGCCTGGCTTGCTGGAGGAGGCCCTGGGGAGGGAAGACGTGGATATACTGCTTGTCGAGAGGGATGCTTTTGAAAAATACTCTAGCCTTATATTGGAGAAGAGAAGGGAGAAAACGTTCCCCCTAATACTCCGCGCCGAGGTTTAGCCTAGTCCGCCCATAACCTCTGTGGCGAGTTCCGGCAATACGCGTTCCCTGAGCTCGATCTTCTTGGCATCAATCGTCGCGTTAAAGTATTCTCTACCGTCTGTGGATTCCACGAAGACTCCGCCTTCAGCCTCTATAGTGTCGCCTATCTTTGCCTCGATTTTTCTCCCGTTGATCCTCTTTAAGGCCTCTTTGAGCGCTGACGACACCCTACGCTTATCACCGGGTACTGGGTGTACTATCACCTTGTCCGAGGATATCTCGGAGAGAGCCTTCACGATGCCGTTTACGAGGAAGTCGTCGTAGTCGCCGCTATTCTTCAGGTTCGAGACCGCCTCGCTGACCGCCTCGTCGAAAGCCTTGAATAGGAGTGAGTATTTCTCCCGGATATACTTCCTCCTGATCTCAAGCCTTCTAGGAGCTATCTCCCTCTCTACAGCCGCCTTTCTCTCGTATATCATCCGCTGTATCTTTTCTCTACGCAGCTCCTCGGCCTTCTTCCTGGCTTCCTCGACTATCTTCTTTGCCTCCTCTTCTGCCTCCTTGATTATTCGCTGCGCCTCCTCTTCAGCGGCCCTACGTATCTCCTCCAGGATTACGTCTAGGAGCTCCTCCTCCCCAGCGGGCATAACTACTTCCTCCACGGACTCCGCCTTACTCACGCCTACCACCTCGTAAGCTCGCTGTAAACCCGGTTATAGATCTCGGGACGCTTCTCCTCAATTATGCTCCTCAGTTTCTCCAACTTCTCCTGGTAGGACTTCTCGAGATCTTCGAGGGACCTCCTGACCTTCTCCTCCTCGGCTTCTATCATGCGCTGTACTTCCTCGTCTTCTTCAACCTTCACGGCCTCCTCTATTATCCTGTGCGCCTCCTCCCTAGCCTTCGCCAGGATCTCCTCGGCCTTCTTCCTGGCTTCCTCTATCTTCTTCTCAGCTTTACGCTCCTCTTCAACAATAATACCGATGTTTATTTCTTCCACTTCAGCTGCACCCCTACGGCTAGCGAAATCATATTATAGAGCTCCTCAAGCCTATATGTCTCACTTTTCTCGCTACTGGGCACGACGACTATTAGCGGGGGCTCCGCCGCGGCTTCGAGTATCTGTTTCAACTTGTCCCTCAAAGCTGCGTATATCTCGCCTTCAAGTATCACCGCCCTGCTCTCAAGTATTTTCTCCAGCACCTCGCTTTCAGCGTCCTTGTCGAGGCGCTTCCTAACCTTGTAGACTTTAAACCCCAGTAGCTTCAGAGAATCTATAGCCGGGGACGAGCCTATAGCGACAATGCTCATACCGTTCCCACGCCAAAATGTTAAAACAAAGTGTTATTTCTTCCGCCCATTCGTCCCGAGGGCCCTAGCTATAGCCTCCTTGATCATCGCCTCAAGCCTGGAAAGCTCGGTTTCATCCTCGGCTTCTATGGTGACGCGAACCACGGGCTCCGTGTTCGAGGGCCTGACGAGGATCCAGCCCTTCTCGAAATCCACCCTGACGCCGTCTATCGTGTCGACGCTCCCATACTCCTCGAGGAACACCTTCTTCAGCTTCTCTACGACGGCGAACTTTTCCTCATCCCCTACCTCCAGCTTCAACTTCCTCCTAAGGGGCATTGGGACGACGTGCGAGGATAGGGGGCCGCCTAGCTTCTCCACCGCCTCCACGAAGAAGAGCAACGTCATTATGCCGTCATCCATGTTCGCGTTGCTGTAGGCTACATAATGCCCGCTGCTCTCTACACCTAGCACGTAGTCTCCCTTCTCCATCTCTAAAACCATGTACGTGCGCCCCACCGGCACGCGGGCAACTCTTCCGCCATGTTCCCCCACGTACCGCTCAAGTATACGGCTGCACTCAACGTTGGCTACAATGCTTCCAACCCCGTTGCCCTTCAACATTATTATGGCTGCTTGCTCGGCGCTGAGTACGCGGCCCTTCTCGTCGATGAAAACGGTCCTATCGCCGTCCCCGTCGAAGGCCACGCCGAAGTCCACTCCAAGATGCCTGACAAGCTTGGCCGTGACGCCCAATGCGTCGGGCGTGGGCTCCGAGCCCCGGCCGGGAAACCTCGGGTCAACGTCGCAGTTCACAGTGTAGACTTCGTGCCCCAGATCTCTGAGCAACTGGGGCGCAATGATGGACGTCGCGCCGTTGCCGCAGTCTAGGAGGATCCTCAGCCCCCCCTTGCTACCGGTAGTCTTTTTTACAAAACTAAGGTACTCGGGGATTACATCCCTGCGCTCATAGCTCCCGGTTGAGCCGAGTTTCGACCACTTAACTTCTCCCAGGAAGATGTCCCTGATCGCATAAACGTCGTCCTTGTACATCAGCCTCGCCCTTGGCCCGCTAAGTTTAACCCCGTTCCACTCCGGCGGTAGATGGCTGGCCGTCACATAAGCCATGCCGTAGCCGAGGTGTTTTGTGGAGTACATCGCCACGCCTATCGGGGCCTGGCCTATGTCCACCACGTCGCTCCCGGCGCCGAGTAGGCCGGAAATTATCGAAGACTTCAGGATTGGAGTGCTGAACCGGAAGTCCCCTCCCACAGCGTAGGTGGTTTCCAGGTAGTTCGCCACGGCGCCGCCGATCCTGGCCGCTATGTCCGGCGTGATGTCTATCCCGTAGACCCCTCGGATGTCGTATGCCCTAAAGATATGCCTCGGAAGCTCCATTTTCCGTCGCCTCGTGGTCTTAAATCGCGACGGCGGATATTTACATACAACCCGGCGGCCTCCGCGTGGAGCCGCAGGGCTTCACCTGGAAGTCGTAGACGACCTTGTAGACCCTTGGAGCATAAGGCGATACTATGCGCCTGTTTAGAAGCACCGTCTCGAAGCCTAGCCGCGCCGCCTCGCCCTCGAAGAGCCTTCGCCCCTTCTCGAATAGCTCGCTTTCATGCTCCCAGTGGTAGAAGTGCACGATACCCCCCTTCGGCTTGAGGACTAGGAGAGCCTCCCTTATAAAGAGGTGGGCGCCCCTGGGCAGGGGCATGACTACTCGGTCGCAGCATCCAACCCACTCCCAGGCTCTCTCTCTAACATCCCCCAGTACGGGCTCCACGACTCCCTCCAGCCTGTTGAGCCTCACGTTCTCAACCATGTAGCAGTATGCCGCTGGGTTAAGCTCTATCGCCGGGATAAGGCCCACCGACGGCTGGGCCCTAGCTATGGCGACCGCGTAGGGGCCAACCCCGGCGAACATGACCATCACGCACTCGCCGGGTGCGACCATTGAAGCTATCCTCTGCCTCTCAGTGGCCTCCCTGGGCGAGAAGTACACTCTAGCTATGTCCAGCTTTAGCCTGTAGCCGTGCTCCTTATGGACGACCTCTGTTATAGGCTCCCCTGCTATCAGCTTTAGTCTGCGTATGCGGTATTCCCCCTCCCGCCCTCCAAGCTTCCTGTAGACGGCTTTCACATTCTTCTGTATCCTCAATATAGCCTCGCCGATAACCCGCTCATACCCCGCGAGCTCCTCCGGTATCTCGACTATTGCCACGGCGCCCTCCCTGGAGCCTACAACCTCGAAGCTCGAGGGAACCAGGCCTAAAAGGGTATCCGGTAAACGCCCTTTAAGCTCGTCGCGCAGCCTCACGTGTACACTAGGGCCCTTCACCCCTATATCTGCAAGGGGCACACATATCTTTCACCGCGTCGCTCTTCTCCGGGACAGGAGTTGCGCATCGCAGTCACAAACGCATGGGTACCCGGGAGCGATGGAGACACGGTAATCTATGACAGCGAGGGAGGCATCATAGCCGTCACGAGCAGCTATGAGAGCTACACGCCTGCAGTAGTAATAGACGCCGACGGCAGGCTGGTGACTCCCGGCCTCTCGGACACGCACATGCACCTACTCGCCACCGCGATAGAGGAGACAAGACTCGACCTGAGAGTAGCCTCAAGCATCAAGGACATACTCTCGCTAGTCTCCAGGGAAGCCGACCGCCTGGGCCCGGGGAAATGGATTATTGGCCGCGGATGGGATCAGGAAAAGCTCGCGGAGAGGAGGCCGCCGAGCCGGGAGGAGTTGGACGAGGCCGCTCCCAGCAACCCTGTACTCCTAGTGAGGATATGCGGCCACGCGGCGGTGCTGAACACCGAGGGGCTTAAAGCATCAGGCCTGATGGAGCCTCCACCCGGCCTAGCCGACATGGTGGAGTTCGAGGATGGCCGTCCCACGGGGCTGGTCTACGAGGACGCGGTTTACGCTGCCTGGAAAGCTGTGCCGAAGCCTAGCTTGGAGGAAGCGGCGCTCGCTATAAGAAGGCTCACAGAGGAGTATCTCTCATTCGGAGTAGTCCTGCTGTATTCCATGGATGCAAGCCTCCTAGAAATGGATGCGTACAGTGCATCGGGCGCGCGGATAGGATATAAGGCCTATGTTCAGCCGCGCAGCCTGGAGGAGGCCGTCGCGCTTTATCCAGGCTATGTAGCCGGTATAAAGCTGTACGCCGACGGAAGCTTTGGCGCTAGGACAGCCGCCCTGAGGGAGCCGTACAGCGATTCCCCCTCTACTCGGGGGAAGCTTCTGCTACGACGCGAAGAGATACTCAGGTACGCCGAGGAGGTTGTCCCGCAGGGCCTAGGGGTTGCGGTGCACGCGATAGGGGACATGGCCTTGGAGGAGGTTTTAGCCGCCGCCGAGAAGGTGGGCCCCCATTTGAGGATAGAACACGCAAGCCTAGTTCCGCCGGATCTCATGGAGAAGGTAGAGATGCTGAGGCCCTGGATAACCGTTCAGCCCCACTTTATCCTAAGCGACACATGGATAGTCGATAGACTAGGCGAGAGGGCGAGGTGGGTCTACCCCCTGCGCAGCCTGCTCGCCAGTGGAGCGCTTGTAACGGCCTCCTCTGACAGCCCCGTAGAACCCTACAACCCTTGGCTTGGCGTCTATGCGGCGGTGGATAGGGGAAGGGAAGAAGGGCTTCCTATATGGAAGGCTAGCGGGGATGAGAGGCTAGAATTTGGGGAAGCGGTGAAGCTCTATACGGCTCCCTTGCCGCCTAAGCCTCCTAGCCTAGTCATATTCAACGCCAGAGAAGCCCCTAGGACGGGAGGCGAGTACGCCTCGATACGGGCAGACACCGTAATCATAGGTGGAGAAGTGTTGACGCCGAGAAGAGAGGCACGCAGGGACGAGGAATAGCAACCTCCATAAACTAAAGGGGGTCAGCAAAGACCAATCTCTTCATACCCTCACCGTATCTGAGGGTCTGGCCGACGTGCCTCATCACTGACAGTAATAGCCGGGGCTAGGTAAATAAGCGGTGAGCTACCTCCTCCTAGTCGAGTTCTCTACAGCCTGGAGTGGCCCCCGACGTCGCATATTCGCTTCGTTCATAAATGAGTTAAAGATTTATTACCTCTGATAATTTCACGCGCTGTGATAGAGAAGAAGCTAGCTGCGGGAATAATAATAGGTATCCTCGTAGGCGCGGCGCTGGGCTACCTGGCGGCATCAGCCGTGCCCAGGCCCGTTACACCGGAGAAGAGCGTTGCGAGTAAGACAATCACCGTGCCCATAGGGGCGCTACTCCTGCTCTCGGGGGCGCAGGAATCCTACGGGAAACGCGGGCAGGCGGCGCTGCAGCTCGCCATCGAGGACGTAAACAGGTATGCGGAAAAGGTAGGTTCACCTTTCCGCTTCAAGCTTCTACCTGAAGACACGCACACCGATCCCCAGACGGCTGTATCAAAGCTGCAGTCCCTCGCCTCTCTAGGAGTAAAGGTGGTAATCGGGCCCTACACGAGCGCCGAGACCGCGGCCGTAAAGAACTTCGCCGACGCAAACCACATTGTCGTCATCTCTCCCGCCTCCATTTCATCCAACCTCGCCATCCCCGGCGACTACATCTTTAGACTTATAGTGCCCAGCAAGATAATTGGGTGGACGCTCGCCCGCGCCGTGATAGATAAAGGCTACACGAAGGCCGCGGTAATATACAGGGACGACGCCTGGGGCTCCGACCTATACAAAGTCTTCAAGGCGAGGTTCGAAAAGCTCGGCGGCAAGGCCATAGGCGTGCCTTACGCCCCTAAGGCGCAGGATCTCTCAGCGGAGGTCGCGAAGCTGAGCGATATTGCAGGGAAGCTGGGCGGCGGAACCGCCGTGGTCGCCATCACATTCGAGAAGGATGGTATACAGATACTCCGCCTCGCGGCAAAGGATCCCGTGCTCTCAAAGCTGCAATGGTTTGGGTCAAGCGCCATAGTCGGCAGCGACAAGCTGAAGGACGAGGCGGGCAACATCGCGGTGTCTCTCGGAGGCCTCATCTCGCCCCTCTACACACCGCCGAAAACCCCGGATGAGGAAAAATTCGTTGAGAGGTTCAAGAAGGTCTACGGCGAGGCGCCCGACTCATTCAGCATGAATGCCTACGACGCGCTGTGGCTGGCTGCACTAACGATAATACAGGTGGGAAAATACGACGGAGAGGCCGTGGCGAAGGCGCTGATACCTGTGAGCTGGAAGACGTACGGGATTACTGGGCGGCTCTGGCTCGACGAGAACGGGGACAGGATAGGCGGCAAGTGCGGCCTGTGGAGGATAGTTAAAACCAGTAGCGGGTACAAGTGGGTTCAGATAGGCGAGTACGACTCCGTGCTCGATAGGATCACTTGGAGCGGTTAGCCTTTTTTAAACCCCCTGCTAGAATAGGCAGGGGGTTAAGGCTTGAAGTACAGGCTCATGGACTTTCTAGCGTGCCCATATGACAGGCATTTCCCCCTCGAGCTCTATATTATAGAGGTAGTAAAGTACGAGGAAAGACAGCTAACATTTAAGCGGAAGCCTGCCTGCGAGCTATACTGCGCGTATAGGGGTAAGCCTGTGGAAGAGCTAGAGGGCGACCCGGGCTGCGAGGAGTGCATAAAATATGAGGTAAAAACGGGCGTCCTCTACTGTCCCGAATGCGGCAGGTGGTGGCCTATAAAAGACGAGATACCGATTATACTTCCCGACAAGCTTAGGAAGCAGGAAAGCGACTTAGAGTTTCTGGAAAAGTACCGGGACAAGCTGCCAGAAAAAATAGTATACGGGGGTAAGCCCTGGGCGCTGGAAAAACAGCGCGAGGACTAGTCGTGGGTGTATATGAACGCATCTTTTCCCTCCTTTTTAACGAAGCCGAACCGTATGAACTGCACCTGAGCTCCCTCCTGGAGCTGGGCTACTGCGGGCTCTGCAGGCCCCCTTATATTTTCAAGCTCCTCGCCCCGTGCACGTAAAACCTCTACGTGAACCGCTGTGGCGGCGGGGGCCCACTGGATTATTGGAAGCCTCTTCTCCTTCGCATAGCTTAAACTATCCCCTATGAAGCGCAGCATAGCCTCGCCTTCAACCCTGAAGTTTCCTAGACCCATGAGCCGCAGCTCGTCGTTGGCTTTGAGGTCGTTCACGTTTAGGTATACCTTGCCCCCGGGCACCTCTACTACCCTGGATCCTCTTTCGGGGTGGGATGGATGGTAGAGTAGGGAGGCACGTGGCTCCTCGATGCCTGTCAACTCGACCTCGGCATAGGGTGGCGGTACGAACATGTAGCGGTCGGCGATGGGCTCTAAGTATTTCCTGTTGAGCGCATGCAGCTTGTCCACGCTTACCACGGCGGTGGACGGCTTCACGCCGACTTCTAGGATGAGATCCCATATAGCCTGGGGGAGTATACCCCGCCTCCTGAGTGCCTGGAGGGTGCCGAGCCTTATGTCGCGCCAGTCGGGGTATTTGCCCTCCTCTATCCCCCGCCGTATAACAGACTTGCTCAGGATCATCCCCTCGAGATGAAGTCTTCCAAAATGTATTGTAACGGGCATCTTCCACCCGAAGTAGCGGTACACGTATTCCTGCTTCAACGTGTTCACGGCGTGCTCCTTCCCCCTGAGTATATGCGTGACTCCCAACAGGTGGTCGTCTATCGCGCATGCAAAATTATAGGTTGGCCACGCCGTGTAGCGGTCTCCGACTAGGGGGTGGGGGTTCTTCGACGTGTCTATAATGCGGAAGGCTATCCAGTCCCTCACCGAGGGATTGGGGTGCGCGGGATCCGTTTTTATCCTCAGCACGGCCTCTCCTTCGCCGTATTCTCCAGCCAGCATCCTGTCCCATCGTTCGAGGTGCTCTTCTGGGGGGAGATCCCGGCAGGGATCCGGGAGGCCGGCGTCCCGGTACTGTTTTATCTCGTCCCTGCTATGGGTGCACACGTACGCGTTGCCTTTCTCGAGGAGTTTTTCGGCGTACCAGTAGTAGACTTCCATCCTCCTACTCTGTATGTGCTCCTCATCCCATGTGAGGCCGAGCCATTTTAGGTCGTCCCTTATAAGGTTGTAGGCCTCGAGTATAGGCCTCTTGACTTTGGGATCCGTGTCCTCGAAGCGAAGTATAAACCTCCCCTTGTACATCTTCTTGGCATAGTAGTAGCTGAGAATCGCCGGGCGGGCGCTGCCGAGGTGGAGCACGAAGTCCGGGTTGGGCGCAAACCTCGTGACGACGAAGCCGTCGCTCCTCACCCCGGGAAGCGGAGGCAGCCCTTTACGCTCCTCTCTTTTACGCTCCTCCAGGGCTTCCGGCCACAGCTCTAGTAACTTCTCTTTCTGCTCGTCCAAGCTCATGGAGTTTACTTCTGATATCACCTTCCTGGCTTCCTCGACGACCCTGCGCGCCTCTCCGCGTAGCTCCGGTGCCTCGGCGAAGACCTTGCTGACGACGGGCTTCAGTGAAGCCTTTCCCCCATACTTGACCGCATTGGCAAGCGCGTGTTTAAGCAAGAGTTTTTTCAGCGCTGCTTCGTCCACTACCTCTACACCACCGTTTAGGGAGAGCGGCTCCGCGATAAAGATTGCCTACCTCCCAGTAACGACATACTCGGCGTACCTGAATGCGTTTCCCGCAACAAGCCTGGCTAGATCCGGATCGTCTATAGGGAACGAGTAAACAATGTTGACGAGATGGAAGCTCGAAGTCTCGCGATTAAACACTTGGACGGCGAAGTGGGCCTTCTCAAACCCTCCTTCAGCGGCCCTGGAGATGAGCTCGGCTACATCCTCGTATCTGCCACTAAGCTTTTTCCTCCGTCCACCGAGGTACAATGTGACGTCCGCAATGCTCTCCCGGATGCTGGGCTTAAACCACTCCCCGTACTCCTCCTCAACAAAGCGGTAGGACTCCCTCGCAATATACACGCGGCCTAGATGCGTGTAAAAATAGACGGCTTCACCGCTTTGGGCGAGAAGCCTGAGATGGCGCCTAGCCTCGGAATAGGGCATACCGAGGAGCTCTGCTATCCACTCCAGGGGTAGAGGATTCGACGATATAAGTTCCAGTACCCTGGCCTTCGTAGACCGCCTAAGCATGTACCTCAATGTCTCCTCATCAAGAGGTACGTCGACGCCTGCTCTCCTAGCCATATATAGTGCCTCGACGAGACTGTCCATGTCCACGGTATCCGGCGTCGCGATGTACGTCACGAACTTTACCTTCGCGCCCCGTTTCCTCAAGAGGCGGCCGTGCCTCTGTATAAATCGGAGCGGGCTCGCAACGTTCGACCATATAACTAGGAGATCCGCTGTGGGGAGATCCACCCCCTCCTCCCCCGCGGAGGTCGATACGATGATCTTCGTCTCAGGCTTCTTCGCAGCCCTTACGAGCTCTCGAACCTCGGCCTCCCGCCGAGCCCTGCCACACAAGACTATATTCCTGTATCCCAGCTCCTCGAGCCTCTTGGAGATCAAATACGCTATCGACACCCTGTCAACAAACACTATAGCCTTTTCGAAGCCCTCATGGTCGGAAAGAACCCTCTCCAGCACTGGAAGTTTATGCGCTGGCCGCAGCCTACCCAACTCCTGAAGTAACCCGTGGTTCAGGATCTCGTACATTTTACCCCCCTTTTCCAGCGTTTCGAATAGCGCTAGAGCCCCGTCGCGCACGAAAAACCTCTCGGCCAGCCTCACGAGGCCGCGGTGCCGCCTCTCAACAATCCTCTGCTTTTCGCGGATAATCTCGACAACGCGTTTTTCCTCCCGGGTAAGCTCCGCCTCGTATACTTCCCCTATCCACGCGGGCACGTAGGGTCTGATGCGGGGATCGCTCCAGCTCCATCTACGTATCTGTCCGAGGTGTTTTTTAATCTCGTTAGCCCTGCTGGGCGGGAGGTACGCTGTAAGGCCCAGCCTGTACTCTGCGGACACAAGCTCCATGAGCCGGGCATAGGCGTCTTTACCGACGGTGTGGTGGCACTCGTCGACAACAACAGCGTCGAATGACCCGATTTTCGCCTTCTCGATGTCCGCCAGCACAACTTCGGGTGTGGCGATCACAATGCGCGCACGCCAGGCCTTCTCCCTTTCGGGTAGAGGCATCGCGCCGTGCACGGGGGAGGACTCCTTTAAGCCGAGCCGTCTATAATACGACGCTACCTGCTCTACAAGGTACCTGGTGGGCTCCAATACGAGAACCCGCTTCGCCCTACCCTCATCGAGGAGCCTGGCGGCCCACAGCGCTCCTATGAGAGTCTTCCCGGTACCCGTTGGCAGGACGCAGACACATCTCTTCTTCCTCAACGCGTAGCCGGCCGCCTCCTCCTGGTAGGGCCGCGGTTTCTGCGTAAGCTTGCGCACCAACAGTGTTCACTTAGCATGAAAAAACTCGGCTTTGAAAAACCCTACGGGCAGGCTCACCCTATATACGAGAGCACGCGCTCCATTACAGCCTGGTAGAGCCTTATAGTGTCACGGTACTTGGTGGCCGGGGGGCCCGTGTATATTAAGTGTATCTCTAAGGGTAGGCCGGGCTCGTATATCTTCTTCACCATGAACTCGGCTAGCGCCTCTGCGAGAGGTTCCAGGTCGGGGTAGCCCTTCCCGAGGGGCACTCTCTTCTTCAGCAGTTTATTGCCTAGATAGAAGCCTGTGACTTGGGAGAACCTGAGGCTGAAGTAGCCCCTACTTAGGCTAAGCGTCCGCTCCAGAACTTTCATCCAGAACTCCTTTGTCGCCTTCTTATTCGCCTCGTCGAAGCGCCCGTGAGCATGCACCCCGAGCTCCTGCATGAAGACGTTTTCCAGCTGAGGGGAGACTATTACCCTGTCGCTGCCCACCTTCTCTATGATAGCCGCTATGTCGTCGAAGCTCCCAACCATCCAGGGGGCATAACTCGTCTCGAGTGAGAAGTACAGCTTGTCCTCAAGCCCTGAAATTATTCTTTTAACAGCCTCAGCTACCGCGTCCAGGTCTCGTTCTCCACCCCATACACGAGGGCCTATATGCATGTTGTAGACCTCCGCCCTGGCCTTGACACTGAGCTCGGCTGCTCTGTGGAGGGCTCTGATGCCCTTCTCCCTTGTCTCAGGATCGTAGGAGAGTAGCGAGTAGTAGGGTGCATGCGCGGTTATAGTTGTAAAGTACTTGGCGGCCTCCCCGTATCTCGTGAAGTAGGCTTCGTCAACTCTCCGCATAAAGATGCGTGGAGGTATTTCTGTGAGCCTCGTCCCTAAGAGTTCCGCGAGTTTCAGTTTAGAGGAGCCATTATAAGTTCCCCAGTCGAAAATCGGCATACAAACCACCTCGGTTTTTCCTTACAGTTAATATTATGACAAACGACCCTCATAATTATTGCTGTACAGAGAGCCCACCATAGTAGGGACAGGTGGAGCCCCGGCCGGGACTCGAACCCGGGACCTACGGCTTTCCCAGGGCTGGCCTCGAACCCCCTCAGCTACAGGCCCATACAAGGCCGTCGCTGGCGGCCCACGGAGGCCTACCGGCTGAGCTACCGGGGCTCCAGGCATTAATGCCCTCAGAGGTGATATATTTTTGTTACACCCCGCTTAGAGGCAGCACGCCTGGGAGCCCTAGCAGCCACGCGGCCAGCGACGCTGCAAACGGTATGGTGAGGTTGTCCTCAACGCTTAAGAGCTCCGCTCCGCTAGCCGCTAGAGACACCAGCACTGCACTGGAGGCGGGCATGCCCGCGATGTATAGCAGTAGGGCGAAAACCGTCGTGGAGGCTGTAAAGCCGCTAATTGACCCGTGTAGAGGGGGCCTCCTAGTCTCTCCAGTAGCCATGCCCGCCAGGGAGGCTATGGGGTCCACGACTAGGAGCGCTAGCGCCCCGTAGTATATGTGGCTTGGAAAAAGGAGGTAGGTCGTAGACACGCCTATCATGCCGTAGAGCAGCCCCACGTACCCCTCCTTCTTCTCGTAGTCTCTTTCGAGCATGCTTATCTGCTCCAAGGCGAACCTCTCTATCCTCGTCAACTGCTCCTCTATAGCCCTGATAGGCTCCCCCATATGCTTCTCTAGGAGCCTCCGGAAAGACGCTACGCCCTCTTCGATGCTACGCAGATCCTCTAGCAGCTGTATCCTCTTGGCTGCAAAACTGTTTATAAGCGCCGCTAGGAAGAGGCCGAGGCCATAGTACGCGTCCAGGTGCAGGGGCATCTCCACGTAGAAGGGGAGGAGTAGGAGCATGCAGAGGAGGACGTGGACCGCCTTCCTGTAAAGTTCCCTCTCTAGGCTCCACCTCGACATTCCACCCACCGTGGCTACTCCAGCGTGTACACTACGGGCGTGAAGCCGACGTTACGCAGCGCGTGGAGTAGGCCGTCTTTGCCGCGGATAACCTTCTCCTTTATAAACACGTACTCGTTGAGAACCTCGTAGTTTCCTAGAGCCGCATCGCTATCCCTTATCCTCCAAATCACGTGCACCCTTTTGTCCATGGAAAACGCCTTCATGAGGACGCATAGCCTCCTCCCGCTTATCCGCTCATCGCACGCAAAGAGGTATTCGCTAAAAGGTGTGAGCTCCCGCTCCTCGCCCATATCGTAGAACTCTATTATCTTGTCCTTGCTCAGCTCTAATGCCCTAAACCTGTCGGCTACCACGAAGCGTTTAGCCTCACGGGACACTATCCTGTCTATAAAGTCCTCGTAGCTTAGCTGGTCCTTAAGGGTCTTATAGGGTATGTGTAGCTGCTTCCTATACATTATCCTGTCCTCGAAGGGGTTTTTAAAGGTCAACACTAGGGTGGGCTTCCCAGCTATCCCCGAGAAACGCAGCTCGCTCTTATGCGCGCACTTCCTGCAGAGCGCCCATTTCTGAGGTATATGAACCAGCTTTCCGCACCCCTGGCACTTCTTCCACACGCCGTTGAGGAAACGCCACTCTATATGCACCCTTCCCTCGCTGTCAACATCTATTACCGCGTAGTTTCCAATAGGAGTCCCGTCCCTCATGGTTCTGTCGAGCCGGGCCACGTTGACGTAGTATACGCCGTTGTACTCGACGTCTATTCCACCATAGCTATGGCTGTGGCCGAATATGTGTACACGCGGCTTGTACCAGTCTACAAGGTAGTTTATCTCTATGAGGCCTGCATGTATTGACTGGTGGTAATTGTCTATAAGCTTTCCCTTATCCATTATACTGTAGGGCGGATAGTGGGTCACCAAGACTACCTGCTTGTAATCCCTGTGAAGCTCGAATGGCCGGGAATTCCTTCCGTGCCCAACGAGCACTATATCGCCAAAATACACGGGCCCAGTCTTCTCTAGGTCGTAGACGCCCTCTTCGTTACAGCCCTCTTCTATATCCCAGTTACCCTTCACGTAGTATACGGGCTTACCTAAAGACGCCCTTAGCCGGCGCAGTATGCGGCACATAGATCCCGGCCTCTGGGGATTACCTATGTCGCCCGCGAAAACAACTATGTCGAACTCGACGTTTTCCCTAGCAAACCACTCGAGGAAATAATCGACTATATCCTCTTTGCCGTGAACATCCGAAATAGCAAGTATCCTAAGCCTCGCCACCACTTCCCACCTAGGCCGCCACACATAGACAGAATGGTAAACACTAGACCCTTTAAATTGCTAGCGAGCTCCGAAAAGCTGAGCCCTAGGCACCGGTGGGGGAAACTTTAAAAACATGGCTTTGCCTTCTCTAAATCGGCTGGCTGGGCGCGGTGCCCCGGTGGTGTAGCCCGGTCAAGCCCAGCCCTGCACGGGTACCGAAAGCATACCGGCCTCTCGAGGCTACGGCCAGGGAAAGCCGGCGAGCCCGGGTTCAAATCCCGGCCGGGGCACCAACTCCTGCAGGCCAGCCCTACTAACCCGGGCGGTAAACGGTTTCTAAAATAGGGGGATGTTTACCAATACTCGTCTTTCTCCGTGGAGCCTTCTAGGGGAATATCTTCATCGAGATAGCCACCATGGCTACTATCGAAACTATGAATATCACCGAGATCAGCACTGAGAAGAACACCTTTATCCTCTCCTTCGTCTTCCTGCTCGGCAACCCTACCACCTTTCGACGAAACGGATGCTAGGAAGAGTACAAGGCCAGCCAGTATTAAGATTTCTGGAAGCCTCCGCATATCGTCTCCGAGCACCGCCCTAGCCATGCTTATAAGCTTTAAAACAGCCTCAGGCTTCTCGCTCAGCGCTTCTACCTCACGCTTGGAGCCCACGCCGATGAAGACTACTCTACCGTTGTAGTACACCGCAACTGTCGGATAATTTGTTACATTTAGCCTGTGGTATAGAGACACTGTGTCGCGGAGAATAGGCCACCACACTCCATGCTCCCTTCTATATGCGTCCACCACCTGCTCGGTGTCGGCCGGTGAAACCGTGATGGAGACGAGGCTGACGCCCCTCAGTGACGCTATACGTTTAAGCGTTGGCAGGAGGTAGCGGCACCCAGTACACTTTGTGTAGAAGAACTCCATGACTAGTATCTTGCCGCCCGCCATGCTGTTCAAGTCTACCGGTGTACCATTCGGTGCTTCTAGGATAGGAAGTTTCACCGAGACATTGACCTCAACGTATCTAAGCGTCTCGCTCTTTAGTATAGAAACGACTTTCTCTAGAAGTACACGCTGCGACTCCACGTTTTTGGGTGTAAAGCTTTTACAGGATAACGTCAGTGTTAGGCTCTTGTTGCCGTTAACTACGAATACGCCTGGTTTAACCGTGCATCCTTTCTCAGTGGCTTCAGCCCTATAAACGCCGCGCTGAACCTCTACCACCACGCTGCCGCCGACTGTTAGGTTTGCCACTACTGTACCGTTTGGGGACACTATGAGTACATGTCCTCTGCCCTTCCCCGCGGCTTCAAGGCTCGCTCTAAGGAATATACGCGGCTTTACCAGGGTCACTTTCACGGAGGTATCATTCTTGACGTATATCTCCCTCACTAGAGGGACGTAGCCCGGGGCCTCCACACGTAGCTTATATCTACCCTTCACAACGTCGAATACAGCTTTTCCATCAGAGCCCGTAATAAGACTATATTCTACCCCACTACCCGTAAGCTCAACTACTGCGCCCTTCAGAGGCTCCCCATCTACTCCTACAACATGTATAGCCAGCTCATAGGTTGTAGGCCTCTCCTCCTTTAGACCGATAACCACTTCTCTATCGCCGTCGAGGAAAAGCGTTACCGGCGGCGACTCCGAGAAACCCGCCTTCGACGCCTTAACAATGTAATCGCCGGGTTTTAGCTTGAACACAACTACACCGCCCGGCCCCGTGTCTCCCTCGGCTGCAACACCCCCTGAGGCGCGCTCAACAACCACATGCGCGCCCGCTACGGGTTTTCCGCCCGCCACCACGCGAACCCTCAGGTTGACCTCCTCTAAAAATGTCAATGCTACGTACATGTTTCGGCCGTAGCGGGCAGCCGATATGCCATCGGAGCTATCAATCATCGACGGCACATAGTCGGGTGAGGGGACATCGATGTCGAGGGAGTAGACTAGCTGGAAGGAATCGGTATAGAGCTCGACGCTCGTAAGCTTATAGACGACGACATATCTGCCGAGTTTCCCAATGTTTACTCTCAGCGGTAGATGAATTGAAGAAGAGGGACGAAGGCCCTGCGCAAGCCTGTAGAGCCTGTATCCACCGTTCCTTTCTCTAGCTAAGACGTAGGCGTCACCCTCTATAAGGAGGAGGCTCTTCGCCTGCGGCAGCTCTGTTTCCCCCAGTAACTTCAGCCCGGGTATCGAGAGAAGTATGGTTCTATGCAGGCCGTTTTCCTCTTCCTTTACTCTCTGGAGGAGAATCTTCCCCTCTCCAACGTACTTGGTAGTTAAGCCTGTTTGCAGGGAGGAAACAAGTTCAACTTCCCCGTACCCAACCTTGTAGACTTCAACCTTATTGTCCGTCAGCTCGCATAGCTCGCAGAGGACATCTATATCCTCTACAACGAGATAGTTGCCCGAGAAGTCTACTGAGAACACCTTGAAGAGCTTCTCCGTGGAGTACGGGTCGCGCAAGTATATCCTCTTGCCGGTAGCCGTATCGTAGACTACAAGCCTATTTACGCTCGCTCCCTGATACTCTATGTCGAGGCTCGCCGCGAGGTAACGGCCATCAGCGGATACCGCGGCCAGGGAAACGTCTTCTTCATCGCTCCCCTTCAGTATACTGAAAGAGTTTACGGGCTTCAACGTAGGCAGCGTGTACACGTATACGCCTCCCTGTTTCTCTACCAGGAAAACCCTGCCTCCGGCGGCAAGGAGCGCTGCTGCATCTCCCCCGACCTGTACTCTCCACATGCGTCCGCTTTTCACATCCATGTAGACGAGGGTGCCGTTACTGAAGTATAAGAGGAGGCCCGAGGGAGGCACAGTCTTCAGGTAGCTTATCCTGACAGGGCTTTTGGCTATAATGCTCCGAACATATATGCTGGGCTGGCCTACCGCCAGCCCCGTGGTGGCGGCTAACGTGAGGACGAGCAGCAAGAGCAGCGTCTTCTTCATGGATCCTACTCCTCAGGCTCCTTTAACAATATCCTAATAGGTATGTCATAGTGGGTTTGGACTATTATGGTTAACCCGTCTACGCCGACGCTTGATTCTAGGGAATCGTGGAGCTTCTTTAACACCTCGTGGACTCTCCGGAGAGCACTAAGGGAGTCTTCCTGGGAGTTTATTGCTTCCTCGAGTACTCTCAGCTCGTCAACTGCCCGCGCGTTTATGACAACCCTGAGCCCCATGAAGTCTATCTCGTTGAGGGAGGATATCTTCTCCCCAACGAGTTCCTCAAGGGCCTTTTCAAGTCGGCGAAGCTTCTCGGCCCTCGCCCTCACGACGTCGTATCTCTGCTTGAGGGCTGACACATTTTCTTCAATATTATTCATCTGTGCCTCTATGAAGTCCAATAGATCTTTGAAGCTTGAAAAATAATACACGTTTGACGACATTTTACACTCACCCGGGTGTATAGCAGGCGGAGGTGGTTAAATTGATAACCTGTGTGAAAACAAGCTCTTCAACAGAGATGCGCTCCGCGGAGCCAGTCTATCCGCCAAACCTCCTCTTCCTCTTCTGATAACTCCTTATAGCCCTTAACAAGTCTATGCGCCTAAACTCTGGCCAATACACGTCGATGAAGAAGAGCTCCGAGTACGCTATCTGCCAGAGTAGGAAGTTGCTTATCCTAAGCTCACCGCTCGTCCTAATAACCAAGTCTGGATCGGGATGGGGCAGGTCGCCTGTATATAGAAACTTCTTGAAGACCGCATCGTCGATGCCGGCCGGGTTGAGCCTTCCTTCAGCGACTTCCTCTGCTATAGAGCGGACGGCGTCGAGTATCTCGTCCCTCCCCCCGTACGCTATAGCGAGGTTTAGGTAGCGCCCGCTGAATCTGGAGGTACGCTCCTCGAGGGTACGGAGTTTCCCCACCAGAGATGGGGGTAAGAGTTCTATCCTACCCAGAGCCTTAAACCGTACGCCACGTTTTTCAAGCTTCCCTGTTTCCAGGAGCCACTCAACCTTCTCCTCTATTATCTCCAGTAGCTTCTCTAGCTCGTCGCGCGGCCTTCTCGCTATGTTCTCCGTTGAAAGAACGTAGAGGGTAACTGTGGTCACACCAAGCTCGTAGCACCAGTCAAGAACCCGTTCAACGAGGTCTGCCCCAGCTTTATGTCCCAGCCAGGGCGGCAGGTTGCGTCTACGCGCCCATCTCCTGTTGCCGTCCAGAATAAAAGCTATATGGCTGGGAACTGGGCCCCCCTTCACTTCACGTTCCAGCACCTTCTCGTAGAGGTGGTAGACGCCCAAGAGGCGCGCAGCTCTTCGCCAATTCATGCCTAGACGTGCTTATCTTTATGCTGGGGGTTATAATTAGCGGTGACGAAAATTGGAGATAGAGGTAACGAGGGAGCACATAGAGAATATTAGGAGGTTAATAGACCACACGAATCTAAAGCCGGCCTCCAGCATCATTTCTCTTGAAAATACTTGTAGAGAGACTCTCAAATACGGCTTTTATGGATGCTGCATCCCGCCGTGGTTTGTGAGCAGGGCGAGGGAGATTCTTGGGGGAAAGGCTAAGGTGGTTACCGTGATAGGGTTTCCGCTGGGGTACGATTCTACCGAAGCAAAACTCGTCGCCGCGGAGAAGGCCCTCAAGGAGGGGGCCGACGAAGTAGACGTCGTCATGAATATATCGGCTTTTAAAAGCGGCAAAAGAGACTACGTGTCCGAGGAAATAAGGCTTCTAGCAGACAGGATCCACGAGGAGGGAGGAGTCTTAAAGGTTATAATAGAGACCGGGCTGCTAAGCAGCGACGAAATAGTAGCTGCTGCAAGACTCGTCGCCAGTGCTGGCGCTGACTTTGTTAAAACCTCTACCGGTTTTGGCCCCCGGGGGGCCCTCCCCGAGGATGTGGTACTTATAAGGAAGGGGGCGCCCGGCGTGAGAATTAAAGCTGCCGGCGGTATAAGAACAGGCCTTCAAGCTCTACTCTTCTACATGCTAGGCGTCGACAGAATAGGTACGAGCAGTGGGCCGGCCATAATAGACTGGCTTGAACGCCTAACGCGGGATTAGACGATAGACGTAGCCTAAATCGACTAGATGCTACAAGCCATATATATCACCATTTATTCCAGTGTAGCCGGTGCCGGAAACCTTGAACGGCATAGCCTCAATAATCGGCTACGGCGCATACCTCCCCCGATACAGAATAAAGGCGGCGGAGATAGCCCGAGTCTACGGTAGAAACCCCTCCTCTACTCCTATAAAGGAGAAGACTGTCCCAGGACTCGACGAGGACTCCCTCACCCATGCCTACGAGGCAGCCCTAAACGCCCTTAGAAGGGCTGAAATAGACCCCTCAGAGATAGAAGTTGTATTCGTTGGCTCGGAGAGCCCACCCTACGCGGTAAAGCCATCTGCAACGATAATAGCAGAGGCGCTCGGCATAACACCTAAGCTCTACGCGGTCGACATGGAGTTCGCCTGCAGGGCCGGGACAACAGCGCTTCTCAGCGCTGTAGGCCTCGTACATGCAGGGCTTGCAAGATACGGCCTTGCGATAGGAACAGATACGGCCCAGGGCCGGCCAGGCGACGCGTTGGAGTATACGGCCGCTGCCGGCGCAGCAGCCTTCATAGTTTCAAAGCCGCGGAGCGACGCTGTAGCCACGATAGAGGCCGCCTACTCCTACGTAACGGACACGCCTGACTTCTGGCGCCGAGAAGGGCAACGGTTCCCGCGGCACGGGGCGCGTTTTACAGGCGAGCCGGCGTACTTTGCACACATAATAGGCGCCGCGAAGGGGCTCATGGAGGAGACGGGCCTCAAGCCGAGCGACTTTAGGTACGTGGTGTTCCACCAGCCCAACGTGAAGTTCCCTACAAGGGTCGCTAAGCGGCTAGGGTTCACTAAGGAGCAGTTGGAGAGGGGGCTTCTCTCAGGGATCATAGGCAACACCTACGCTGCAGCATCTCCCATAGGCCTAGTGAACGTGCTTGACGCCGCCGAACCCGGGGACAGGATCCTAATAGTATCTTTTGGCAGCGGCGCTGGGAGCGACGCGATAAGCCTTGTCGTAGAAGATGGTATAACGGAGAGGAGGCCCAAGGCGCCGCTCCTCTCGAGCTACATCGAGAGGAGCAAGGAGATAGACTATGCTCTTTACCTCAGGTTCCGCGGCTTCATATGCAGGTGATAGGTTATGGGTAAGGTGTTACTAGCTGGTGTTGGGGCAACCCCTATAGGCGAGCACTGGGAGAAATCGCTACGCGACCTGATGGTCGACGCATCCCTCAACGCTCTAAGAGACGCCGGCGTGGAAAAGAAGAACGTGGACGCGATATTCGTCGGAAACATGTCCTCCGGGTATCTGCAGGGCCAAGAACACCTCGGCTCGTTACTGGCCACGTGGCTCGGCATACCCGGCGTAGCAGCCCATAAGGTTGAAGCTGCATGTGCGAGTGGTGGTGCAGCCGTCCACGACGCTTTTATGGCCGTAAAGTCGGGCCTCTACGACTGCGTCCTCGCCGTGGGCGTAGAGAAGATGACAGACGCCTCAACAGACCAGTTGACTAGCGCCCTAATAATGGCCGACGACCAGGAATACACGGCCTTCGCGGGATTCTCCTTTGTAGCCCTCAACGCGCTTGTCTATAGAGCCTACATGGACAAGTACGGGGCAAAGCAGGAGGATATAGCGTTGTTCGCCGTCCACGACCATGAGCACGCCGTACACAACCCGCTGGCGCAGTACAGGCGGGCTGTTACCCTGGACGCGGTGCTCTCATCTCCCCTCGTCGCTGACCCGCTACACCTGCTCGAGTGCGCCCCTACAGGCGACGGCGCCGCCGCGCTGCTGCTCTGTAGCGAGGAGAAGGCTAAGGAGCTTGGGCTCAAACCGGAAGTAGAGGTCGCGGCGTCGGCGCTGGCAACAGACGTGCTGAGTCTCCACGATAGAGACGACCTCACGACTCTTAATGCCACGCTGAGAGCAGCTGAGCGTGCCTACAAGATCGCTAGAGTAGAGCCGAAGAACGTAGATGTGGCGGAGGTGCACGACGCATTCACCGTCTTGGGAGTCATTCACCTCGAGGACTTGGGGTTTGCTAAGAAGGGTGAAGGATGGAAGCTCGTAAAAGAGGGCGAAATAGAGGCTGGAGGCAAGATACCTGTGAACATGATGGGCGGGTTAAAGGCTCGGGGCCACCCCGTAGGAGCCACGGGCGTGTACGAGGTGTATGACGCGGCACTACAGCTTCTCGGAAGGGCTGGTAAGAACCAGGTTGAGGGGGCTGAGGTGGCCCTTGCGCAGAACGTGGGCGGCGTGGGAGGCACCGTAGCCGTCACGATATTGAGGCGTGTGAGGTGAAAGGCATGTCGTACATGAATAGTGTCCCGAGGGCGTGGAGGGAACGCGTCACCAAGTACAGGCTTATTGGTGGCAGATGCAAAAAGTGCGGTAAAGTATTCTACCCCTACAGGGGCTCATGCCCTCGCTGCGGCTCGGATGATGTAGAGAGGATCGAGCTGCCGAAGCGGGGGCGAGTCAAGTACTTCACCGTGGTTAGGAGCGCGCCGGCAGAGTTCAAGAGGTATGAGCCCTACGTGGTAGCACTGGTTGAGCTTGAAAATGGAGCGATTGTGCCGGCGCAGCTGACCGACGTTGACGCGGACGAGGTTTACGAGGGAATGGAGGTAGAGGGCGTTCTAAGGCGTTACCGCGAGCAGGGAGAGGACGGTATAATAGAGTATGGAGTAAAGTTCAGGCCCGTGGTGGGCGGTGGAGGGGAGCAGTGAGACTGTCAGGGAAAGACTTGCACATTTTTTACTTGATCACCCAGGTGAGGAGTTCTCCCTGGAGGATCTGGCAGCCGTCCTCGGGCTGAAGCGGGGGGAATCAAAGAGGCTATACGAAGATCTCGTTCATGTCTCCAAGACGCTTTGGCGTAGAAGCGGAGGGAAAATGTACGTAGCAATGCTGCCTCCCGTGTGCATGTCCTGCGGCTACGTCTTCAAGGATCTCAAGAAGCCCCGTAAACCTAGCAGGTGTCCGCGCTGCAAAAGCGAGTGGATTAGTGGGCCCCGCTTCGTTCTCGTAGTGAAGAAGTAAGCACCACGTCCACGATAGCGGTTATTATAGCGGTAAGGGCGGTATCGGTAGACAGCGTTAAACCGGGGGCAACGTCTATGATGAGATCCGCAAAACGGTAAACGCCCGCCGGCACACTCTCCCTGCTTCCGATAACTACGTGGACCTTCTTTTTATCCTTGTAGAGCTCGGCGAGATCCCCGGCCACCTCGCCAATGTACCTTCCCTTAGTAGAGGTCACTATTATTCCATGGCCCCGAGCCCGTGCAGCCCTGATGTGCTGGTACATGTCATACAGTGTAAGAGGAACCGGCCTAACTTTCCTCTCATACGCTCTTCTCTGTATGCGGAGCCTCGACTCTTTGCCTTCGAGAAGCCCGTCCAGAAAAGCCTCAAGCTCGGCGACGTCTACAGGCTTATAGGGCGCAACTACTAGGCCCGCCAGCTCAAACGTCTGTGCAGCCCTCCCCAGCCTTACACCGATTTTCCTAGCCCCCTGCAGGTCTCCCAGGTAGGGCATCTGGACAACTATAGTCTTCGAAAGCATCCACGACGCTGAGGGTTTTCCGGGATACTTTTTCCTATGTAGCATGTTACCGGGTGTGAGCGAGATATACGCCCTTTCGCCTACTATTTCCACCCAGAAGACTTTGTCGGGGTACGTGAGGTTTACCGGATTGCCTGTGACCTCCTGTATACAGGCCCCCGCCCTCACGTTAACGTCGAGGGAAGTAAAACCGTGACTCCCCCGCCTCGTAGTCCTCACCGCGAAGCTCTCGTCTCGTGAAAGCTTTGACGCGAGTTTTTTCACAGCAGCGCATATAGAGTCTAGATCTGCGCTCACCTCGGCGTAGATTGGTAATACGCGTTCTGCCTCAGGAACTTCCTGCTGGATTATCCTCGCCGCTTCCTCCGGGTCGCCAGCGCAGTAGACCACGACTATACCCTGCATGCCTAAAGGCGCGTGAACAGCCTTAAACCCCAGCTCGGCTATATGGCTCGCGGCCACAGCCTCCAGGCCGCGCTGCGTGGTCGCGAAGACGCATGCCTTCTCCAATTCTCACAGCCCCAACACTATATCTTACCACCAATTTGTAAAACTCACCCTCTCTTCTCCAGCAGGGCGACAAAGAAGGCCGCAGTACCTTCCTTATCGGGGAAAAGCCTTCTATACTCACAGCTACCCTCATACCCGCATTCCCCTGGAAAATGCTCGCCCAGTCTTAAGGGTGCAAACCCACTCATCCCCCTGACCACGAATTCTCCCTCTTCGGGAAAAATAGAGCACGTGGAATACGCTAGGACGCCTCTTTCTGCAAGCCTCTCCGCCGCGGCTATAAGAATCCCGCGCTGAACCTCCGCATACCCCCGCACCACGTCTTCGCCTATTCCCCACAGCGCCAGCCTCAGCCCAGGATCCCTGTTTATAGCGCCACTATTCGTGCATGGAGCGTCAACAAGTATACCGGGGAAGCAGCAGCGAAGAGGAGGTAGCGTCGAGTCGGCTACAACGGGGTACACGCCGTTGCACGAAGAAACGTTTACCCTAGCAGACCTCAGCCTGCGCTCGGACACGTCTGTAGCCACCACCTCCACTTTACCCCTTGAACATAGAAGAGAGCTTTTCAGGAGGGGGGCTGCGGCTGCATCCCACACGGTGCCCCCCGCCCTCTGAGCCAGGGCCTCAACCACCGCGACGCTAGCCTTATCCTGGTAGACGCCCAGGTGTGAAGGTATCCTCGGTAGAGGCTCCCAGGGTTTTACAATAACTTCGAAGAGGAAATCGTAATCCCTGTCCCGCCTATACCTTATCCCCCTCCTCTCTAGGAAAAACTGGAGGCGGTCTAGGCTTTCACCAGTGGCAGGTCTAACCCATGTCCTTCTCCTACTAAACGCGGCTGCAACCCTTTTAGCGCGGCTCAATCCAAGGTATTTTACAAGTGTTGAAGTCACCCTCGGAGGTAGCGTGTATTCGTACGCAATTCTAAGCGGTGCGGGGAACCCCCTTATCTCGTCTGAGAGCGATGATAGCAGTCTGCTTTTTAAAAGCGCTAGAAGCCTGTTCCCTAGAAGGCCGCCCCTAATCGAGGAAACCTTGCTGTAGGAAAAACCGTGCCTACGCACGAGTGTATAGGCTACACGGAAGGCGTTTACGCGTCTCATGGGAAGGCCCCTATACCCGGCTCTTTTAAGGAGCAGGTCGGCGGGTGCAAAGCTTAGCAGCGTGCTCCACGCGAGCCTGTAGGCAACCATCCTTTCCAGGGGCTTGATCTTTTTGCGGGAAAACAGGGTGGAGGCGGCGTAGTCCAGAGAAAGCATGTGCCGCTCAATAGACTCCAGTATCAACGTGGCTGCCCGGAAAACGCTTGGGGTCACGTCTTCCTCCGAGATAAAGGGGTATTCCAAGGCTCACACTCCGCCTACTAACAGGTGTGCTAGAAAGCCTACATAGTACAACGTGAACACTATAATGAAAGCCCTCTCCTTCGGCATATCTTTATGGACACTTATAGCCGCCGTCAAGAGCCCCAGCGACCCTACCTGCAGTATCCTGAAGACAACGTTTCTTGCGAGCGGGTCTCCTATAGCAATGTAGAGCAGCGGCGGGGCCATGTAAACTGGCAAAAGAGCCGCCCCGAGCGCCCCTAGAAAGTCTATCTGAAAAACCCTATGGAACCCCATCGTCCTAGATAGGAACTCCACAAGCGCAACCGCTACAGCCAGGCCCCCGAGGAAAACGGCTGCACGTATATACAGCGGCGCCGCCTCTAGGGGCAGGTATTCTAGCAGAAAAAACGCTCCCCTGGTAACGAGGGAAGATAGAATGCCAGCCACTATAGCAGCGGCGGCTGCGACCGCGCCCAGCACTCTTTGCTTATAGAAAAACGACATGAACTCTATGGGCACGAGGATGGAGAGGACGTATTTTTCCAGCACGCCTCCAGGCTTCTTCGATATGTAGGCCTTTAGTACGGGCTCTGTTTCACGTATCCACCTGTATAGTTTTATGCCCTCCTCGGTCAAATAGTATCTTCTCTTCTCGTTCTTGGCGACGAATCCCGCTAACCCGTCTAGATTGTAGTAGAGATTCCCGACGCTAACCTTTAGCGCACGTTTCAGCTCCGAGAATGAAGCCTCGCCATGCTCCCCCAGGTAGGCGATTATTCTCCGTTTATGTTGGTTCCCTATTATCGAATAAATAGAGTCAATATCCAACGCTGCCTCTCTGGCCTCGGAGCCTCCATCGGGCGACATCAGAAAAAGAGTTGAAAAAGCCTGCTATTAAAGCTAGTCTAACGTGGGGCCGGCGCGGGCGAGCAGAGGCAAATTATATGAAGCCGTCGCAGTGGAAAAAATTGCTGAGCAGATGACGCTAAGCCCCCTGGAAGTAAGGATAAGGAGGAGCGAGGAGATAGAGGAAAGTATAGGCCTGCTGCCCGACGAAGTAAGCCTAGTCACGTTTAGAGTCATGAACCCGCGCATAGTCGCGGAGATCGGAGCCTACGAGCTACTAGACCTGGCCGAGGAGCACGGCTTGAAAACTTCCTCAGTGAAGATTTCGGGGGCAGACGCGTTGAGCGACGAAGACCTCGAGAAAACGGCCTTAATGGCAGGCGAGACGGAGACTAGGAGCGTGATACTAGAAGTCGGAGACGGCGTCGCACGTAGGCTTGGTCGACTCTTCGACACGTTCACCGTGAATAGGGCAAGGGTACTCCTAGACCCACCGCCCTCCACTGTAGGGGAGCTATATAATGAAATAAGAGAGTATATTGGAGGAGTGTTCTGGCTATCGCTTTCTGAGGAGCGCTTCCCCGACACTTGGACGCTGATCTCGACGCTAAACAAGTATTTCAGGCTTGTAAAATCAATCTCGATAACAAATGTAGACGAGAAGGGAATCGGCCGGCCTATACTTAAACCGGGCAAATATAATAACCCCGCTCTTATAAGGCACGCGCTGGAGAGAGGGTACGACGAGGAGATAATACTAAGCCTAAGGGAGCCGCTGCGGGTAGAGGACGAGTACCCGGCCTTTAAGGAGTATATACGGGGTATAGAGGAGAAAGTGTCAGCCAGAACCATCTTTGCTTCCCGCGGGAAGCTCCACTTCTAGGACTATCCTACCTATATACCCGCATCTCAGGCAACGGTAGAGAGTAGGCATCAGGCCTGCGACATTCGCGACCACGATCTCGGTCGACCCGCATACAGGACACACGAGAACCCTACGGCCACTAAAACCCGACTCGACTTCGAGCTGCAAGGGCTCATTTTCCACGGCTATCTTCGTTTCTGGCACGCCAAGCCTCTTGAGCAGTGTAACGGCTTCCTCCTTCTTCTTGACCCCGGGGGCTACACGGCATATACCGTCTCCTTCCTCCTCCACGCCCCCTATCTCCAACTGTTCTGCAAGGCACGAGATATTACCGCATGTCGACTCAATGTAGACGATTCTCCCTTCCTGGTAAATGTTGAAAAAAGCGTCGCTAAACTTGCAGGGCAATTACTCCACCTTTATCTCTACGCTCTTCCTCTCGACAGGGATCCTTATCTCTAGGACGCCGTTGCGGAAACGCGCCTTAATGTCCTCCTCCCGTGCTCCCGGAGGAAGCTTTATCTCAAGCCTGTACTCTGTCACCCTGCGCCCCCTAAACAGGGTTATGTCATCCATGCTAACCGGGCGTTCTAGGCGTGCATGGAGGGAAAGCCTGCCCTCGGTAAGGTACAACGAGATGTCGTCTTTGCTCCTCACGCCCGCCAGGTCGACGCGAACCACAAACTCGTTGCCAACCCACTCTGTCTCGTAGAGGGGCTCGAGGGCGCCGCTCTCGATATCATATATAGGCTTGAGGAACTCCTCCTCTATACGCGCCATCTCTTCCCTGATCCTCCTAAACTCCTTCTCAAGCTCTTCCAGGTACCTATAGAACCACTCCTCCACGGCCACCACCCTACGCGTATAGCGCCGGAACAGTAAACTCGTACTCCTTCCCGGAGCCCTTCATAGCCTCCATGGTGCGCTTCATCAACTCACGCAGCTTTATACGTATCTCCTCCTCCTGCTCGAGAAGCTTTGTAACGTCTACCTCATGCCCTATGAAGCGCCCTAAGACTTCTAGGGTCGCAGCCGCCGCTCCAGGATCAGGATAGTTGAAGAAGCACTCGGAAAGCAGGGCATATGTCTTCACTCCGCGCTTGAACCCCTCCTTCAATATCTGCGCGTATATGCCCCCCACGAAGCCGTCGCTCAGGGGCTCCACGCCGCGTGCCCTAGCCGCCTCCATGACCTCTCGGCTTATCGAGGCGACGTAGGTCTTGGGCTTCTCTATCTTCATCCTGTTGGGGACGGCTATCCCCCCGAGAAGTATTATCTCCCTAGCCTTCACGTCTAACGCCTTTTCGACTATGATCGACGCTAGCTCGTGTATATGCGCTGGCGGCACAGCTACATCCGCGTGGAGAACAACTATGTAATCGTTACCCTTGTAGCCCCCATATATCCTTACGGGAAAGTGGGGCTTGCCCTTATGGAAGAGTATCACGGGGGGCAGCGCCGGAGAGTCGACATATCCTATCTCTTCAAGCTCGAAGACCCTTACTAGGTGGGAGGTCGATATAGGGCCTACGAGCCCGACGTCAGGTAAGCCTACAATGATGAACGAGTTCTCCGGGATCTCCTTCTTTAAATTGATTTCCCACCTGGTCTCGCCCAAACTTCTCCACCATGCTATTACTGCCACGCCGCCTATAATTACATCTGCCACGGCGTCCGAGAAAAATCGCTGCAGTGGAAAGGCCGCACCTTACCTTGAGTACTTCCTGAGAACCTCTATTACTGGCAGAGTGCCCTTGACTAGGTACTCTATCAGTGCTCCACCACCCGTGCTTACATGCTTCACTTTATCAATGTAACCCAGCTTGCGGGCTGCCGCTAAGGTGTGCCCCCCACCTATGAGCGTAAAGGCGTCGCTTCTAGCCATGGCTTCAAAGACCTCCACCGTGGCCTTTTCAAAACCCGGCTCCTCGAATACCCCCATTGGACCATTCATCACTACTGTCTTCGCACCCTCTATTTCCTCGGCATAATTTCCCGCACTTTTCACGCCAATATCCCATATGGGCTGATCTACAGGTAGCTTCTCCACATCTATGTCGACTCTCCCTTCTCCACTTTTTATAGCAACGTCTACGGGGAGTACGACCCTGTCGCCGTATCTCTCTAGAAGACCCCGTATCTTGTCCACTAGGCCTAGGAAGCCCTTCTTCTCAAGAACCTTCACGTTGGGCTCCCCCAGGTCGACGCCGGAGGCGTAGAGGAAGAGGTTCGCGACAAGTCCACCCGTCAACACCTTGTCCGCTATTCCCTCCTCAAATACTGTCTGCACTATATCTGCGCTATCCTCCGCCTTTGCGCCCCCTAGTATATAGATGCAGGGCCTCTCCGGCTTGTTTCTAACCCTCCACAGCGCACGGATCTCCCTCTCCATCACACGGCCGGCCACGTAGTGTGGGACTACAGGCGCAAACCCCACCATGGAGGCGTGGGGTCTATGCGCCGCGGCAAAAGCGTCTACAACGTATACGTCGAATAGGGGGGCAAGCTCCCTTACAAGCTCGCCCTTCGCATGAACCTCTGGATCAGCTTTCTTCGTCTCACCCGGCCAGAACCTAACGTTTTCGAGCACGAGTATGTCGCCAGCGCCCAGAGCCCTAATCGCAGCCTTAGCTTTTTCACCGAAGATATCATCCACGTACCTCACCTCTCTACCCAGAATGGCTGAGAGCCTAGCCGCGTGCTCTTTGAGGGGGACAAAGTCTGGCTCCCCTTTACGGCCCTGATGGGCTAGGATGACGACCCTTGCTCCACGCTCTGCAAGCTCTTTTATGGTGCTCTCGCCATGTATTCTAATCCTAGTGTCATCGAGTATTCTGCCACTCTTAGGATCGATGGGAGAATTAAAGTCGACCCGTACCCCTACCGTCTTGTCCCGCACCTCCACGTCATCCAGGGTTTTTATACCAAGTTCTTCTATCATGCCAACACCAGCTAAAAATACATGTGCAGAGGTTTATAGGCTCCGCCGCCAGAGAAGAAAATTATTATAAAACATGTAAAATTAAGCAACACTATACGCCCAACGCTGCCGCTGCGAGCTCTACGGAATCCACGCCCAAGTCCTCCGGCACGCCACCGTACTCTAGCACCGCCATAGCCAGGAGAAACCTTGCCTCCCGCTCACTAAGCCCCCTCTGCCTGAGGTAGAAGGCGGCGTCCGCGGGGGGAGCCATGACCGCCGTCGAGTGTCTAGCCTCTCTCACATCCCCCGTGTTGACTTCCAGCACGGGAACCGAGTAACCCCTACCTCCCTCGTCCAACACGGTGACGTAGCTTTCAAATACGGCGGACGCGTTGCGTGCAGCCTCGTTGACCCTTGCAACGCCCCTGCTTACAAGGTAGCCGCTGCCTCCCACTAGCCCCCTAGCCCTAACCGAGCCCTCACAGTCCTTCCCGTTAATAACTACGTTCAATATACTATCTATCTTCTCCCCGCTTACCGAGACTAGTCCTGCCCTGGTCGAGGCCTTGCCCCCATCTCCTTCCAGGAAAACGTCCTCTCTGTCGTGAACCATAGACCCTCCTAGAACCGATAAACCACTTTCTAGAGAGGAGCCGTTCCCCAGTACTACGAGCCTTCTAAAATAGACAGCTCCTTCCCCCAGGTTTAGCGTAGACATGCGAAGACTCGCCCCGTCCTCAACTTCCACTAGAAGAGTCGCCGTGGTAACGCCTCCTACCGGCGTATACGTGACTATGGGAAGCCTCGACCCAGGCTTCTTCACGCGAACCTCCACGTGGTATCCCGAATATCCGTTCCCTCCCCAGAGGAAAACAGGAGCGCTGCCGCCGTCGAGTACGAGCCTCAACCCAGTGCACCACCTAATCCCGTGTACCGCGTCGAGGCGCCCCTCTACCGGGAACCTCCACGGCTCCCCGCTAGGCCTAAGTTCCTCCACCTCAACGCCTGTACCTCCATTAAGGGTAGCCTTGCAGGGCTCCAGCACGGCCACGGGGTCCAGGCCGGGTCTCAGTGGAGGCTCCACGCCTCTCTCCGCGTATTCCCTGCTCTCAGCCGCGCTCAGCACACGCCAGTCTGTGTAGTAGGGATGCGTGGGGGAATCCTTTACACGCTGATAGGGGAGACGGCTCGCAAGCTCCCTAAGCTCTTCCCTAGACAGGGGTTTACCCAACCCCGCCCAGCCTCGCGAACTCAACCTCTATCACCCTCCTAAGCACGAGTGCGTATTCGAACGGCAGGTCCGCCATAACGTCTTCGAGGAAACCCATCACGAGGAGGCTCGTCGCCTCTTGCTCCGTGAGGCCCCTCTGGCGGAGGTAGAATAACTGCTCCTCGCCTATCTTACCCGTGGTGGCCTCGTGCGTCACCTGCGCCGTGGGCTCATCGACCTGGTTATGGGGGTACGTGTAAGCCACGCTCTTATCGTCGAGGATGAGCGACTGGCACTCTACGTGGGATCTAGCGTGCTTGGCGCCCTTCGCCACCCTTACTAGGCCGCGGTAGATGTTAACCCCTCCGTCGACGCTTATGCTCTTGTTGATTATCCTACTCCTTGTATAGGGGGCTAGGTGCAGCATCTTGCTGCCACTGTCCTTGACATAGGGGCCCTTAGCGAGTTGAACCACGATGCTGCTACTAGAGGCCCTGGCTCCCCTTAGAACTGTGGAAGGATAGGTGTACGTTATCTTGCTCCCTATACTCCCCTCAATCCAGTCTATCCTGGCGTCCTCTTCAGCTATACCCCTCTTATTGTTGAAGTTGACAACATTCCGGCTCCAGTTCTGAAGAGTAGTGAACTTTACCGTCGACCCCCTGTGGGCGTAGACCTCGACCATGCCGTCGTGGAAACTGTATCCCTTAAACATGGGGGCGCTGCACCCCTCGACGAAATGTATGAAACCGCCCTCCTGGGCGACTATCAGCGTGTGCTCAAACTGTGACTCAAGGCTCCTCCCTATGAGGAAGAATGCCTCGAGAGGCTCGGGAACCCTAACGTGGGGAGGCACATACACGAAGGCCCCGCCACTCCACAGAGCATAGTGGAGCGCCGCAAACTTATGGTCCGAGGCCGGGAAGACCCTGCCAAAGTACTTCTTCACGAGGTCGGGGTACCTCTTCACGGCCTCATCCATCGGGAGCATTATTACTCCCTTCTTGCTCAGGAGCTCCTTCACGTTATGGTACACGGTCTCGCTTTCAAACTGCACGTTAAGCCCGGCGAGCATCTTGGCCTCCAGCTCCGGTATACCGAGCTTCTCATAGTACTTTCTTATCTCGGCGGGCAGGTCGTCCCAGCTCTTCACGGGCTCCTCAACGTCGGGTTTTACATAGTGAGCAAGCTCCTCAAGGTCTATCTCCTCTATGCCGTAAACCCAGTTAGGCGTAGGCAACTTCTCGAAAAGCTCTAAGGCTCTGAGCCTTAGCCTAAGCATCCATCCCGGCTCCCCCTTCACCCTGGAAAGCTCCTCCACAAGCTCCCTCGAGATTCTTCCCCTAAACTCTAGCCTAGCCTTGCTTGGCGCCGCATAGCCCAGTATCTCCTCGGGAAGCCTTTCGGGAAGAAGCCCGCTGACCTCCGTCTTAACCACCCCTCGGCGTGAGGGCCGAGTAACCCTTCTCCTCTATCGCCTGGGCAAGCTCAGGGCCTCCACTAGCAGCCACTTCACCGTCCACGAGAACCGTCACGGCGTCCGGAACCACGAATCGGAGGAGGCGTGCATAGTGCGTGATCAGAAGTATACCCTTACCCTTCTCGCGCAGCTCGTTTATTATCTCGGCAACAACGCGTACACCGTCTATGTCGAGCCCGGAATCCGGCTCGTCGAGTATAACCAAGTCGGGGTTAAGTACCAACACTTGGGCTATCTCAGCCCTCTTCTTCTCGCCGCCGCTGAACCCCACGTGGAGCTCCCTGTGAGCATACTCGGCGCTAAGACCAACCCTTTCGAGCGACGAGATAAGCCTCTGATACACACGGGGGTCGGCGGCCTTTGTAAGGGACTCTACACCCATCCGCTTATTGACGGCCACCATCATCAGTGTGCTCAGCCTCACACCGGGCAGCGGTGGGGGCTCCTGGAAGCCGAGAAATATCCCCTTAAGCGCCCTCTCCTCGGGCTCAAGGCCCAGTATATCCTCACCCTTATACCTAATCGTGCCTCCTACGACGCTGTATCCGGGCTTTCCAGCAATTGTGTATGCAAGCGTGCTTTTCCCACTGCCGTTAGGCCCCATTACCGCGTGGAGCTCGCCCTCTCTAACACTTAGAGAGACGCCCCTCAGTACGTCTTTGTCCTCGACTTTAACCTTTAGCCTATCTACACGTAACAGCGGCTCCCCGCTACTCACGGGTTATCCCTACCGTAATAAAATGACACTGGCATAAAATTATGGTATGTAACATCACTTACATATCACGCTCCACTAATAATCAGTTGCGCCTCAACTATAGAAGCCATCCATAGCAGGGAAAGCTCCATTATAACAACTGCAAGAGTCGGCGCGAGAGGGGGCGCCTCTTTACTGCGTCTCAGCATCACCGGCGTCAAATAGGCGCTCTCAGCCGCTGCAAGAGAGTATGCAAGGATCTCCAACAGTGTATGCGGCTTCAAGTATAACTGGTAAAAGGTGAAGTGCTTCCCGGAAACCATTACGAGCATTTTCGCCGTGAGCCCTGTCTGATATGCAGAGTATAGCATTAGTGGGAAACCCAGCAGGGGGGTATTCGCTATCACAGTCATTGCGGCATTATGCATGAACGTGTTCCATGCCGTGGCCTCGATGTCGCCGGGCTTGATTATCGACTCAAAGAAGGGGCGGAGCTTCTCAACGGTCGCCCTAGCTTCGCTCATACTGATGCTCGTGTTAAACCCCGCGTAGAGGAGGAGCGAAATCGTGGTGAAGAAGAATACCACGAGTAGCAAGCGGGTTAGATATGGGTGTTTCTCGACGAAGCCTGTACTCTCCACCTCGGCGCTACTCTTCGACACATCTTTCGCCCGTAAAACAGTTATAGTAAACTCCTCTTTCCTCCACTACCGGCACCCATATCAAGAAGAGCTCGATATTTATGCTATTCTTCTTTAGGCGTAGCGGCACCTCCTCAACGTTCCTCGACTCGCTCTTCACAGCCGATTCCAGCAGCATAAGCTTCTCGTCCCTCTCCCTTTCAAGCTCCTCCAACCTAGAAGATATCCTCCTAGCCTTCTCGGTAAGCTCCGTCAGCTTAACAATTAATTCGCCTTTAACCCTCTCCCTATCCGAGCTAGAAAAAAGGGATCTAAGCCTTGAGGCAAAACTGTTAAGCTCCTCGATACGCATTCTCACCCTCACGGCCTCGGCTCTAACACTATTTAGCCTCTCCCTAAGCAGCTTCTCCTGCACCTCGTAGTCTGAGAGAATCCTTTTCTTTTCCTGCTCCGCGCGCCTCAAAAGCTCGTCTTCAACCCTTGAGACAAAGTCCTCTAGGGGCTCTCCTATTTCAGAGATCATCCCGGTACCTCTGTGAATGAAGAAGGAAATGCCCCCATTGACGCCTGTGGAGAGTAGAAGCTTCACTTTACGTTCAAGCTTCCTGTAAATCCCCTT
>JALSNQ010000012.1 GCA_026986905.1 Thermofilaceae archaeon
ATACGGCTTACCGCAAGCCACGAGCACCCTGGGGGAGAAGGCGTCGAGCCCTACCCCCAGGTAGTCCACTAGGCTCCGCGCCTCTTTAAGCTCTTCCGGACTGACGGGCTGCGTTGCGACTCGTACGCTAAGCCCCCTCTCTCTGAGATACGCTGCAGCCTCCAGTGCTTCACGCCAGTAGTCCGGCTTTATAATAGTCTGTATGCACGCCGCCTTGTATCGGCCCACGAGCTTCTCGAGATCCCTGGCTGATACTCTGGGCCACTCTACGCGGCCGAGCCTCCCAGCCCTGCGGTTGAGCCTCGACAGTACACAGAACTTGCAGCTTGCAGCGCAGAAGCCGTCCTGGAGGAGGTAGAGTATGTGGGGCGGCTCCAGGCTCGGCGGCCCCAGGGAGCCCTGCGATGCCCTGAGCGGAGGGGGGTGCACGGTAAGATTATAGGTGCACGCCTTGATATATTATGGTGTTGAGGCTACGCCTGATATACGACGGCTTCAGGCGCGCCGTATGGAATATGGCGCTCGACGAGGCGCTGCTCAGCTCATGCGTTGAGCGGGGAGAGGCGGCGCTGAGAATATACGGGTTCTCCCCCAGCGCCGTGACCCTCGGCAGGTTCAGGCCCCTCAGCGACGTGGATCTAGACTATGCTTCACGTATAGGCGTGGAGGTGGTCAGACGCCCCACCGGGGGTGGAACAGTCTTCCACGACGAGGCGGGAGAGGTAACCTATAGCCTCGTAGCCCCAGAAGACTGGGTGGGCCCCCCGTTGGAGGCGTATAGGAGGATATGTGGCGGCATAGTAGCCGCTGCCGAGGCATTGGGTGTTGAGGCGGTGTACAAGGCGCCGAACGACGTGCTGGCGCGCGGCGGGAAGTTCTCTGGTAGCGCCCAGCTAAGGAGGGGTGGATGCGTGCTCCAGCACGGCACGTTCATGTATGCTACTAGGCTTGGTCTCGCAAGGAGACTCCTGAGGAAGTGGGGCCGCGTAACAACGCTTGAGGCTGCCGCTGGGAGGAGGATAGGCTTCTACGCGGCGGCCGCCGCGCTGGTCGAAGGGATAACCGGGAGCCTCGGCGCCGAGGCCTTTAGGGACGGGTTTAGGCTTGAGGAGATAGAAGCTGCTGGACGCATAGTTGAACGCTACTTCAGGGACGGGTTCTCCATAGTACCGGGGAAACCTGTTTAACCCGCCGGGCCTCTCCTAAAGGGGAGAGCATGGCAAGAAGAACCTACGCCGTAATAGGCGGAGGACCTGCCGGCATGACAGCGGCGTCGAGGATCAAGAGGCTCCACCCAGAGTCCAGGGTTGTGGTCGTCGAGCGGAGCAGGTATGTGAGCTATGCCGCATGCGGGATACCGTACTACCTCGGCGGGCTCGTGGAGAGCCTCGACAAGCTCATCCACTACCCGGTCAGCGTTTTTAGGGAGAAGAGGGGGATAGAGGTATACACTGAGACGGAGGCCGTGGCCTTAGAGCCCGGGAGGCTCGTCGCCCGGGGACCGGACGGAGAGTTCACAGTGGAGTGGGACATGCTGCTCGTGGCGACCGGCGCCCGCCCAGTTAAGCCCCCGATACCGGGTGTCGAGCTGGATGGGATAGCCACCCTGCGTATACTGGAGGACGCTGAGAGGGCTAGGCGCCTGCTGGAGGGGGCTAGGCGTGTCGCCGTCGTGGGTGGCGGCTATATAGGCGTCGAGGTGGCGGAGAACCTCAAGGCGCGGGGGCTTGATGTTGTATTATTCGAGATGCTCCCCCACGTGATGCCGACGCTGGACGGGGACATGGCCTCCCATATAGAGGAGGAGATGCGGCGCAACGGCGTCGAACTGCACACAGGCGAGCCCGTGAGAGAGTTCGTGGGCGACGGGTCGGGTAGGGTCAGGAGGGTCGTGACCGACAAGGGGGTGTACGACGTGGACGCCGTGATACTCGCTGTGGGCGTGAGGCCTGACACCAGGCTTGCCGAGATGCTGGGCCTAGAGCTAGGTGTACGCGGCGCGGTTAAGGTCGACTCGAGGCTTAGAACCAGCATGGAGGGGGTTTACGCGGCAGGCGACGTGGCGGAGACCTTCAACAGGGTTACCGGGAAGCCGGACTGGATACCGCTGGCGCCTACGGCGAACAAGATGGGATACGTGGCTGGGACTAACATGGCAGGCGGGGACATAGAGTTCCCCGGCGTCGTGGGAACCGCGGTGACGAAGGTCTTCGGCCTGGAGATAGGGAGGACGGGGCTCTCAGAGGAGCAGGCGAGAAAGGCCGGGTTTAACCCCCTGGGCGTCCACATATCGGCGAAGACTAGGCCAGGGTATTATCCGGGCGGCGGCGTACTCAGGCTGAAGCTCGTCGCCGACATCGACAGCGGGAGGCTCCTAGGCGTACAGGCCGTGGGCGTCGAGGTTCTGCCGAGGATAGACGCGGCGGCCGCGCTACTCTACCACGGCGCGAGTGTAAAAGACGTGTTCTTCACGGATCTGGCGTATGCGCCTCCATTTGCGCCTGCGTGGGACCCCCTCGTGATAGCCGCCAGGGTTGCTATGCGGAGGCTCCGCTAGGCCTCCCCCTTTTTCTTCTGTCCACGTAGAGGCCCTTCTCGTTCATGTAGACGTGTACGCCGACGGAGGCCGCTGCTAGGCCAACTATCGCCGCGGCCGCGCTGGCTATGCTGAGCGTGGCAGTGTACGCCGGGTCGAAGGTGGTATAGTATAGCCTCACCTCGACTCCCCGGCATTCGGTGCAGTTAGCCACGGCGTAGCTGGGCCTGTGGTCTAGCAGCACGCTACCCTTCTCTACGCCGCCCATCTTCAGGGTCTTCCCGCCAACGCTCCTGCCCTCTCCGTCGTAGAAGGTTAGGGTTATGTTTCCACTCCTACCCGTGGAGTTTATGAAGTAGTACACCCTCTCGTGGCTGCCCTCTATGGCTAGGCGCAGCGTGCCCGTCGGCCCCAGCGTGCCCGAGGCTCCCGTGCTCGGCGCCATGAGGCTTAGAGAGTAGAAGCTTAGCAGGAAGCCTACCATGAGGAGGGTGAAGCCGGTAAAAAGCGCTATCTTTGCCCTCCTGAGCCTGCCGCTAGACATAGAGCCAACACTTTACGAAGTGATTGTGCTCGACCTCTATCTCCGGGGGCTCCTCCTTCCTGCACCTCTCCATTACCCGGCTGCAGCGGGGAGCGAAGCGGCAGCCCGGCGGCGGGTTTATGAGACCTGGGGGCTCGCCCGGCGGTACCTCGCGGAACCTCTTCCTGTTCTCCGGGTCCGGGTCTGGTATGGCTGCCAGCAGGGCCTTAGTGTAGGGGTGGAGCGGGTTCCTTATGACCCTCTGGGTGGGGCCGCGCTCCACTATGTGGCCGGCGTACATTATGTAGATCCACTCGCTGAAGTACCTCGTGGTCGAGAGGTCGTGGGTGATGTAGATGAAGGTGATGTTCCTCCTCTGCTGCATCTCTCTCATGAGGTTCAGTATCTCCACCCTGACGGAGGCGTCGAGCATGGAGACAGGTTCGTCCGCGACGACGAGGCTGGGGCCGAGTATCAGGGCCCTAGCTATAGCGACCCTCTGCAGCTGGCCGCCGCTGAGCATGTGGGGGTACTTTGGCGCAAAGTCCTCGACCGGCGTGAGCCTGACCTCTTCAAGAGCCCGGTAGATCATCTCCTCGCGCTCCTTCTTGTCGCCCACCTTGTGGACTATGAGGGGCTCCTCGAGGATCCTATATATGGTCATGAAGCTAGGCATGGCGCCGAAGGGATCCTGCTGCACCAGCGCCGTCTCGCGGCGGTACCACATCATCTTCTTCTTATCCTTGAGGTGCGTCACGTCCTCTCCCTTGAAGATTATCTGGCCGTCAGTGGGCTCGTGCAGGAGCAGCACAGTCTTGCCGAGAGTGGTCTTCCCGCTACCCGACTCTCCGACGAGGCTCACGGCCTCGCCCGGCCTAAGGGCGAAGCTCACGCCGTCTACCGCCTTTAGCCAGAGGGGCTTCGAGAAGAAGCCCCTCCTGACCTCGAACCACTTCCTGAGGTTCTTAACCTCCAACAGGTACCCGTCGCTCGACACATCTACCACCTCACGCGTACAGCCAACATTTCACGTAGTGCCTCTCCTTAACCTCCACCTCGGGGGGCTCCTCCTCGCGGCACTTGGGCATAGCCTTGTCGCAGCGCGGGTGGAAGCGGCAGCCCGGCGGCGGGGTCAGGAGGCTGGGCGGCGCGCCAGGTATGAATTCGAGCTTCTTCTCGCTCCTGAGCGTGGGGACGCTCGCCATGAGCTTCTCGGAGTAGGGGTGCTTCGGGTTAGTGTAGAACTCGTCGGCGTCCGTGAACTCGACTATCTGGCCGGCGTACATGACGGCGACGCGGTCGGCTAGCTCGCTGCTAAGGGCTATGTCGTGCGTGATGAATATGAAGCTGAGCTGGTACTCCCTCTTGATCTTCTTCAGCAGGTTCATTATGTTCGCCTGCGTGATGACGTCGAGGGCGCTCGTGGGCTCGTCCAGTATGACGAGCTTGGGGTTCGTTATGAGAGCCATCGCTATCACGGCGCGCTGCCTCATGCCGCCGCTGAGCTCGAAGGGGTAGCGGTCGGCGAAGCTCTCATGCACACCGACCATCCTCAGCGCCTTACGCGCCCTCGCGAGGGCCTCCTCCTTCGGCACGCCCTCGTGTATCATGAGCGGCTCGGCTATCTGGAAGCCGACCTTTAGGACGGGGTTGAGGGCGTTCTGCGCCCCCTGGAACACCATGGAGATCTGCCTCCACCTCACCTCGCGGCGGTACTCTTCGTCGCTCATCTCCATGATGTTCTTCCCGTCAAGCCTTATCACGCCGTCATAGGTGTGAACGTTCCTTGGCAGCAGCCTCGCGATGGCCTTCGCCATGGAGCTCTTGCCGCAGCCGGACTCGCCCACTATGGCGAGCGTCTCGCCCTTCTCGAGGGTAAAGCTCACCCTGTCGACGGCCTTCACGACGCCCTTCCTTGTCGCGTAGTAGAGCCTGAGGTTTTCAACCTCCAACATGGCCATACAGCTCACCCACTTACATCTCCCTGAGCCTCGGGTTCACTATCTTGTCCAGGGCGAACCCGAGCATGGCGAACGCGAGGGCTGTGACTATCAGCATGAATGAGGGCTCGAGTATCCAGTAGTAGTAGCCCTTGTAGAGGGCGCCGTTGTTGTAGGCGTCGTTTATTATCTTGCCCCACGTCGGCAGGTAGGGGTCCCCGAGGCCGAGGAGGCTGAGCGCGGCTTCGAGGAAGACGAAGCCGGGCACCGATCCTATGAGGCCGGGCACGAGCGGCGGCAGGATCTTAGGTATGATGTAGAACGTTATTATCCTCGCGTCGCTTGCGCCATAGGCCTTGGCGGCCTCCACGTACGGGTACTCCTTTATCTGCATCACCAGCGCCCTCGTGCTCTTGATCCCGGCGCCGAAGATGCTGAGCACAATGACGACGGCGAGTATGGTCCATATGTCGAGCTTGTAGAATGCGGCCATCATGATGAGGAATGGGAGGAAGGGTATGATCATGTAGATCTCCGTTATCCTCTGGATAATGCTGTCTATTATCCCGGCGTACCAGCCGCTTATAGTGGCTATGAAGAGCTGTATAATGGAGATGGCGAGGCTCGCTGTGAGGCCGAAGGCTATAGCGACCGGCGTTCCCCAGAGGAGAGCTATAATTAGCGGCCTCCTCAGGTGATCCGTACCGGCTATGCCGTACACGGTGCCATAGACTACGAGCTTAAGGTCTACGTCGTCCCCCTTGTTGTAGGTCGTCGCGTCAACGACGAGCTTGTAGGCGCCCTTCTCCACGTCCACCTTCCCCTGGGCCATGGCCGGCGTTATCTTGCCGAAGAGTATCTGCTGCGTCGTGACCGTCTTGTAGGGGGTTATTCCCTTCTCCTTCTGGAGCCACATGACGAGGTTATTGTAAATCTGCTGGTCGACCGAGACGTAGAGTATCTGGTTGGGGTCGCGCATGGTCATCTCCGTGACAGGTATCCTTGTCCCGTCGGGCTTTATCCAGTATATCTTCACGAGCGGAGTGTTCTTGCTCGCGTTGAACTTTGCCCTGAAGAATATGTTCACCTCGCTGGGAAAGTCGTCGTAGGGGTAGTTGAAGCTCATCTCTATGTGTATCTTCTTGATGCTCGTCCCGGGAAGCGGCGCCTCGGCCTTCACTATGCCGAAGCTCTTCTCCCAGCTCGCCACTTTAAACGTCTTGGGCAGGTTCTTGTGGACGAAGAAGGCCATCCACTCCGGCGCCGCGTTCCTCGGGTTCTCTATCCACATGTTGTTCTCCCCCCTCCACATGGCTATGGCCTTCTGGGGCGGGATCGTGACGACGGTGTAGACGCTGAGGCCTATCAGAAGCGCCAGTATCACTATGCTAGCTATACCCGACTTGTATGAGAGCAGTTCCCTGAGTATTCCTTTAAGGCTGTACTCCATCCCAACTTCGCTCACACATACCACCTCTTACTGGAGCTTTATCCTCGGGTCAACGAGGCCGTACACTATGTCGAGCAGGAACACCGTCACCGCGAGGAGGTAGGCGTAGATCACCGTGACGCCGACTATGACCGGTGTGTCGAAGTTCTGGATAGCCGTCCACGTGACCAGGCCCAGGCCGGGCCAGTTGAAGACGGTCTCGGTGATTATGGCGCCGCTCCACGAGCCTATGAGGCCGAGCGCGAAGTTGGTGATTATCGGCGGCAGGGAGGGGCGGAGGATGTAGCGGCGCTCTATGAGCCTACCCGGGAGCCCCTTGGCCCTTGCGGCCTCCACGTAGTCCTCGGTTGAGAATATGAGGAAGAACGTCCTGGTGCCGTAGATGCCGAGGAAGAAGCCTGAGATAATCCAGGATGCGAGGGGGAGTATCATGTGCTTCAGCACGCTGAGCGCGTAGGCGACGGGGTCGGTGGGGGGCGGCACGTCTACGAGGCCGCCGTAAGGGAGGACGTGGAGCCACGAGGCGAATATCAGTATTAGGAAGATGCCGTAGAACCAGCCGGGGATCGTCGAGGTGGGCGCGAGCGCTATGACTATCTTGTCGAAGAGGCTGCCGTAGTTCCTGGAGAGGTAGAGGCCCAGGAAGAGGTGTATGAAGAAGTTTATAACCATCGCCGTGGTGAATAGCAGAACCGTCGCCGGCAGCCTCTCAAGTATAATGTTCCTGACAAGCTTGGAGCCGCTGTCACTCGTCATGTATAGGGCTCTCCCAAGGTTCAAGGTTATGGCGTCTTTGAGGTAGATCAGGCTTCTCTGGAAGAACGGCTTGTCGAGGCCCAGCCTCTTGATCTCCTGCTCGTACTTCGCCTTTATTATCTTCTCCTGCTCCGAGCCCGGGAGGTTCTTGTACTGGGGGTCACGCTTGACCTGCTGTGCTATCTGGAGGTAGAGATCGCCTTTGACGAACTCGTCTATTTTGCCCCCCATGTTGGCTACGATTATGGTGATGTATATCGCGACCACGACGACCAGGAAGAGTACTATACCCCTCCTGGCCGTATATCTCACAAAGCCCTTGAAGGACATATCAACCCCGCGTTTCAGCGTTAGGTGTGAAAAGAAATCTTTACAGGATATTTAAACGAATATCTCAAGCCAAGCTTACATAGACAAATGTAAAAATAACTTGGTTTTGGAAAAAATGTTTAGCTCTTCTTAAAGGCCTTCGCAAGGGCTATGGCGGCGAGTATTATGCCTATTATGCCGAGTATCATCGCGATGTTCACGTTGCCCTTGACGGCGTTGATCTCGCCCTCGAGCGTGCTCACCTTGCTGTTAAGCTGGGTGATGCCGTTCTCGAGGCTGCCCAGCTTGGCCTGCAGGCTGGACTGTATCTGCGCCACCTGGCCCTTGATGTAGGCCATCTGGCTGGTCACGGTGAAGGGCTGCTCCGCCTGGGACGGCACTATGGCCTCCTTGCTGACGGCGAGGACGAGCAGCTTGTAGCTGCCCGTGCCGAAGTTTATGGTCGTGCTGGCCGGGAGCTCTATCTTCCACTTGCCGTCCGCGACCGCCTTAGCCTCGCCCTTGGCGACTATCTGGCCCGCGCTGTCGAAGACCAGGTACTTGACGAACCACATCTTGTCCATCGGGTAGGGCTTGCCCTTGTAGGTCACGGAGAGGTCGAAGTCCGCCTTGAGGCCCGATATGACCACGTCAGGCGCCTTTATCGACACCTCCGGCACCATGGGCTCCACGAAGCCGGCGAAGCGGTCGGCCTTGTCGATGAACTGCCTGAATGCCTTTATGACCGCCTGGTGGGCGTTGTAGTCGACCTTGTCGAGGTAGAAGGGCCCGTCGCCTACCCAGAAGTGGCCGTGCGCCTTGAACCAGTTCTCAAGGTTCTGGTACCTCTGCTTCACCTCGTCGACGGTTATGTACTTGCCGAGGAAGCCCTTGAAGGGTATGTAGCCCTCGGCCTTGGCCTCGTCGAGCATCTGCTTGAGCACGGGTATGCTCGGGCCGCCTATGTAGTTCATCCACTCAACCTTCAGCTTGTCCGCCTTGTCGGCGCTGAAGGCGAGCTTGTGCTCCGCGTCAGCCTTTATGCCTATGGCCATCATCTCGAGCGGGTGCGCCGGGTAACCAGCGGCCCAGTCGGCTATGAACTCGGCCTCCAGGTTGATATAGTTGATGTAGTACTCGATTATCAGCGGGTGCACGCTGACTATCTTCCAAGCCACGAAGTTCTTCCTCCAGGACTGGAACGGGCCTACAGCAGCCTCGTCGTAAAGCCCGCTCTTCGGGTTGACCCTGGCGAAGGTGAGCGGGAAGCCGACGAGCCAGTCGGCGAGCGTCATCGTGGTGCCGTCGTGGAACTTGACCTTGCCTATGACGTCGCCGTAGTTTACGACGACCTTGACCTTGGCCTCGGTCACGTTGGCCTCGCCGGCGGTGATTATCTTGTCGTTAACTGGGTCGTATGCGTACCAGGCGTCGCTGGGCACGGTTATCTTGTCTACGAAGTTGAGGTCGAGCCAGTCGCTGCTCTTAGTTATGAGCGTAGAGTAGTTGCTGAGCACGTAGACTGTGGCGTGGAGCATCCTGTCGGGCACGGGGAGGCCGTTGTACGGGTTGGGCAGGGTCGCGAAGTCCCTAGTAGCCTGGTAAACGACGGTGTCGTATACCCAGTCGCTGCCCGCGACAGGGTTCCACGGGTCTACGAGAACCTCGCTGTTGCCGGCCTTAATGGTTCCGCCCACCTTGCCAGTGAACCTGATAGTCCTGCTCCACATGTTTGTGGCGAAGCCACCGCTGAGATCGCTGGCCACCTCTACGCCCTTCCTGAGTAGGAAGGGTGCCTTCTGGTTTACGAGCCATACCCTCACTGAGTCCTGAAGGGCCATGATGAGGGCTTTTGTCATGAGCTGGTTCCTCTCCTCTATGCTGTTGAACTTGTTCTCATAGAGCTTCTTGGCCACCTCGTAGAACTGGGGGCTCGGCTTGTAGGCCTGCCAGAGCGGCAGTGGTATGCCGAGCGGGGTGTAGAAGAAGGCAAAGTTGCCTGCGTCGTCCCTGCTGATGGCCGTCTGTATCCAGCCGCCGGTGTAGAGCGTCCACTTCCCGTCGGCCGGGTTGCCGAAGAGCCAGAGCGGGCTCGCCTGCCTGCTGGTCTTGTACATGCGGTCGACTGTGAAGCCGAGCTTCTCGAGCTGGCTGGCGATGTAGTCGCCTATCTCCTTCCTCTTGTCCTCCGTCCTGATGATGAAGTGGATCACCACGGGCTTGCCCTTGTAGTACCACTTACCGTTCTTGTACTCGGCGCCGAGCTTCATCATCTCCTTGAAGATTATCTCCTTGCCCTTCTCGAAGTTGTACTTGTACTTTATCTCGAGGCTCTTTATGACGTCGATGAACCTAGCGTAGTCGACTGAGGCGTAGGTTATGGGGACGTACATTGGGGCTGCGAGGCCCTGCATTATCTCATTAGCGATGTAGTTCCTGTCGATGATGTAGTTCATGGCCTCCCTTATCTTGGGGTCGAAGAACGGGTTGAACTCGCCGTTCTTGAAGACGGGGCCTACGGGGTTGAATGTTAGCTCGTAGTAGAGGCCGTAGGCGAACTTGTAGTTGATGTTGGGGTCGGCCTTTGCCTTCTGGAATATCTGCGGGTCGCTGACGTCTATGAAGTAGAGGTGCATGTCGCCTTTGCTGAGCATGTCGACCGCCTTCGCCCTGTCCTTCTCAGCGAAGAAGACTACCTCGTCCACCCATGGGCCGTTGGGCGCGTTGGGCTGCGCGAAGGCTAGTGGCGCCACGATTGACGCCACAAGTAGCGCTATCACTAGAACTGCAAGCTTGGTTTTCATACAAGAGAAATGGATAGGCGACTGCTTTATATTTATTATCTGGCGGCTTAGAGTGAAAATACTTTAACGGGCGGGCCGTGAGGCTACAACGTGTCCACCACAGTATATATGTAGCGGCTCCCCGAAACGGCACAGATAAATCCGCCGTCCAAGTAAGCTGCAATGATAAATCATGAGGAAAACGGGGGCACTAGCCCTGCTCGTCCTCCTCATAGCCCTGCAGGCCTCCTACACTTCTGGGGCCCCTCCCACCGCCAAGGGAAGGCTGCACGTCCTCGACGCGAAGAGGATTAGCGGTGTCATAGTTTTCGCGGGGTACATCGAGAGGGGCTACGTCGAGGTGCCCGTTGCAGGCTACATTAAGAGCGGCGAGGCGCGGGTATATGTGCTAGGCCCCTATGGCGTCGCCACTAGGGTTAAGAGGATAAACGAGAGCCTCGCCGTGGCCGTGGGCTCCACGTGGAGACACGGCGGAATGGCCGCGGTGTACGCCCTCATAGGCCCGGGGCTCAGCCCACGCGTCTTCCTCGTCGCCGCCAGGGGGGCTGAGCTATACGGCGGCGATGCGATCCTGAAGAACGGCTCCCTCATAGTAGCCGCGACGCTTGTAAAGAGTTCGGCCGGCGTGAATACGAGCGCGGTGACCAGGGAGAGCGACTGCCTAGTAGCAAGCATCCGGGCGGGGCGAGTTGAGAGGGTAGAGGTGTTCGGTAGTAGGGAGTTCGACGACTACCCAAGCGTCCTCCTAGAAAACGGGGGGAGCCTCATAGTGGTGGGGGAGACGTGGAGCCACGAGGTAGCGCAGAGCGCGGTGTTCGTGGTTAGGCTCGGAAGAGGGCTGAGACTGGAGTCCTCATGGGCATATGATACGTCGGGGGAGGATACTGTGTCTGACGCTAAGATCGTCGGAGGAGGGGTGGTTGTCGCTGGCTCAACCGGTGGTGAAAAGTCGCAGGCGCTGATAGTCGTTGATAGGGGGGATGAGTGGGAGGCGTATACCTCGGCGTTCACGGGCGACGGCCACGCCGACCGCATCTACGTGAGCGGGGGCCACGTGGTGTTTCTGGGCACTGGTGGCCTCGGGGAAAAGGCCTTGAAGTACATGTACTCTGCGAGCCTCAACGGAGGCTTTACGGTGTACTCATGTAAGGGCCACGTATTATTCCCGCTGGACGGAGGGGCTAGGCCTCTTTCCATAACGGGGGGCGGCGCTATAATAGACGGCGGGCGCGCCTTCTGCCTCTCCCAGAGCTGCGGCGAAAGCCTCGAGATAAAAGTACTGGACGCCTCAGGCTACTGGGCGAAGTATTGGAGGAGAGCCGCCGACGTCAGGAGAATCAACCCCCTCTTCGTGGAGAAAGAGCCCGTAGAGATATACGTGGAGGAGGCGGCGCCTCAGAGCTACCCCATCAGTGTCTCTAGCATCCCCGTGGCGTGGAGCAGCGGCGTCTACGAGGAAAAGGTCGACTGGGGGTATAGAGTCCAGGTGTTCCTGAACAGAAACCTCCCCGCCCTCATGGTGATAGTCCCCATGGCGCTGGCGGCGCTGGCCGTGTGGATAGCGGCTAGGAGGAGGGTCTAGCCCTTCCTGTTAACTATCTTCTCGAGGAGCTCCTGGAGACCTAGGAGGCGAGCCAGGTTCTCGGCCGCGTCCCTAGTTGACTCGAGTATCTCCTCCACGCCGGGGTAGCCCGCGGCCAGGTAGCGGCGAGCCTGTAGGTACGTGGAGAGATAGTCGGCTAGCCTCGCGATCCGGGCCTCCACGGTTCGCGCATCCATCCACTCCTTAACTACCTCCTCCCCGCCTAGGAGGCAGACGTCTCCGAGCGCCTTATTCTCCAGGAGGCGGCGCGCCGCGTAGCCCAGCTTCTCTGAGGAGTATTTTGGCAGGTCGCCCGTGAGGCCCTCCAGGATGTCGTGGAAGAGTGCTAGAACCGCCGCCCTCTCAGAGCTTATAGCCGCGCCCCGCTTCTTCAACTCCTCGGCCAGGATGTATGCGAGTATCGCCGCCTCCCAGCTGTGCTCGGCTACGCTCTCCCCTATGGCTGGCGGCACGCCCCTCGCCATCCAGCCCGTCCTGACCAGCTCTTTGCAGGCCGTGAGCAGGTCGTAGAGGTGTGTTTTATCCTCGCAGCTCAAGCCCGTGCCCCCTAGTATTAGGGAGTGAGTATGAATAAGTGTTCTGATACCATTTTCTACTTAGGTAGAACGCGTATTCCATGTCCCGCGAGGTGTGTGTGGTGAAGGTTTTGGGCTCCCTCTATGGTAGACGCGATAAGGTTGAGAAATGGGCTAGGAGGAACGGGGCCAGGGTTCTCCTAGCCCCGCTGCGTCTCATAGAGTATGGATCCGAGCCCGGCGAGAGGCGTGGGCTCTTCGACGAGGCGGCGTTCTACGTGGAGAAGCCCGAGAACCTGGCCTTTACGGTTAGGAACGCGTTCTTGAAGAAAAAGGTCGTTGAAGCCGAGCCCTGGCTTGGCACGATCCTCGAGGGGTCTGAGAGAAGCAACAAGGATCTTATAGGGCTTTACGCGAGGATGGTCAGCGAGGTTAGGCGCGAGCTTTCAGGCCTCTACATGGCGAAGGTGGAGCACGCGAGGGCCACGGCGAAGAGCATGGCCGCGCAGATGTTCTTCGGGGCTAGGCGCATAAACCCCGGCCTAGAGGAGGCCGCCGCTAGGGCCTCCGCGCTGGAATTCCTGCTAAGCCTCTTCGAGAAGGAGCTCGGGTTCTCGTCGGAGCCCAGCTACGTGTCGGAGGATGTGGAGAGGATATACATGCCCATAGCCGTCGTCGAGAGCGGCGGCGTGGTGATATACGAGCTTGTAGATAAGCCCCGCAAGAGCGGTGTGCTCAACGCACTTTACAGCAGGGATCCAGGATATAGGAAGTGGATTAGAAAAAACGCTGGTTTGAACTCCTACGAGTAGAGGTGGCAGGCAACCCAGTGGTTCTTCTCAACCTCTATGAGAGGCGGCTCCTCCACCTTACACCTGTCCATGGCCTTGAAGCAGCGGGGAGCGAAGCGGCAGCCCGGCGGCGGGTTTATGGGGGAAGGCACCTCCCCCCTGAGTATTATCCTCTTCTTCATCCTCTTCGCCTCCACGTCGGGCTCCGGTATGGCGCTCAGCAGGGCCTGCGTGTACGGGTGGAGGGGCTTCTCGAAGAGCTCCTGCGCGTCGGCAAGCTCCACTATTTTGCCTAGGTACATGACGGCTATGCGGTCGCTCATGTACTTGACGGTCGCTATGTCGTGGCTTATGTAGAGGTATGTCAGGCCCATCTCCCTCTGCAGGTCTTTGAGCATGTTGAGTATCTGCGCCTGGACTGAGACGTCGAGGGCGCTCGTGGGCTCGTCGAGTACGATGAACTCCGGCTGGAGCGCCAGGGCTCTGGCTATGGCTATGCGCTGCCTCTGGCCTCCGCTGAACTCGTGGGGGTAGCGGTAGAGGTGTTCTCTCTTAAGCCCCACCTTCTCTAGAAGGCCTACGACGTATTCCTCCGGGTTGTCGATGTCGAAGTACTTCCTGTGAACCTGGATTGGTTCATATACTATGTCGAAGACCATCATCCTCGGGTCCAGGGACGAGTACGGGTCCTGGAACACTATCTGGGCCCTCCTCCTAAACTCGAGGAGGTCGCCGCCCCTAAGCTTGAAGATGTCCTTTCCGTCGAAGAGCACGGTTCCGGAGGTAGGCTTTATGAGGGCCAGCATTAGCCTGCCCAGCGTGGTCTTGCCACAGCCGGACTCACCCACCAGGCCTAGCGTCTCGCCCTTACTTATGGTCAGGTTTACACCGTCGACTGCGTGCACGTAGCCAAGGGTTCTGAAGAGCTTCCTCACAGGGAACAGCTTCCTAAGATTCCTCGTCTCCACAAGCGGCTTACTCATCTCCACCACCCACCTTGTCGTAGAGGTGGCAGGCAACCCAGTGCCCTGGCGCCACCTCCTTCATTACGGGCTTCTCCCTCCTGCAGATGGGCATGGCCTTGTCGCAGCGCGGGTGGAAGCGGCAGCCCGGCGGCGGGTAGATAAGGTTTGGCACGAAGCCGGGTATAGGCTTCAAGACCACGTCCTTCCCGGCGGTTATCCTGGGCACCGCGGCCAGTAGCCCCTTCACGTAGGGGTGTAGTGGGTTCTTGAAGAGCTCCTCGGTCGGCGCCAGCTCAACTATATTGCCCGCGTACATCACGGCCACGCGGTCGCACATCTCCGCCACTAGGCCTAGGTTGTGGGTTACGAGTATCAGCGTGAGGTTCCTCTCCTCCCTAAGCTTGTTGAGGAGATCCATAATCTGGGCCTGTATCGTGACGTCCACCGCCGTGGTCGGCTCGTCGGCTATGAGGAGCTCAGTCTCACCCGACAGGGCGGTCGCTATCACCACACGCTGCTTCATCCCCCCGCTCAACTCGTGGGGGTAGGCCCTTGCACGCTCCTCGGGTTCGGGCATCATGACCTGCTTGAAAAGTTCAACCACTCTCCTCCAGGCATCCTTGAAGCTCCCGACTAGGCCGTGGTAGACCATCGGCTCAGCTACCTGGTAGCCGACCCTGTAGAGGGGGTCGAGGGCCGCGCTCGGCTCCTGCACGATGTAGGCTATCTTGTTCCCCCTGATCTTCCTCATCTCGCTCTCAGGCAGCTCTAGAAGGTTTACCCCGTTAAACCATATCTTTCCCCTAACTATCTCCCCGGGAGGCGGTATTAGGCGCAGCACTGAGCGCATGGTCACAGACTTTCCGCAGCCCGTCTCCCCGACGAGGCCTAGGCATTCCCCGCGTCTCACCTCCAGGTTTACGCCGTCGATAGCCTTCACTACCCCCGCATAGGTGTAGAAGTTTACGTAGAGGTCCTCTATCTTGAGGATTATATCATCGTTCACCACTACTCACCACCCTCCTTGCCGCTCTTACCCGACTTCTCCTTGAATTCGAGCTTCCTCCTATACTTGGGGTCGAACACGTCTCTAAGCCCGTCGCCCAGCAGGTTAAAGCCGAGGGCGATAAGGAACAGTATGAAGCCGGGTATCAGGGAATACCACCACTTCTCTGGGAGGTACTGTAGACCGTCGTAGACTAGCCTGCCCAGCTCCGGCGTCGGCGGCTGGGCGCCGAGCCCTATGAAGCTGAGGCCTGCGCCGAGTAGTATGACGCCCGCCATGTCAAGGGTCGCGAAGATTATGAGCGGAGTGAAGACGTGGGGCAGCACGTGCTTCAGGATTATCTTTATGTCCCTCATTCCCACTGCGCGGGCCGCCTCGACGAACTGGTTCTCCTTTATCGAGAGGGTCTGGCCCCGTATGAGGCGGACGTAGCCCGGCCACCATACCACTATCATCGCGATCATCGCGCTCTGGAGCCCGGCTCCCAGGCTGGCCGCCAGCGCCATCGCGAGCACGAGCGCCGGGAAGGCCAGGAACATGTCTGTGACCCTGGATATCAGCTCGTCCACCGCGCCGCCGTAGTAGCCCGCTATGAGGCCCAGAACAACCCCTATGGGTATGCCGGCCGCGAGCACGACGACGGAGTAGGAGAGGGATATCTGGGTGCCCAGGAGCACTCTTGCGAAGAGGTCCCTACCGTACTCGTCGGTGCCGAACCAGTGCTTCCAGGAGGGGGGCTGGAGCACGTCGTAGGAGTACTGGAACGCGTTGAAGCTGGGCATCGAGGACACGACCGCCTGGTGGTAAAGGAAGGCGACGAAGGCCTTTATGCCGTCTAGAAGCAGTGGGCCGAGTACCCCGATTATAACGAAGACGACCACCATTATTAGCCCTGCAACGGAGACGGCGGAGCGCCGGAAGGCGTAGAGCATGAGGCCGTACTCCTTTATCTTGGACTCGTTCCTTGTGCGCCACTTCTGGTAGCGCTCCCCTATGAAGGACGGCAGCCTCATGTTAGCCTCACCCTCGGATCAACGTAGGCGTACAGGAGGTCGACCACGAAGTTGACTATCAGGTAGACGAGGCCTATCAGGAAGGTGCCGGCCATTATGACCGGGTAGTCCATGGCGTAGGTTGAGACCACCAGGTAGCGGCCGAGGCCTGCTATGGCGAATATCGTCTCCGTGATTATTGCGCCCCCGAGGAGGCCGCCGAACTGCAGGCCCGCAACCGTGATGATCGGTATTATAGCGTTCTTCAAGGCGTGCTTAACCATTATCACCCTCTCGGGGAGCCCCTTCATGCGGCAGTAGTCTATGAAGTCGGCGCTGAGCGTGTCGAGAAGGCTCCCCCTCATCAGCCTGGCGATGACCGCGGCGCCGGGCGTGGCGAGCGAGATGCTGGGCAGGAGGAAGTGGAGGAAATTGTCGACGAACGCGCCCCAGTCGCCGCATAGAATGCTGTCGAAGAGGTACATGCCGGTGTAGACGACCCTGGGCTTGCGGCCCAGTCCGAATCCGGGTAGCCAGCCGAGCCAGTAATAGAATATCATCTGGAAGGCTATGGCTAGTAGGAAGTAGGGCACGGAGTAGCCTATCACCGATAGCACGCGTATGGCCTGGTCGAGCTTCGTGTTGTTCCTCATAGCGGCCGCTATGCCGAGGGGGATCCCCGCGACCAGGATGAAGAACTCGCCCAGGATGGCCAGCTGGAAGGTGACAGGGAAGTATATTGAAAGCTCCTTGAGTATAGGCCTGCTCGTCACTATAGACGTCCCCCAGTTGCCCGTGAAGAGGTCGCATATGTAGAGCCAGAGCTGGATGTACCACGGCTGGTCTAGGTGGTACATCTTCTTGATCAATGCGAGGGTCTGCGGGTTCATGTGCCTGGCGAAGGCGCCCTTAGCGGGCAATGCTGGGACAAGGTGGGATATAATGAAGGTTATAACTATCACGCCCAGCAGGGTCGGCACAAACGTGAGCAGGCGCCGGGCGATGTAGTACTTAAAATCCCCCATATAAAAACACCCTGCATCTAATTCCTTAAGGAAAAAAGGGATTTGTTGTATTGCAGCGCCCCTTAGGGCGCAGGCCCTACGAGCAGCTTCACGCCGGCCATCTCGATGGGCTTAGCGTTCGCTACGGCGAGGCCCGCAACCTTGACCGTGGCGAAGTGCCAGCCGCCCTGCATGAGCGGGTAGGCGTAGTCGTCGGGGTCTGCGTAGTCTGGCGCCCAGCCGAGTATGGCCACGTCGTAGTCGCCGTTTGTGATCTTCTTAAGGTATGTTGGCCAGCTGAAGGTCTGGACCTTCACCTTGAAGCCTAGCTTCTGCCACTCGTTCTGGAGCAGCGTCGCAATCATCTCTCTGGGCTTGTTGCCCTGGTTGTAGATTATGGTTATAGTGTACTTGGTCGGGTCTATGCCGCTCTTCTTGAGCAGCTCCTTGGCCTTAGCTATCCTCTGCTCCTCGCTCATGGTCTTCCAGTAGTCCAGCGGCACGTTGTCTGTATAGCCGAGCATGCCCTTCGGGATCACACCCGATACGGGCATGAGGTGGCCCCTGTAGACCTGCTTGATTATGAACTCGAAGGGCGTCGCGTAGGCGAGGGCCTGCCTCACGTAGAGGTTGTTGAAGGGCTCCTTCTTGTTGTTCAGATAGATGTGCGTTATGTCGAAGGTGCCGCCCATCCACGGCATGAGGAACTTCCACGTCTTCCCGTTGTACTGGAGCGTCTTGCCCTCCATCTTGTCCTCGCTCTGCGGCGAGACGACGCCGTAGTCGAGGTCGCCCTTCTGGAGGGCAAGTATCCTCGACTCCTCCTCGGGTATTATCTTGATAACCCACTTCTTGATTGTGGGCTTGGGCTCACCCCAGTAGTACGGGTTCACCTCGTAGACGAGCTCCTGGTTGTGCGTCCAGCTGACAAGGTAGTAGGGGCCGGTGCCGACAGGGTGCTCGTTGTACCACTTGAGCGCAAGCGGATCCTTGGTGCTGTTGTGCAGCGCCACGGCCTTCTCGCTTACTATGCTGCCGACGTTGGTGGCGAGGCAGCTCATGATGGCCAGGTACGGCCTCTTAAGCTCTATCACGACGTAGCCGGCTATCTCGGTCTTAGCCTTGTGCCACGGCACGTAGCTGAACTTTTCCTTGAAGAGGTTTATCCACTGGTCCATGCTGTTTATAGTATACTCCTTGCCCAGGATCGGGGCCACGAGGCCCTCCTTCAACGCGGCCTCCATGTCCTTCTCGCTTATCACGTAGGCCTTCTTCACGAAGTCGCTGATTATCCACTCAGGGTAGTCCACCTTCTCGTAGTTGGCGGACTCTATAATCCTGTTAATACTGTAGGCTACGTCCTCGGGCGTCATGTCGAACGTCTTCTTGTCCCACGGGTCGTAGAAGACGAGGCCCTTCCTTATGGCGAAGTAGAGCTTGGTTCCATCCTTGCTCATAGCCCACGCATACGCGGCCTCGGGGACAACGTTCTTCGAGTCGTTGCCGTAGTAGAAGACGAGCCTGTTGTACAGCTGTATACCGGCGCCCCAGCCGGCGGTCTCATAGGTCTGTGCAGGGTCCAGGCTCTCGGGCTCACCTATGTCTCCGACGTCCACCTCGTTAGGCCTGGGGGCGTTGGGATCCTTCGTTACGAACTGCCACTGGTTGTCGGCCAGAACCGGGTTGAAGAACGGGAAGTGCATCCAGCTCCAGTAGTGCCTCCTAGCCTTCGCCTGGCCAAGCCATATCATGGGAACCTCGTAGTTCGAGATCGCCTGGATAACGTTGTATAGCTTCTCCCTGATGACGGGGTTGGTCTCGTACTTCGCAGCCTGCAGGAGCGCGTCTACGCTCTTATTGCTGAAGAAGGCGGGGTTTATGTTAGAGAAGCCTACTAGCTTCTCGGGTGGCGGCGTGGCGCCGCTGTAGCTCACCACTATGTCTGGCTTGTACTCCTTAACCTGGACTACGGTCTGGGTCTGGTTCCTGTACACGACCTTCGTCTGGTTCCTATAGACTACTTGTGTCTTGATCTTGGGTGGAGCGAAAACGTAGCCGGCCGCGAAGCCCACTAAGAGGCCTACTATCAGGAGTACTGCGGCCATAGTTTTTGCGTCCATGGCTTATCCGCTTGATAAAACTTGGTCATAATTTAAGTTTTTCTATCGAGCCCCTGGATGAATGTAAAGCCGGTTTATAGCTCTACACCGTCGTTTAAACATTTTTTACACTTATAACTGGGCGACACGTCCACTTGAAATATTTTTCTATAACGCTGTGGATAACACGTTTTTAATCCCACTACAGGTTATTGGATTAGGGTAATGGTAATGCCTCTGGACGGGAAAGACAAAAAGATAATAGAGATACTCACGAGGAATGCTAGAAGCACCTTCACGGAGATAGCCCGCGAGATAGGCATAACGGACGTCGCCGTGAAGAAGAGGCTTAAGAAGCTCGAAAACCAGGGCGTAATTAAGGGATACACTGTAATAGTGGATCCCCTAAAGCTCGGGTACAAGAACGTGGCCCTGGTCGGCGTCGACACAGAACCCGACAAGATTCTAGAGGTGGCGAAGAAACTCGCCGAGAAAAAGTACACTAAGAGCGTGTACCTCACCACGGGTGACCACATGATAATGACCGAGATATGGGCTGGCGGCAACGGGGACATGATGAAGATAATAGAAGAGATAGGTAGCCTAGAAGGCGTCAAAAAGGTCTGCCCCGCGATAGTCCTCGAACGCATAAAGTAGCCAAGAAGAGGAGTTCTGCCTGGAGCCTTAGCGAATGGTACCCGCCCTTCGCCGTGATCGCCCCCTTCTCCCTTAGCCGGGCGATAACCCCGGAGAGCTCGCCGGCGTCTACCCCGAGACGGCGCGCGGCTTCCTCGAAGCTCCTGGAAAAGGCTAACGCCTTCACGGCCTCCAAATCCTCATCCCCGAGTACTAGGGGGTTTACGGCGAAGGCCTCAGCTAGCACTTTTTCTACAGCCTTCTCGACGGCAGCGTGGAGCTGTTCGGGCTCGGCAAGCAGGTAGTCCGGGTAGAGGAGGACTTCTACTCCAAGCTGCTCGGCGTAGGCCCTAGCCGAGGCGTCGGCGAAGCCTCTAGCCACTATGAGGGGCTTTGCGCCTATTAGCTGGGCGTTGCTGTAGGCCTGCCTCACGTCTGTTGTCGACACCCTCCCAGACTTCACCTCAACGGCGTATCTCTCTCCACCCTTCTCCGCGAGTATGTCTATCTCAGCAAGCTTGACGCCGCCTTTTTCCACGACGTGCCTCCTATCCAGCAGCCTGTAGCCGAGGGCGTCGAGTAGCGCCTCGGCCAGGTATTCCGCCCATACACCCTTCATAATCCTTATCCCGTATAGCTGCGATATAGGAGTGATGGCCCGTATACTGGAGCTTGAAAGCGGGGGCAGGGGGGCCTACGACGTCACCCCTCTACTAGAGAAAGAGGCCGGCGGCGTAGAGTCGGGCATACTGGTAGCCTCCACTCTTTCCCCGCACACCAGGCTAGTCACCATAGAGTATGAGCCGCGCCTCCTGAGGGATTTTGAACGCTTCCTCGACTCTCTACCGGGGCCGGATCTGCTCAGGGAAAGCATATTCCCGGTAAGCGTCGCAGTACCCGTCCGCGGAGGGGGGCTAGAGCTCGGATCATTCCAGCAGGTGGTGCTGCTCGACCTAAACGAGGCCCCGGGGCGGCGGCGCATAATGGTTGAGGTGGTAGCCCTTGATGGTTGAACACGAGATAGTGACTCATGGCCCAAACGCCCTCTTCGAGCTCACGGGGGTCGTCGAGCGTGTAGCCAGGGAGCTGGGCGACGGCGTGGTAGTGGTGTTCTCTAAGGGATCTACGGGGGCGCTGGTGGTTATACCCTCGGAGGCAGCGGAGGAGTACAGGGACGCTATATGGGGCCTCGTCCCACTCGAGGGGTGGGAGCACCCCGGTAACGCGTATGCGCATCTAAGGTCGACACTCATTGGTACGAGCATTTTTATCCCTGTAAGCGGCGGCCAGCTGGGCATACCCGAGGGCTATGGCGTATTCTTCCTGGAGAACCAGGTTGCAAATGCCAGGCATAGAAAAATATATATTGCCGGACTGCCCGGCTAGGCCTCCGAGATACTTATAGGCCTGCCGAGTGCCCTGTAGATGGCCTCTAGGAGCTCTTTTTCAGCCTTCTTCGCCTTGCTCCTCCCAAGCAGCCCTCCTGTCAGGAAGCTCCTCGTCTCGCTGGTGTCCAGGCGAAGCCCGATGTACTCCCCCTGCTGGTACGCCGTGATTGTCGCTTCACCCTCCCAGAGCAGTAGTCCTCCCCGCTTAACCTTCACGGTCGCTGGATGCATGTACTCGACCCCTCCTTTCCCGGCGCCCACGAGGGCTCTGTACACCGCGTACGCCGCCTGCTGCGGGCTCCAGCCCGGGAGCCTGAACCAAAGTATCTTAGCCATCGCGTGTAGTAGCAGGGGCGCCAGAAAATATACCGTCGGGTTTACCCGTGGAGTAAAGGCCCGCATGCAGCCACATGCTTCTAAACATCTCCCTTGCCTCGTCTAGGCCCACCATGTCTCCGCCTTCAGGGTCTTCCCGTGCGATCATGGTCGCCAGGGACGGGGTGAAGCGCCACAGGTGGCGTCCCCAGAACGCGTCCCACTCCAGGCGGGGGCTGTAGAGCCTCCACCATTCTCTCCTGGCGACGTCTAGGATGAGGCCCTCGTCTTCAACCTCGGTTCTGTGGGCGTAGAGCTCGTATAGGCTCCTGTAGGGGCAATACTTGCAGGAGACCCGGGGCACGCCGTCTAGGTAGTCTGGATGCACGAGGCCCTCCGACGCCACTATACCCGCGACGTCGAGCACCTCCATGTCGTACACAATGTTCAGAGTTGGGCCTTCCAGGAATGTGTCCTTACGCTTCATCTCGCCGAGCCTACGCATCCTTTTCCCGGCCTCGTTCATTCTCTCCGCCTTCGCCTCGTAGTCGGCTTCAACGGCCTTCTTGGCGGCTCTGAGAGCCCTAGTCTTAAGGTAGGTGCACCACCTCGACCCTCTGTGAGGCAGGCCGCGCGTCTCCAAGTAGTAGAGCAGGCGTCTTCTATCAGCCTCTACTACCAGCAGCTCGACGCCCAGCCTCTCCGCGGCTCTCTCCACGAAGTCGATGTTTGACGGCGGCTCCAGGTACGGCATGTGGACGTACACCGCCACAAGTTTGAAATCCACGAGCCTGCGGAGCCTTGAGAGTAGCACCAGGCTGGCGGTACTATCCTTGCCCCCGCTGAAATCCGCCATGACCGTTTTCCCACGGAGCCTCTCCCCGTACCTCTCGGCCACGACGCTCAGCCTACCCTCCACGTCGACGCGCGGCACCAGCGGCGGGGTATGCGGCGCCTCCCAGAAGGTCTTGAGCAGAGGCCCCCTGTACCCTCTGCCCTCCCGTCCACGCCAGAAGTAGTACTTCGACGCCCTGCCGTCATAGGTCTCCAAAAAATCGGGGATTGTTCTTACATAGCAGCATGCTTCTCCGCTCCTGTAGACAGGGTATCGCTCCCTCATGTACCCTTATCCTCTCCGCCCGTCGCGGCCTATACCTCCGTCCTCACGGCGGCTCTGAGCGCCGCTTCAACCATCTTTAACTCAAGCTCCTCTCTCCCCTCCTCCAGCTCGGTGCCGTGCACCATGTTGTCGACCACTAGGGCCAGTCCCCCCGTCTTGAATCCGCGGAGCCTGCCTAGCCCGTAGAGTATGGCGGCCTCCATTTCGAGTATGGTTACCCCCATCTTTGCCCAGCGCTCAGCGTTCTCCTCCACCTTGTGGAACGCGTCGTGGCTCAGCGTTACGCCCCTCATGTAGCGGAGCCTCATGCTCTTCAGGGAGTCCTCTAGGGCTTCCACCACCTCCGGCGTAGCTGAAGCAGGGAAGGAGGTGTCGCCGAAGTACATCCCCATAGTGCCCCCGCGCTCGTACGCCGCGGCCTCGATGAGAACTATGGTGCCGACCTCAGCGTTAGGATCCAGGGCGCCGCAGGTGCCGGCCCTTATTATAAGCTTGGCCCCGAGCATGGCAAGCTCCTCGAAGACTATGGCCGCGCTAGGCGCCCCTATGCCGTGCGTCGCCAGGGTGACCGGCGTGTCCTCATACTTGCCGGTCACTACGAGGTAGCCGCGGTGCCTGTTCACCACGCGTGGCTCCTCTAGGAGGCAGGTGGCCTTCTCCACCCTTCCCGGATCCCCCATAGCGACTATCCTCGGGGCTATGTCTTCGGGCTTAGCGAGTATATGGTACACCTTCTTGGAGAGGGGGTGCTTCATGCCCAACCTTTACCCCCATTTTCCTAGCTGCCCCGGCTATATTATCTCCACCCTCACCTTACCCTCGAGGAGCCTTGCGAAGCGCTCGGCGTCCCCCCGGTTTCCAACTATGTCGCCGTAGTGCATGGGAACCGCCACCCTCGGCGCTATGGCCTGAGCCGCCTTAGCAGCCTCCAGGGGATCCATCACGTAGACCCCGCTCACGGGGAGAAGCGCCACGTCCACCCGCCCTCTAAGCGACTCCATTTCGGGAATATAGTCCGTGTCCCCGGCGTGGTATACCGTGATGCCCCCTATCTCGACGAGGACGCCTATCCCCCCATACCCCCTCGGGTGAAACCTTTTGCCCACATTGTAGGCGGGCACGGCCTCTATCCTTACCCCCTTCACCTCGACGGACTCGCCGGGCGAGAGGAGCTTGTACTCGAAGCCCAGCCTACCCACCTTGCCGGCGCAGTTCCTGCTCGCCACTATGATAGCCGAGGGGGCGGCGACCTTCTTCACGTCATCGGGCGAGCAGTGGTCGAAGTGGTCGTGGGTGCATATAACCACGTCGCCGTCACGCGGCATGCCGGCGACGTGGAAAGGATCAATGTAGACTGTGACGCCGCCACCCCTTATCCTGAAGGCGGAGTGCGATATCCTCTCTATCTCTACGCCGTCCACAGTCAGCGGCATACAGGTAGTATAGCGGCGGGGAGGAAAATATTACTGCTCCGCAACCCTCAGGAGAGGATCCCCCTGCTTAACCGCGGCGCCCCGCGTCACATAGACCTCCTTTACGACGCCCTCCACGCCCGCCTTGACCTGCACCTGGGTCTTCATGGATTCAAGCACTACGACGACGTCGTCCGGCTTAACGGAGTCTCCCTCTCCGACCAGGATGTCCACGACGCGCCCAGCTATGGGCGCGGTGACCGCGCCCCGTATACGCGGCTGGGGGGTGACCCTCGTAATAGTACCCGTCTGGAGCGCTGAGACGAGGGCCTCCACGGGCGACGCGCCTTCCTCGATTTCCACCTCGACGTCGTACACCTCGCCGTCGATTATTACCCGGAACTTCTTTTTCACGGGAGCCCACCAGCCGCTAGTAGCCGGCTATAGGATCCTCGTACATCGCCCTTGAAAGCCTCCAGGCCTTGAGCTGCGTCTTCGCCCCGGGCCTTCTGGAGCGCCTCTTCATTGATAGAAAAGCGAATACTGCGGTGAGTATAGCTATCCTCTTCTCCTTATCTATCCCCTCCATCTCGTCCACCACACACCCTTAGAATATGGGGAAGGTGCTGTAAAGGGTTATGTGGGCGGAAGCCCGTGCTTCCTGGGGGGCCTGGGGTGCTTCTCCCTCTTGTCGAGAAGATGGGTGAGGACGCTGTAGAGTATCCTCCTCGTCTCGCTGGGCAGTATCACGTCGTCGACGTAGCCCCTGGCCGCTGGGACGTAGGGGTTGGCTATCTCCCTCCTATACTTCTCCTCCACCTCTTTAACGAACTCCTCGGGGTTCTCGGCTCTCGCGAGTTCACGCCTATATATTATCTCTATAGCCCCCCTAGGCCCCATGACAGCTATCTCCGCGGTCGGCCACGCGGCGACATAGTCGGCGCCCAGATGCTTGCTGCTCATAGCTATGTAGGCCCCTCCGTACGCCTTCCGCATAATAACGGTCATCTTCGGCACCGTCGCCTCAGCATACGCGTAGATTATCTTTGCGCCGTGGCGTATAACGCCTCCGTGCTCCTGCTGGGTGCCGGGGAGGAAGCCGGGCACGTCCACCAGGGTGACCAGCGGTATGTTGAATGCGTCGCAGAACCTCACGAAGCGGGATATCTTATCGCTAGAGTCTATGTCGAGGCTGCCAGCCATAACGGCCGGCTGGTTCGCAACAACGCCCACCACGTGGCCCCCCAGCCTGGCGAACCCCACCACCGCGTTGGGGGCGAAGAACCTGTGCACCTCGAGGAACGTGCCCCTATCGAATATCCTGGATATAACTTCTCTCACATCGTAGGGCTTTACCGGGTCGTCCGGCACGATGCTGTTTAGCTCCTCGTCCTCCCTGAATGGGTCGTCCCCCGTATCCTGGAACGGTGGATCCTCGAGGTTGTTGCTCGGGAGATAGGAGAGAAGCCTCTTTATCAGCTCAATGCCCTCCTCATCGTTTTCTACCACGAAGTGCGCTACACCGCTACGCGTGGCGTGAACCTCGGCTCCGCCTAGCTCCTCAAATGTCACCTCCTCCCCTATAGCGGCCTTTACAACCTTCGGGCCGGTCACGAACATGAAGCTCTTCTTCGTCATGATTATGAAGTCCGCTAGGGCCGGCGAGTACACGGCTCCACCCGCGCACGGCCCCATTATAGCCATTATCTGCGGCACTACGCCGCTCGCCATCACATTCCTATAGAAAATATCGCCGTAGCCCTTCAGACTGTCCACGCCTTCCTGTATCCTCGCGCCACCCGAGTCGTTTATGCCTATTACGGGGATCCCCAGCTTTACGGCAAGCTCTATCGTCCTTGCAATCTTCGAGGCATGCATCTCGCCCACGCTGCCCCCCATAAAGGAGAAATCCTGGAGGTATACGGCGGCCCTCCTCCCATTGATCGTCGCTAGCCCCGTTATCACGCCGTCTCCGTACGCCTTCTTCTCCTCCATGCCGAAGCCCGTCGCCCTATGCGTAACGAACCGGCCGAAGTGTATGAAGGAGTCGGGGTCAACTAGCATCCTTAGCCTGTCGAAGGCCGTAAGCCTGCCCTGGCTCCTCAGCTTTTCGAGACGCTCCTTTCCTCCACCCTCCTCGGCGCGCTTCCGCTTCTCAAGCAAATCGGCTATCTTATCTCTCAAAGCCGTGGACACCTCCGGGACACAAAATTACATAAAATACAATAATAGGATTATAACTCCTATCCTCTAAACCAGCTCCTGAACCCAGAGCTCGAACTCCCTGCCCCCCACCCTCACCCTCACAAGCTCTGCTCCCTTCTCCACAGCCTCCCTAGCTAGGGCTACATGCTTCTGCAGCCTCCTCACCATGTCCCTCCAGTCGGGCGCCTCAAACCTCATAGTAACCGGGACCTTTAGTGCGAGCAGCTTCTTGGCGCCAAAATCCCCGTTGACAGTATTACAGTTGAGGATCATTCCCGGGCTTAACGGCACCCTAGACCCCCCTGTCTCCACGTTCAGTCCGTGGAAGGAGGCGTAGAAGCTTCCTTTGGCCTCCACCCTCGAGCCGGGCATCAAGGTGTAGGAGCGCCACGGCTCTGCCTCTTTACCATTTATTGTAAGGGCGGCGTCGCCTGTTATAGAGAAAAGCACCTTTGAAGCTGCCTCGAAGACGAGGATCCCCTTAATGGATTCAATGGCGGGGGAGAGGGGGTTGTTTGCCGCTATTATGTTGGCCGCGGCGTGCATGTACTTCTTGGCGGAGTTCGAGGGCGAGGGCGACACGTAGACGTTCGAAACGGAGATTATCCTGACGACCATGGGGGGCACCTGCACTTCTCTTTTCTCAGAAAGGGGGCAGCGTGAACGATATTTAAGCTTTGTCGAAAATACCTTCACCAAGTGTCGAATAATTTGGCCAAGGAATCGGGGAGAGGAGAATCCAGATAATAGGAGGACTAGACAATATATTTCTTACCCTCCCCCTTGGCCGAGAAACCATTATAGCCGCCCTGCCATGAATATAACTGCAATAGGCGAAGCCGGTGGAGGCGCGTGGGTAGAAGTAGGGTTGAGGAGCTTGCAGATATTATAGTTAACCTGGCGAAGCGCGACGAGATGGGAGGGACAGGGAGAGTTATAAAAGACGAGCTATACGCCCTCGGCTACGAGGACAAGGAGATAAGTGAAGCTATATCGGAGGTCTCCTCGAAATTCCGCGTGGAGACTGTTGGAAACGTGATTAAGGTCTACTTCTCCAAGAGAAGGAAGGTATTCAACGTGTAGCTACGGCTTAAGCGTAAACGTCACCTCAACCTGGTTACCGCTAAATCCGTACCTCCTCAATGCGCCCTCAAGTATATCCAACGCTCCTGCAAGCTTTTTCACATCATCTATACTGCGCACAGACATGGATATCTTTACCAGTAGGTGGGGGTTCCTGCCCTGGACGACCGTCGTGGTCACGTTGTCCGGGCTTGTGCCGAAGAATATTGCGACCGTATCGGCCACCACGCGGCTCTCAGAGCTGAGTTTCTGTGCCACCATGCTGACCTGGTATACCTCGATGCTCTGGAGGGATATAACAAGTATTGTGAATACGGTGAAGCCTATCACTACGTAGTGGCTCCACCTCTTCCTCACGTGCTCCCACTTATAGACCACCACCGCGTATACCACGAGTATCGTGAAGAACACCAGGTTAGAGCGCGGGAAGTATATTATCCTGGTCGCGAGCGAGGAAGTGATCCAGAAAAGGGCTGTTACCGCTAGGAATTTTCCCCTGCAGTCTTTACACCCCCTAAGTATTCTTGCCGTATAGTTAGCCATTGCCGCTAGAAACGCTAGGGAGAGTACCAGGTCTAGCCTGTACGAGGTAAACAGGGTCGCCCTGGAGGCTAGGCTTAGGAGCCCTATAGCGGCCTTGGAAAGGAGCAGCGGCAGCGGGGAGGACATCAGGACCGCGTAGCCCGCTACGACGAGTACTGGGAAGAAGATGAACTTGGCTAATAGCCTGATAAGCCTCAGGAAGTTGTACTTTATGTTTTCCTCCGTAAAGCCTTCGTGGAAGCCGAAGGTGACGTCTATCCAGAACTGTATGCTTTCCACTATGAACTCCAGCGCGTTCTCGGCCCTAGCCTGCAGGTTGCTGAAGAAGTAGACGACTGCGGGGTACACTATGTAGAGCTTTATGACGAGGATGGACGCCAGTATTATAGATATAGTGTTTATATAGAAGAGGGAGAAGGATCCCAGCGTTATGTCGGGCCTGCCGATAGCAAGCCCTATCCCGACGGTAGCTAGCGGCGGGATGAGGGCGATAGCTATAGCCGCCCCTATAAGGCCTGAAAACTCCAGCACGCCAACGTAGCTCACGGCGCAGGCGAGGCCCGCGCCTATGGCTATCGCAAGGTCGGAGAAGTTGGGTCTAGAGCGGGCCATTATCTCGCTGCCGGGCACTATGGGTACGAAGAAGGACGCTATCTTCACGGTCACCCATACGAGGGCGAGGCTGGCCAGTGTCAGGACGACGATGTTGCGTAGGCCTTCGCTGAAGAGCTCCTCACCCCTCCTCTTTTCCCCGTCCACCACTACTTCCCTGTGGGGCATGGAGAGGCCTATCGCCGCCCCCAAGACGACGCTCATGAAGGGCGCTATAAGCATCGAGGCTATTATCACGGCAGTGTTGTTGGTCACAAGCCCTATTGCGGCTATAAGCGCCGAGATCAGCGTCATTATGAGCGTTTTCGGCTTCACCTTTACGAGGCCGGAGGCGCCCTGCAGTATCTCGAGCGCCCTTCTCCTAGACTCTTCCGCGGCCGTGTAGGCCGCCTCATCCTTAACGTCGAGGCCCTCTATAACAGCCCTTATCCAGTCCTCTACGCTCGAGATGTAAAGCGGGGCCAACGCGAGTAGCAGTAGGGGTAGGATGAACGTCGACATGAAAAGCTTGACCCAGAAGTCGAGAACCACGGGAAAGTTTAGGTTAAGGTACTCCTCTAGGTGGGAGAAGGCAGAGTACATGGGCCCCTCCCCCCTCCTCGCGAGGGCCTGCTGAAGGTAGTCCACGAGGCGCCTAGACCTCATATAGTAGTAGGCAGCGTCGTCGCCGCGGCCCTCGAGGTGGGCCTTCAAGGCCAGCCTGAAATATGTCTCCGCCTCGCCTACCAGCGGCGTCAAGTCGCTGTACATGTAGGGGGAGCCCTTTACCGTTGCGGCTAGACGTGAGAGATCAGCTAAAAGCGTTGAAAAATCTCCTTTACCGGGGCTAACAACTACTCTTTCTACCTCGCTCCACGCGCCCTCCCTAGCATTCACAATGACGTCCACGTAGTACACGCCCGGGCTAAGCGGCCCCAGGGGGAGGCTACAGTTAGCTATACAGCTCGCGTTCTTAGAGAGGATCGGGGTTCCGAGCGCATCCCTCACAGCTACGCTTACGTTGAAGCTTCCACCAGCCTCAACCGTGAGCACATACCCTTTCCCGATCCTGACGACGCCTATCCTAGCCCCTTGGGGCAGCCCCCATGCGAGGGGGAGCGTCAACACTATAAGCAGTAGGGGCACTAGGAGCCTTCTCTCGGCCATGTACTCACCGTGGCGAGCGGAGCGTCACCCGGCCTAAATAAATACTAGGGAATAAAAAACTAGCTCCGACGGCGCCTTGAAGGCTTCATGCTTCAACACTAGGATAGGGCGCCTCTGCGCGGCCTGGGAGGGAGGGCGGGTCTACATGATCTCGCGTCCAGGCCTCTTCTACAGGAGAATAGGCGAGGCTGAGCCCGGAATCCCCGACCAGCTCCTCGTAGAGCTCGCAGAGTACCTCAGAGGCTCCAGGGAAGAATTCACCCTTAAACCGGAGTATCCAAAGGGGGGATTCGCGGGGAAGGTGCTCGATATAGTCCGGGGGATCCCCTATGGGGAGACGTTGACCTACGGCGAAGTCGCTGCAAGAGCGGGACGCCCTGGAGCCGCAAGGGCTGTGGGCGCAGTGCTTAGAAGCAACCCCGTGCCTCTCCTGGTGCCCTGCCATAGGGTTGTGGGGAAAAACTGGATTGGCGGCTACGGCCTCGGCGTAGACGTAAAAGTGCTCCTCCTGAAAATAGAGGGGGCGCTGCCTACTCCTTCTCGACGACCTCGGCGACGGGCGCGTACTTTTTGACTGCCTCGATGCCCTTCATGGCGGCCTGTTTGCTCGAATATCCTTCGCTCACGGCTATTGTCTCATTATTCGGCGCTACAAGCCTGAAGCGCCACTCGCCCCGCGCATCCTTATATAGCTCAAACCTAGCTTTTGCCATTTTCTTTCACTCACTATACATTGTGATCCAACCATATAAATTAGTATCACACATTTTTCGGGAAAAACGATTATATAGCGAAAAAAGGGGAGTCGCAAGTGTAGGGGCCTCCTCACAGCCACAGGGGCTCGGCATAGGACCACGCGCTCATCCCCCAGCTGCTTTTAGCCCCTAGAAGATATATTAGCCTACACCACATGTAAATCCGTGTATATAATTAGTTTCTGGGGAAAAGGCGGCGTGGGAAAATCCACTATAGCCTCCTCGGCAGCGGTATACCTGGCTGGGAGGGGGCGCAGGGTACGCCTAGTCTCAACGGATTACACGCCCAGCCTAGGCTTCCTCCTAGGCCTCTCGTCCGACGAGGGCGAGCTCCTTGGAGGCCGCCTCAGAGTGTCGCAGCTCTCCGAGGAGAAAATTAAGATGCTGTGGAAGAAGAGGTTCGGCGACGAGGTATACGAGGTCGCGTCGAGCCTCTTCCCCGTGGGCAGAGAAGTTATAGACTACATAGCCGGGGCGCCGGGGATAGTCGAGGAGTTCGCACTATACTACGTATACGAGGCGTGGAGGCAGGGCGGCTTCGACGTGCTAGTGTGGGACACCATGGCTGCCGGCGGAGGGCTCAGGATGCTCCGTATAGAGAGGGAGTTCTACGCCCATCTGAGTGAAGCGGCAAAAATGTACCTCAGGGTCAAAGGGGTGCTTGAGAGGATACGTAGAGGGAGCGGCGACGTGCTCGAGCTTATAGAAGAGTGGCGTAGCCTGGCGGAAAGTATCCTGCGTCTACTTTCGTCACAGGAGCATAGGGCAGTGCTCGTCTCTAGGCCCTACCCGCTAGATGTGGACGTAGCATACAAGATTCTGGGAGAGCTAAAAGAGTTCGGAATCAACGTGGCAGGCTTCATAGTAAACATGGGTGGAAACGGGTGCGGAGGCATGCCCAGCCCCTGCTGTTCTATACCGGTACTCGCGAAGCCGCCAAAGGGCGTGGGGGAACTGGCGAAACTGGCGGGAGAAACCTGCCTAGGAGACTTGATAGAAAAAGTCCTTGCCTAGCATACTATCTGGGCGAAGCCCCACTCCTCCTCGAATACTTCTCCCCCCTCTAGGAGCTCCTCGAACTCATCCCAGAGCTCGCTGAGCCGTCCGTCCCCTTTACTCTTCTCCATAAGCTCTCTCCATTCATCCCAGCTCTCAAAGAAGTACGTCTCTTCGAAGAGGGTCGTGCCGCCCTCCTCCCTAGCGAGGAGCGTTCTCCTAAGCTCGCTGCCCATGATCTCCCGGTACCTCGCGGCCATCTCCTCTATTATCGATAGGCAACGCTGAGCCTTGCCGCTGGGCACCTTGTAGCGGAAGCTTCTAGCGTACATCACTCTATACCGTAGTACTCCCTGATAACCTTTAGCACGCGCGGTATCACTATGGGCGCCTGCTCGCTAGCATCAACTTCCCTGAGAATACCCTTATCCCGGTAGTAGCCCAGTATAGGCGTAAACCTCTCCCTGTACACCTCCAGCCTCTTCTTAACGACCTCAGGCCTATCATCCCGCCTCTGGATGAGGGGGCCGCCGCACTTGTCACATATACCCGGGTACTTGGGCGGCATGTATTTTACATGGTATATGGCGCCACACCACGCGCAGATACGTCTCCCACTTATCCTCTCGATGATCACCTCGTCGGGCGCAATGAAACTCAATGCCAGGTTTGGGGGAGCAAATGTGTCAAGAGCCTCGGCCTGGGAGAGTGTACGCGGGAAGCCGTCCAGTATGAAGCCCTTGGCGCAGTCGGGCTGGGCCAGCCTCCTCTTAACAACCTCTATTACCACCTCGTCGGGCACGAGGAGCCCCTTCTCCACGTACTCCTTGACCCGGCGGCCGAGCTCCGAGCCCCGGGCTATCTCCTCGCGGAATATGTCGCCGGTAGATATGTGTGGGACACCGAACTCCCTTGATACAGCCTTTGCGTAGGTGCCCTTCCCAACCCCCGGTGGGCCGAGAAACACCATTCTCATTGCCTGCAACTCCGGCACCAGTGGGATACATGCCTCCAGGGTAAAAAATCCCTACCTATAGGGGTAGAGCACCCACCCGCTTGGAGTCCTCCTACGCTCCTCCACCTTATAGGCGACCGTGAAGAGGGCGGCGAAGAGCACCAAGAGCGCTATCAGGTAGTAGAAGCCGTTCCTCTTGACGACCAGGGGGCTAGCGGGGCCCAGGGCGTAGACGTCGAGCCTCACGTCCCCTGACCAAAGCTCTACCTCCGTCGCCCTCTTCACGTCCGGAAACCTGACCTCAACGACGCTGCCCTTCCAGAGCCACACCTTCCTCGCCTCCGTCCCCTGGGGCGTCTTAGCGACTACATACACGTAGCCAGAGCTCGTAGAGTTATTCGCCACTGTCACCACTAGCCCCTCCTCGCCTATCTTGGCGTCCAGGATCTTGGCCTTCACCTCCGCCGGCCTCCCCACGTAGTGGAAGCCGGGCAGCTTCATGACGAACACGTAGAAGTCGGGCGCCTCCTGCTCATTGAAGTTTACCCACAGGAGGTAGCCGGGCTTCTTGGCGCTAGGCCCCTTAGCGAAGCTGGGCTCCCACCTATACTTCACTAGCTCCACTCCCCGGGAAAACCTGAAGGAGATAACGTCTATCCAGCTCCTGGGGTCGAGGCTCGTAAAGCTATCTCTCACCTTCACCTCGTATACGTCGCCTCCGAAGGGCCTCACATAGCTGCTCGAGTTGAGATAAACCCTAAGCTTGACGACGTAGGCGCCCTTAAAGCGGCTTATCTTCCCTGTACCCGCCACGTCGCAGAGAACCTCGGCTTTAGGATCCTTCGCAAAACGAGTGAGCACATCGAACTTTATCGTCTTCGGGTTGTCGGTGAACATTAAGAGTATCTCGTAGGCGGTCTGCTGCCAGCCCTCCTCAAGGTCCTTCTCAACATCCTTTTCCCCGAAAAGGCTCCTGCCGCTCACCGTGAAGGGGTGAAGCTTCGCCTCGACGACCGCGGTTCCGTCGGGATAAAACGTTACGTCAAAGTTTAGCGCTATCCAGTACTGGGGCTGAGCGGCCGTAAGCCCAGCCGTGCCGACCACGAGTAGCACTATCAGGGCTGCGACGACCCTCTTCAAGGCGCGACACCCCTGAAGTTGTACTCGACGTACTGGAGAGTCATATAACTGGGCACACAGCTACTCGTGAGGGAAGTACCATAGTACTTCGTCTCCTCAACGCCGAAGAGGACGTGTCTCTCCGAGAATATCCCAAAGTTGGGCTGCATCCCGTCTAGCATGTCGACGTCTATCCACCCCCATGGCGGCACGTAGACCTGGGGCCACATGTGGCCTCCCCAGTGGCTTAGCAGGCCCTCACCCTCCTTCCCGAGCGTCGACATGTTAAGCCACATCTTCTGGCTGTGGCTTGTCAGCAGAAAGCCGTAGGCTGTCCTCGCCGGGAGCCCGAGTATCCTAGCGAGAGTGACGTAGACGTCGGCCACCTCGACGCAGTCCCCCACTATCTGGTACCTACCATACCTGTAGACGACCGCATGGTCGCTGCCATACCTCCCCATATTTACGTAGTATGCCACCCTTCCCACGACCCACTCCGCAAGCTTCCTCGCTGTGGTAACGGGGTTGTCCGCGTAGCCGACCTGGTAGGCGAGCCTGATTAGAGTCTCATTGTAGACGTCCCAGTAGCCCGTGGACACGGTGTACCGCTTTACCATGTCAAAGCTTGGCCAACGGGCCCTATCCTCGTCGGCGTATAGAACGTAGCCGGAGACCTCCACCCTATACTTTACGTGTATCCACGCCTTCTCACCGGGCTTAGCGTCTATAACAGTCACAGCGTACCTGTTACCGTCTTCGTCGGTCATGTACCTTATCGGTGCGGGCTTTATGTAGAGGACGTAGCTCTTCTGGAAGGTGGTGTTCTGGGGCAAAGCGACGTACACGTAGTCGTGGACGCTCACATTGTTCCTGTTTACTAGGAGAAATCGCCCCTCTATGATATACGTCTCATTCGTGAACGAGAAATCGCCGCTTGGAGCACCGATACCCCTCACCGCGGCCAAGGCTGCCCCGGCCGCGACGAAGAGGAGAAGTACCAGCGCCACATTCCTGTTCATCCGACACACCCTCCGCTATTCTACGCCTACAGGGTATTTTTAGGTGACCCGGCACTCGGAACCCGCCAAACCGCGGCGCGCACAGTACTCCTCTACAGCCCTCGAGACCACGGCGACGAGGCCATTATAGACGTCCAGTAGCTCCCTTGCCTTAGCCGTAAGCACGGTTTCACCCCCGTGTATGCCGCCCCTGGCGCTTTCAATTAGTTTGAAGC
>JALSNQ010000013.1 GCA_026986905.1 Thermofilaceae archaeon
TTTTCCACCTCACTTAGAAGAAGCGGGGCCTTGATTCCTCCGCTCTCTGCAGGAGGCTTCTCCTTACCGGTTTTGCTGGGCTGGGAAAAGAACGATGTTATATCCACAGCCCTTCCGCTCTCCCCCTCCTTTTTCCTCCTCCGGGGCATTCTATCCACTCTCCCGGTGATATATTACACGCGTGCCATAATATCGCTATTGTCTCCCGCCTCTAAAGCACCGCCGCCTCCACAGTATGCTTCTGCGAGAACCTCCCTATCCCTTTTCACAAGCTCGGTCCAGTCCAGGCGTTTCTCCCTCACAATTAGTGGGCTAACATAGACAACCTCTCCCGCCAGCCTCAGTGTCCCGAAGACTTCAACCCACGTACCCTCCTCGACGCCCTCCACGACATCCATGTTCTCCTGCCAGGCCCTAACCAGGACGCCGGCCTCCCCTAGTCTAACCGTGAAATCAACCCTACGCTCACTAGCGGAGAGCCCCTCAACAACCCCATACACCCTGACCCTGCGCACCCTTACAGCGCAGGGGCCTAGATCCAGCCTCAGCAGCACTAGATACCCCTCCCTTACAATGTTCTCCGCGCTGATCTCCCAAGGTAGAACCCTGATGTATGCCTCTAAGATTGCCTCCGTAGTCTCCATAGCCGTCCTCCCGCCACTAGGACGCCGCTATATGCTGCCCACGAACATGTCCGAAAACCATATGAAAATCTCGTTAAATTATGTGCTGTGCCGAAGGTTCGCACTAAACTTGTTACCTGGGAGGAGGTACATGATTGGGCTTTTAGGCTCGCCCGCCTCATAGAGGACAGCGGCTGGCGCCCCGACGCAGTTGTAGCGGTGGCACGGGGCGGCTACGTGCCTGCCCGCCTCGTATGTGACGTACTTGACATCCACGACCTTCTCAGCGTACAGGTTCTCCACTGGGGCCGTGCGGCCGAAATAACTGCTAAGGCGCACGTGAAATACCCTGTTCCCGTAAAGCTGGAGGGAAAAAAGGTTTTGATAATCGACGATATATGCGATACCGGCGACTCGCTCATAGTAGCGAGGAAGCACCTAGAGGAGGCGGCTGCGCCCGCGGAGATAAGGACGGGTGTTATGCAGTGGATAAGCAGTGTAGCCAAGATTAAGCCCGACTACTATGTTGAGGAGGTAAAGGACTGGGTATGGTACCAGTACCCGTGGTGCCGTGTAGAGGACACAACCAACTTCTTGGAGAAAATAGTGGCTGAGACTGGGCGCCACGAGTGGAGGTTTGACGAGCTTGTAGAGACGTTTAAGGAGTGGTACGGCATAGACGTGGGTGAGCGCGTCTTTAGAGCAGCTATTGAGAAGCTGGCCGCGCGCGGCGTCCTCAAGGTGGGCGACCTGTAGGCGTAACTCCAATATATCCACTTTCTTTTATAAAAAGTTGTTATGAAGAAGCCTAATGCGGAGATAGGGGTTCTCGGGGGATCCGGGCTTTACGATCCCGGCATCCTCGAGAACGTTGAGGAGGTGAAAATCTATACCCCCTACGGGCCTCCCTCGGATTCCATATTGATAGGCGAAGTAGGGGGGCGTAAGGTAGCCTTCCTCCCACGTCACGGTAGGGGGCATAGACTCCCGCCTCACAGGATAAACTACAGGGCGAACATATGGGCTTTCAAGGAACTAGGTGTTACACGCGTCATCTCCGTATCCGCAGTCGGCAGTCTCAGGGAAGACTACAGGCCGGGGGACTTCGTCTGCACCGACCAGTTTATAGATATGACTAAGAAGCGGGAGTACACGTTCTACGACGGCCCCGTGGTAGCCCACGTGTCGATGGCGGATCCCTTCTGCCCCGAGTTGAGAAAAGTCTGCCTGGAGGCTGCGAAGAGGGAGGATATCACCGTACACGAGCGGGGGACATACGTGTGCATAGAGGGGCCCCGGTTTTCTACGCGTGCAGAGTCGAGGCTATGGAGGCAGATGGGCGCCGACATAATAGGAATGACGCTTGTCCCAGAAGTGGTGCTGGCCAGGGAGGCGCGCATGTGCTTCGTCAACATAGCCATGGTGACGGACTACGACGTGTGGGCTGAAAAGCCTGTTACCGCCCAGGAGGTTGCGAGGGTCATGGCGGAGAACATCGAGAAGGTGAAAAGGCTGCTGTACAGGATGATACCCATGATACCGCGTGAGAGGAAGTGCGGCTGCGCCCGCTATCTCGACGAGGCACTAATATAGGTGGACGAGAGTGGGGGAGGAGCTGGGCTATAAGGTTAAGGACGTTTCCCTCGCGGAGCTCGGCGAGAGACAGGTAGACTGGGCTTACATGCACATGCCGGTTCTACGCAGGATTAGGCGCCGCTTTGCGGAGACAAAACCGCTAAAGGGAGTCAAGATAGCAGCATGCATGCACGTGACAAAGGAGACGGCCGCCCTCATGCTAGCACTTAGAGACGCTGGCGCGGAGATAGCCTTGGCCGCTTCGAACCCCCTCTCAACGCAGGATGAGGTCGCCGCCTACCTGGCAACGGAGGGGGTCTCCGTATACGCCTGGAAGGGCATGGACGAGAAATCGTATTTCTGGGCGATCGCAAAGGCGGCCTCCATAGGCCCGAACATAACCATGGACGACGGAGCCGACCTGACGGTGATGGTGCACAAACTCCTCTACGGGGAAGAGGGGGGGCTCGACGTCGAGGCGGCCCGCGGCGTCGTCGAGAAAAAGGACCTCAAGAATATCTGGGGCGGAACAGAGGAGACCACGACCGGCGTTATAAGGATAAAGGCGCTCAGCAAGGAGGGCAAGCTCCTATACCCGGTGATAGCTGTAAACAACTCGCTGACAAAGTTTCTCTTCGACAACAGGTTCGGTACAGGGCAGTCGGCGATCGACGGCATCATACGGGCGACGAACATCCTCCTAGCGGGCAAAAACGTGGTGGTGGCGGGCTACGGGTGGGTCGGCAGAGGTATAGCTTGGCGCGCCAGGGGCATGGGGGCCCGCGTAACGGTGGTTGAGGCTAACCCGATTAGGGCGCTCGAGGCGTACTATGAGGGATTCAACGTCTCCAGCATGGCCGACGCGGCGCCCATAGGCGACGTGTTCATAACGGCGACGGGGGACAAGGACGTTATAAGGGAGGAGCACTTCAAGGCGATGAAGGACGGCGCCATCCTCGCCAACGCGGGCCACTTTAACGTCGAGGTCTCCGTCGAGGACCTTGAGAGAATCGCCGTCGAAAAGAGGATTATTAGGAAGAACGTTGCCGAGTACAAGCTCCCCGACGGGCGGCGCCTCTACCTGTTAGCGGAGGGGCGGCTGGTAAACCTGGCTGCGGCGGAGGGGCACCCGAGCGAGGTTATGGACATGTCGTTCAGCAATCAGGCGCTAGCCGTTAGGGCCCTCGTCAGAAAGAGGGGGAAGGCGAAGCCTGCAGTCTATAGGCTGCCGCGCAGCATAGACCTCAAGATAGCCCGGCTAAAGCTTGAAGCACTAGGTGTAAGCTACGAGAAGTTGACTAAAGAGCAGGTCGAGTACCTTCATTCATGGAAGGCATAGTGATCTATTACCCCTGCTCATCCCGGGGATAAAAAACATATTTTCCAACCCTACCCTAGGCCTTGGTGCCCTATAGTGGAGGGTAAACGTGAGAAATGGATGGTGTTCTCGGCGTGGCCCTACGTGAACAGTGTTCCCCACTTAGGAAACCTGGTGGGGTCGATACTCTCAGCCGACATTGCGGCGCGCTACCTACGTATGAGGGGGGCGGAGGTCGTCTTCGCCAGCGGCTCAGACATGCACGGGACACCGATAGAGGTTGAGGCGATTAAGAGGGGGATAGAGCCGAAAGAGCTCGCTGAGAGGAACCATGAATACGTTAAGAAGCTTTTCGAGAAATGGAACATCTCGTTTGACAATTATAGTAAGACGGAGAGCCCTGTCCACATAAAATTTGTGCAAGACTTCTACAGGAAGGTTTACGACAACGGCTATATATTCGACGATGTAGTGCAGATGCTCTACTGCCCGAACGACAAGATATTCCTTCCCGACCGTTTTGTTGTGGGCACGTGCCCCTACTGCGGCTACGAGAAGGCCCATGGCGACCAGTGCGAGAACTGTGGCCGCCTGCTAGAGCCCACGCTGCTGATAAATCCTAGGTGTGCGATATGCGGTGCGACGCCTATAGTCAAGACAACTAGGCACTGGTTCTTCGACCTGCCAGCCTTCACCGAAAAACTGGAGAAGTATATTGAGGGCAACAAGAACCTTCCCGCAAACGCCCGTAACATGAGCCTCCAGATGGTCAGGGAAGGGCTGAAGCCCCGCAGCGTGACCAGGGATAATAAGTGGGGTATACCGGCGCCCTTCCCGGGGGCTGAGGGGAAGACGATTTACGTCTGGATGGAGGCTGTACTAGGCTACGTATCCGCAGTCAAGGAGTACTTCGAGAAGCGCGGTACGCCTGAGAAGTGGAGGGAGTTCTGGTTCGACGAGAACACCAAGACGGTGTACTTCATCGGGAAAGACAACATACCATTCCACGTCATAATATTTCCCGCACTGCTTATGGCCAGCGAGGAGGGCTACGTGCTGCCCTGGACCGTTGCATCCACAGAGTACCTGTTATTTAAGGGACTCAAGTTCTCTAAGAGCAAGCGGCATGGGATATGGATAGATGAGGCGCTCGAAGTCTTCCCAGTAGATTATTGGCGCTTCGCGCTTACGGCGCTTAGACCCGAGGTGAGGGACACAAACTTTACGTGGGAGGAGTTCAGGAGGGTGATAAACAACGAGCTAAACGATGCTATAGGTAACTACGTGCACCGTGTGCTAACCCTGGCGTATAGGCGCTTCGGCCAGGTGCCGGAGCCCGTAGAGGAGAGCAGGGAGGCGGCGGAGCTATCATCCACCATATCGAAGCTCGTAGACGAGGCCGGCGACGCAATGGCGAGGTTCAGGTTTAAGGAGGCGCTCGCAAAGATCGTAAAGCTTGCCGGCGAGGGTAACGCGTACCTTAACAGGACGAAGCCCTGGGAACTCGACGACGGGGCAGCCGCCACGGTGCTATATGGGGCGCTCCACCTCGTTAAGGCGCTCGCTATAACGCTGTCCCCCATAATCCCTGGTAGCGCGCAGAAGATGTGGGAGTTCCTCGGATACAGCGATAGCGTGGAAAGGCACCTTTGGGAAGAGGCTAAAGAGCCTCCTCCACCAGGCCAGGCACTCAAGGAGCCGAAACCACTCTTCAGGAAAATAAGCGAGGAGGACATCGACAAGGCGATAGAGAGAATCGAAGAGATTAGGCGTGCCAAGGAAGCTTCTAGCTGACAACAACCCCTTCTAGCGCAAGCGGGGTGGCACCAGTTATTTTAACCTCTACCACGTCCCCTAGTCGAAGGTTTTTCTCCTTCAACACGACCGGCTTATACTCTATGGTCCTCCCAACGTAGTCTCCCCTCATGCTAATAGAGTCTACGACAACCTCCTTCACGAGCCCCACATAGCCCTTATTAACACGATACGCCGCCTCAAGCGCCACCCTAGAGGCCTCGCGACTTCTCTTCTTCTTCACCGGCTCAGGCACACCCTTCATGAGGTACCCCGGTGTAAACGGGCGCAGAGTATACCTTGCTACGTGTACCTTGTCGAACAAGACTTCCTTTAAGAGCTTCAGTGTTTCGTTGAACTCCTCCTCCCCCTCGCCGGGGAACCCCACTATGATGTCGGTCACTATGCTTGCACGGCCCACCTCTCCACGGATCGCCTCTACGAGGCCCCTATACTGGCTTACAGTGTAGCGTCTATGCATCAGCCTGAGCACCTTGTCGCTCCCCGACTGGACAGGGACGTGAAAGTACCTGTATAGCCGCTCGTCCCTAAAATACCCGAGAATGCCCGGCAGCTGCCTCATAAGTAGCATGGGCTCCATCATTCCCAGGCGTATACGGTAATCGCCCGGCACCTCGTCGAGAAGCCTGCCTAGCAGGTCGGCTAGGGTGACCCCTATATCGGCGCCGTACGCCGCCACATCCTGGCCGGTGAGGTAGACCTCCCTAGCGCCCCGCGCCACGGCTGACCTCACAGCCTCCACTATAGCGTCCGGGTCGTAGCTCTTTACACCCCTCCCCCTAGCGACTCCTGCCACACAAAAAGCGCATGCCCCCAGGCATCCCGTCTCTATGGGTACAACATATACTCCCCCACCCCTATACTCCGGCAGAACTCCCCGCCTCCTACCATATCTACGCAGAAGGAAGACCTGCTTGTCGGAAAACACGGCCTCATCTATCCTCTCCAACGCGTCTGGCTCTACGAGGCTTGCCTCTGGGGCTAGTTCGAGGATTGTATGCGGCCTCACATTAGCCAGGCAGCCTGCAACTATAAGTCTAAAGCCCAGCCTTCTACGCGCCTCCTCGAGTTCCCTTATCCTCCTCAACATCCTCCTCTCGGTATCCCCCCTCACAGCGCACGTGTTCACCACCACCACGTCGGCCTTACCAGGGTCATCTACAATAAAGGCCCCCCTTTCACGCAGCACACGCTCCATTACCGCGCTCTCAGCCTTGTTCAGCCAGCAGCCATAGGTCTCGATGTACACCCTCATGGACGCCCTAAACCTTGGGGCCTGAGGGGGGTTTATATGCCTGTCATATTCGCTGGCCGGCGGGAACCTTAAATCTACATGAAGGTTATAGGTAGAGGTGCTCGTAGATTGAGGAAGAAAACATCCGCCTTGCTCATGCTGCTGCTCCTAGCCACGCTACTAGTGCCCCTCGCCTCCACGGCTCCCCCGTCCCCCCAGGCTATAAACCAGATACAGGCCAGAACCGAGATGTACTACGAGACGGTGCTCATGAGGCTCCAGCTACCCGCTCCAGTCAAAACAGTTGAGTTTAACGTGAGCCGCGTCGCCGACAGGGTGCTCGCAGCCTTCGTCGACCTCAGTGGGCGCTACGTAAAGGGGCAGATAGTTGACGGGAGGTTGGTCTTCCAGCTGCCGTCGCCCAGCAGCAAGATAAACATCACCGTACTCTTCGGCAGGATATATAAGATCCGGGGAGAAAACGTCACGCTGTCCTTTCCGCTCCCACTATCCCCAATAGGCTACAACACTAGTGTTAGAGGCACGCTGGAGGTGAGGGCCAGCAGGGTAGAGTACGGCAAGACGAATATAGGGAAGCCGAAGGGGAACACTCTATATATAAACGCGACGCTGCCGGGCGGTAAAACGGTGGTCGTAAACGCCACATCTAAGACGTACTTCATAATCCTCGCCTCAATCAGCGAGCTAAAGAGGACCATAATAATCCACAAAGGCTGGGCCGAGTACAGGGACAATATAACCGTCGTTAACATAGCAGAATACCCGTTTGAAAGACTCGCCCTGAGAATGCCCTCGGAGTACGAGGTACTCGGCGTGGAGGGGCCCCTGGGCCCGTATCCGAGGAGGTACTGGAGAATCGGTAAAAGCCGTGACGGAAAGTTCCAGTTACTGCTTATCTCCCTTATCTCTCCACCCGAGGGTATGGGGCAAAAGACAAGCATAGTCGTGAAGCTGCGTGTGAACAAGACCTCCACGCTGGACGCGTACCTGGGCTACGGCATCCACGTGGACAACTACACGGTTAACATATGCGTTGATGGCTCAGCATCTGTGAACCCTACGCCGCTGAGAACGTATAGGCAGGGCGCGTACACATGCTATGTATTACCCAGGCCCGGCCCCCTCGTAGTCGAGAACTACTATAAACCGGTAACCGTGCAGGCGACAGTACGCGAGGAGGGCAACATACCTTACCCACTGATAGCGCTTACAGTAATCACCGCTGTTCTCCTCGGAGGCTATGCATATGTGTATAGCAAGAGGGGGAGAGCTAGAAGGGCGCTGGCCTCTGTGGAGGAGGACAAGATCTCCGAGATCGGGGAGCTTCTAAGCCGCAGGGAAGACCTATACCGCAACCTGGTCGAAAGGCTGCGGGAGATGAGGGCGAAGAAGGTTGGAACGACAAAGATGATACGCGCAATAAGGGAATCTGCTAGGCGCGACGAACGCCTAGCCCAGAGGATAAGGCAGCTTGCCTCAACTCTAGGCGAAGACGGCGAAAGACTAGTGGCAGAGATGGAGAGAGTCAGCGGCGAGATAAACGGCCTGCTTAGACGCCTCGAGAAAACCGAGCGCGCCTTTAGATCAGGCAGGATGAGCAGGGAAGAATACAAGGACGAGATAGCCCGTATAGAGAGGGAAATAGAGGAGAAGGCCGTTGAGCTTGCAAGCCTGATTAGAATCCTAGAGGCATGATTTTTACCGCCACGTTCCCGGGGGGCTAGGCGGCCGGCACCCATATTCTTTCACCCCTGCGCGAAAACAATAACTCCGGCACAGAGCCACATAGCTACTTGAGTAATGAGGCCCGTGGAATACTACTCGAACCCCCGGGTTCTACGCGAGATGGCCCGATACCTAAATGGGCGCTGGATAGCCGTCCACTGTGAGAGGAAGCTCAAAGACGGCCGGCCAATGCTTATACGCTACCACCGGGGCAAGCCGCTTTCAGCCGGCACGCCAGCCCAGTTATCGCTGATTCTTAAGGCTCTCTCCTTCTGTAGCCCCCGAGCCTTCTACGGCTCAGCAGCTCTCTACGGTGCACTGAGGAGTAAAGACGACCTTTCAGTAGAAAACATGGTAGCCTACACCCCAAGCTGGGACATAGACTCCCAGCCACAACTCTGGCAGCGCACAGTAGCCGTAGCGGAGGCCATAGTCGGCGAGATAGCCCGCCACGGCGTAGTGGAGAGCGTATGGCTTAAATGGAGCGGGCGGGGCATGCACGTCCACATACACGAAGCAGCCATCTCAAGTGATGTATACAAGAAATACGGCCCACTAAACGTCGCCTATAGCGTTGTCGAGTACATACTCCGCCGCGCAGCTAAACGCATAGTGGAGGCAGCCGGGGGCGCACCAATAAAAGTGGAGAACCTAATAGATCCCCAGCGAGTATTCACTGCACCTCTAAGCCTGCACCGGCTGCTTGACAGGGCATGCGTCCCGCTGAAACCGGCAGACCTATCCTCCTTCAACCTCTCCTGGACAGACCCCCACGATCCACGCTACGACGACTCGTGGTTCACGTATAGACCCGGCGAGGCGGACCGGCTCGCCTTAAAGGCGATACACTTAGTGGGCGGATACCCGGGCGGCCACGTGTCTCCGAGAGGGGTCAGGATTAGAACCGCGGTGAAGGCAGAAACGCTAAAGGCTAGGGAGGCGCCGCGGCCCCCAAAGCCTCTCCCAGAAAAAGTCCGCCTGGTACCGGATCCTCCAGCACCGCTCCTGGAGCCCCTGAGAAGTGAAGAAGACTTCTACAGGGAACTCTCAGTTATCTTGAGCCGCTACGCCTTAGCGATAGATAGTAGGCCTAAGACACTAGCACTGCTACGCGCATTAAAGGAAAACACGAAAATCCGGGGCTTAGAGCACCTGCAAAGCGTTGTGCAGCAGGCGGAGGAGCTTGTAGGGCAGCTGGAACCCACACAGCTGAGACCTCTACTCGGCCCCCCGTTAACGAAAAAGAGCGGCGGCATCACCGATTTCTTTTATGAAAAGCGGTAGCACGCCGCGGAAAACCGTCGCAGATATTA
>JALSNQ010000014.1 GCA_026986905.1 Thermofilaceae archaeon
CCTATTCCGTGTGTGGCTACTGTTACCGGTGTGCCGCGCCACTTCCCCGTGTAGACGAGGTAGCCCCTGTTCTCGTTCACGAGCCTCGCGTCCTCGAGGTAGCCGGCGAGCTGCCTAACCCTAGCAGGGTCACCAGCAACGACGACGCGCTCAGCAACATCCCCGGGCTCCGCCTTTATATGGAGCGGCATCGCGGCACCGTGTAGTAGTGTCAATACGAAAATTTCAGTTTTCACCGTTAAGCGGTGAATGGCGCCGGGGCCGGGATTCGAACCCGGGCGCCCCGCATGGGGCATCGGCTTTCAAGCTGGCGTCTCCAGGCCGACGCCTTGGTCCACTCGGCCACCCCGGCGGTCTGCGTGATGTATAGAAGCTGCATCACGTTAAATTCGTTACCGCCGGGGAGTGAATGAATCATACATATGTATTCCCGGTAGTAGACTTTCGGTGTACTCTCCGGGGATATGTTATAGTGGAATGAACGCTTGTTTCCACTGATTCAAGTGGAGGCGTATGGCTAGCGTAGAGGAGATATTTGAGAGGTACCTTGCATCCCGGATATTCAAGGATAGGGAGAAGCTCCTGCCGGACTATGTCCCGGAAAACCTCCCCCATAGAGACGAGCAGATAAGGAGGCTGGCGACGGTTCTCGCCCCCGCTCTCCTGGGGTCAAGGCCGTCTAACGTCTTCATCTACGGGCTCACTGGGACGGGTAAAACCGCTGTCACAAAATACGTGCTGAGGAAGCTTAAGGAGAAGGCCAAGGCTAGGGTCGAGTACGTGTACATAAATTGCAGGCAGAACAATACAAGTTACAGGGTTCTCGCCGAGCTAGCGAAGAGCCTAGGAGTCAAAGTGCCGTTCACCGGCCTAGCCCTGGGGGAGGTGATGAAGCGCGTGCTCAGGGGCCTTGAGCGCCGTAGGCGGATCCTTATAGTGGTTTTAGACGAGGTAGATAACCTGGTGAAGCGTAACGGCGACGACGTGCTCTACTTCCTCTCAAGAATAAACGAGCAGCTCGAAAACTCCCGTGTCTCGCTGATAGGGATAACTAACGACTTGAAATTCATGGAGTTCCTCGACGCGCGGGTTAAGAGTAGCCTGGGCGAGGAGGAGCTCGTCTTCCCACCCTACAACGCAATACAGCTCGAGGATATATTGAGGAAAAGGGCCGCGGAGGCCTTTAACGAGGGTGTACTCGAGGAGGGCGTGATAAAGCGCGTCGCCGCAATCGCCGCCAGGCAGAACGGGGACTGCAGGCTCGCCTTAGACATCCTGTTGAAGGCAGCCGATATAGCGGATAGAGAGGGGGCGGATAAGGTGACCCTCGGTCACGTCGAGAGGGCAAGACACGAGATAGAGAAGAACCTTACCGTCGACGTAATAAAGACTATGCCGCTTCACGTCAAATTGACCCTGGCGGCGATCTACCTGCTTACACGAGACTCTGTGAAGACTATAACCACGGGCCTAATCTATAACAAGTATAAAGAGCTTGTCTCGAAGGTCGGCATAGAACCCGTGACGCAGAGGAGGATAAGCGATATCATAAACGAGCTGGACATGCTTGGCCTCATAAACGCCCGCGTTGTAAGCATGGGCCGCTATGGGAGAACCAAGGTGATATCTCTCAGCGCCTCCGCGTCTAGCGTGAAGGCAGGCCTCTCCTCGGACCTGATAATGAAGACCATCCTGGAAGGCTAGGTCATGTCTCCGCATGAACAGTATATCTCGTGGAGCATGTCGTATACCTCCTCTACACCCTCACCGCTGACCGCGCATACTTTTGGTATACGTGTAGCTAGCTTGTACTCGTCCAGCACGTCTAGAAGCTTCTCCGCCACCTCGGCGTACACTCCCTCTCCTCCTCCGATGACTTCTCTAAGCTTCACGCTGTCTTCAAGCAGGTCTGCCACCGGGCTCTCCGGTGATAATAGGTCGGCCTTGTTTAGAACAGGAACAGCGTCTAAACCTAGCCTGAACTGCACTGCCATGGCGAGCAGCCTTAAACCAACGATGTCCTCCGGCTTTACCACGGAGAGGGGGTCGTAGATTAGAGCTGCAACCGGGAAACCTATGCTTCTAAACTCGTCGATAAAGAGGGGGCCCGCTTCCCGGAAAAGGAAGAGCTCCATCTGTCCCGGCGTGTCTACTATTATGTAGGGGTACGGCAGCTTGGCTATCCTCTCCCTTATTTCGCCCCTATGCTCGGCGACGATATCCACGCTCTTAATGAGCGCGCCGTTGGGCCCTAGGCCGTATTTCTCCATGACGTCTTCAACGGTAACATACTCCCTTGCGTCCACGTGGGGCTTGTACGGCAGCTTTTTGACCCCCGGGTCGAGGTTCACGTAGCCAACCCTGATAAACTGCTTCCTCTCAATCCACTTTCCCAAGGCAGCCGCCAGCGTGGTCTTCCCGGAGCCCGCGGGGCCCAGCATAACCACTATCTCCTTGAGCGCCATTCCTCAACCCTCCTATTGTTTAAGGAGCACCAGGATAAAGACTGCGAGGCCGACTATTTTCCCCATGCACGGGGGTAGGTGCCGGGCTCCATCACTACGTGCTCCGTCTTTACGGCCACGCCCTTCTTAGAGGAGAGTATCTGCTCGGTCCTCATAGCGGCCCTACCGAGCGCCACTAGCTCCCCCTTAAGCGTCATAACCGCTACGTAGTCGCCCACCTTTATCCCGCCCTCGACCCTTACGACGCCAGGCACGGTGAGGGGGGCGCCGTGGCACACAGCGTCTACCGCTGTATCCCTGATATACACCTTGGGCAGGTGCCTAACCGTGTACTCCACGGGGATAAAGGCTTTCCGCATAGGCTCTTCTAAGCCATGCTCCCTCCAGAAGTGGTATGCGTCGACGACGTCGTGGAGGGTCGCCCTATACTCGTCCTCGTCTAGACTGCCTGAGCGTATACGTCTAAGCTCCTGCATGTGGGCCCCCACCCCCAGTATTTCCCCTATATCGTGGCACAGCTTCCTAATGTACGTCCCTGCCTCACACCACACCTGCATCAACACGTTGCGCCCATCCCTTTCCCAGATTTTTATGTCGTATATTCTCCTGACCCTTATGGCGCGCTTTACAGCCGAGCGGAGAGGCGGCCTCTGGTATATGGGGCCCCGGAATAGGTTTACAACCCTTTGTAGAGTGTCGTCGTCAACGTCTCCGTGGAGCCTCATAACAACCATGTACTCCTTGTCTTCCTTGAGGAGTACCGGGAGCACCTTGATGGACTTGTTTAAGAGGATCGGGAGGATCCCCGAGACCTTGGGGTCTCCCCGGGCTGCACGCCCTCTAGGGTCCCCGCGTGGGCTATTTTAGGTATCCCGAGGATCCTTTTAAGCCACGCCACTATTTCGTGGCTCGAAGGCCCGATGGGTTTGTCGAGGTTTATGGCAGAGTATTTAAGGTACACGTCGAGCGGCCTCTCAGCGGGGCGCCACCCGTAGCGGGGGTCGGTCTCAGCGTCATCTAGTATAAAAATCTCCCTTTTTTCTGGTGGTTTAAGATACACGGTCATGCCTGTTTCCCTTCGAAGCCTTGGGCTTATCCCAGGGTGGTTGCCAGCGAGGGCTTTACCTCCTCCTTCATGAAGTCGATGAGACCCTCCTTTTCGAGTGCTGCCAGTACTTCCTCGTCGCTAGCGCCCTTCTTTATCCTTATCTTTTTGTCGAGTGGCTCTAGATGCTTCACGTTTGCGCGGCGCCTCTTTACACCGTTAACGCTTTTAGGACCGGTTATGAGCACAAACTTGTCATCTATTATGTCAACCACGACGCACTTTTTCCCCGCTTCCCTGCCCGCAACCTTGACGCATATACGCCCTACGTCGAACACCTTAGCCATATCTCAACGCCCACACTACTATATGGCCTCGTTTTTTAAGCCTTCCCCGCTGATACACGGGTCGAAGAGTTCTGGCCTGCTCGCGCGGTAAGCGTCCAGAAACGCCCCGATCACCCTCTTCACCTCCTCAGGCCCTAAAGGATAACTCCTGATATACAGGTCGGCTATACGGTAATCGCTCGTGTCAACGCCGTAGTACCGCTTCGCCCTCTCCGCGTTGCTCTTCTCCCTCTCAATTATCTCCCTGAGAGCCTCCTCGATATCCTTGCCATCCCTCCTAGCCACCCTCTCCGCCCTCACCTTCAGCGGCGCATCCACAAGTATCACGATGTCAACCGCGTCCCGCAGCACCCACGCGGCCAGATGCCCCTCAACGACCACGCACCCCTTCTCAGCGGCCCTGCGGGCCCTCTCGTCGATCTCGAGGTCGATGCTCCTGTCCTTCTCCGCGAGCCTATGCATCTCTAAGAGGCTTACGCCGCGTTCACGCGCCATTTCCCTGAAAAGCATGCCGTTAGACACGTAGCCCAGACCATACCGCTCCGCGATAAAGCGAGCATACGTCGTCTTGCCGCTTCCCGGCGTACCGCTAACCGCTATCGAGACACCCTTCTTCACAAAAAACGCACCTTTCAGCCTTGTGAGCCCTCGAACATGTTCCCCTACGCGGCCATTGCGCGCACAGCCGCCTTTAACCCTCTTCGCAGGCATCTATGGCAGAGATAGCCGCCATAAACCCTCGTGGGAGGCCTATGCCCCCTCCGCTCCTCCTTAGCAGTCATTTTGGGGAATCCGTGCAGTGGCGCGCCACATATAGCACACTTAGGGTAGTCATGCTTCTTCGGAACCACGTGGATGACGTGTCTTCCGCCGGGTGTCCTCACAACCTTCCTCTTAGTAGTCCTCGATCTAAGCGATGGCCGGGGCATCTCTATTCACCACGCCTATGTGAAAAAGGGCCTGAAAATATAAGCTCTATGCCTTAGCTGAGCCAAGGGCGGCTCGGAAAGAGAAAAAGCGTGCACCGAAGTTTTTATAAACACATCAGAGAGTAGTTCTGACAGCATAAGAAGAAAGGTAGGTGTATATACATGCCTGAGAAGAAACCTCACCTAAACTTAATAGTGATAGGACACGTAGACCACGGCAAAAGCACCCTAATGGGGCGTTTCCTCTACGAGGTGGGCGCAGTCGACCCTAGGATAATACAGCAGTACGAGGAGGAGGCTAAAAAACTCGGCAGAGAGACCTGGAAGTACGCCTGGGTGCTGGACAAGCTCAAGGAGGAGAGGGAGCGAGGCCTCACCATAGACCTCGGCTTCTACAAGTTCGAGACCAAGAAGTACTTCTTCACGCTAATCGACGCTCCAGGCCACAGGGACTTCGTTAAGAACATGATCACCGGTGCCAGCCAGGCGGACGCCGCAGTGCTCGTCGTCTCCGCGAAGGAGGGCGAGTTCGAGGCCGGCATCAGCCCCGCAGGCCAGACAAGGGAGCACGTATTCCTCGCGAAAACCATGGGCGTGGATCAGCTCATGGTGTGCATAAACAAGATGGACACCGTAAACTACAGCAAGGAGCGCTACGAGGAGGTGAAGAAGACCCTTTCAAAGCTGCTTAGAATGGTCGGCTACAACGTTAAGGAGATAGCCTTTATACCGACCTCCGCATGGTATGGGGACAACGTCACAAAGAAGAGCGAGCGCACACCCTGGTACGACGGCCCCACCATGCTAGAGGCCTTCGACAACTTCAAGGAGCCGCCGAGGCCTATCGACAAGCCTCTCAGGATACCTATCCAGGACGTGTACACGATTAAGGGCGTCGGCACAGTCCCCGTGGGCAGAGTTGAGACAGGCGTGCTCAGGGTCGGCGACAAGGTGATATTTAACCCGCCGAAGGCCGTCGGCGAGGTTAAGTCCATAGAAACCCACCACACACCCATCCAGGAGGCGGTTCCCGGAGACAACATAGGATTCAACGTTAAAGGCGTCAGCAGGGATCAGCTAAGGCGCGGCGACGTGGCCGGCCACGTGGATAACCCGCCGACCGTGGCGGAAGAGTTTACTGGCCGTATCTTCGTGATATTCCACCCGACCGCAATAGCTGCAGGCTATACTCCGGTGCTGCACGTACATACTGCCACCACCCCTGTGACCTTCGCTGAACTTCTACAGAAGATAGACCCCAGGTCGGGATCCGTGGCTGAGGAAAACCCGCAGTTCATAAAGCAGGGTGACGCGGCCGTCGTGAAGTTTAAGCCTAGGAAGCTCGTGGTCATAGAGAAGTACTCTGAGATACCGCAGCTCGGCAGGTTCGCGATCAGGGATTCTGGCAGAACCATTGCGGCCGGCGTCGTCCTCGACGTTAAGAAGGCGGAGGGATACTAAGGCAAAACAAAATTGTAATTTTCTAGTTGTTAGGGTCTCCCCGCAAAGAGAACCCTTTTTCTACAGAGTCTTACTGCAGAAAGGTTTTTATCACAACCATTCTATCTTTCCCGGCACTCTAAGTAGTGGTGTACGCTATGCCGGGAAGAGTTAGGATAAAGCTGGTTAGCACCTCCGTGGAGGATCTAGACGCCGTCTGCAACGAGATAAGGCAGATAGCGCGGCGGACAGGCGTGAAAATGAAGGGGCCAATACCGCTACCGGTTAAAAGGCTAAGAGTAGTTACCAGGAAGGCGCCCAGCGGGCAGGGGTACGAGACCTTCGACCACTGGGAGCTGCGAATACATAAAAGGATAATCGACATGGAGGCCGACGAAAAGGCTATGAGGCTGCTCATGAGAACCCGCGTGCCGCCCACTGTGCGCGTAGAAATAGAGGTAAAAATGTAAGGCACTAGGGAAGTAAAAGTTTATATTGAGCCCGCTCCGCCCATATTTTAGCGGCCCCGTAGCCCAGCTGGATTGCCTCTCTTCCCAGAGAGGGCGGCGGCCTCCTATGGTGGCCTCCGGCGAGAGCCGCAGGTCCCGGGTTCGAATCCCGGCGGGGCCGCCACAACCTTCATAGGTTTTTGTTCTCTCCTCGCACTAGGTGTCTATCCCCTTGGAGAAGGCTGTAGCGTTGCTGAGGCTTTCACGTATAGAGCACGGCGTGATGGTCGGGTTTGCCGTTACGGCGGGCGCCATATCTGCGGGCGTGACGGATCCAGGCAGGATTGCTGTAGGCGTCGTATCCGCGCTACTGGCGGAGGTGTTTCTCTTCGCGACCAACGATATTCTAAACCTAGAGGAGGACCGTATAAACAGCCCTGAACGCCCCCTCGTTAAAGGAGAACTCTCCGTGGAGGAGGCGTGGGCCTTCTCCCTGTCGGCGCTCGCGCTCTCACTTATTCTCTCAGCGCTTCTGAACTGGTGGGCTGTTGTAATCATAATCTTCGCCGCCTCTCTGGGTTTTGCATATAACTGCTGCCTTAAGAGGAGCGGGATTCTAGGCAACGCAGTCGTGGCTCTTCTCACGGCCATATCGTTCCTGTATGGTGGAATAGGCGTGGCGGGGGTGGTTAAGGAAAAGATCGTGCTATTCACCGCGATAGCCTTTACCGCCAATGTGGGCAGAGAGATCGCCAAGGGGATACGTGACATAGTCGGCGACAGGGCCGCAGGCATCTCAACGGTGGCTGTGCTTTTCGGCGTTCGCGCAGCGGGTGTACTCGCGTCTATCTTTATGGCGTCGGCCGTGGCGATGAGCTTCATCGGGTTCAGGTATGTGACGAACAAGCTAGCGTATGGGCTACTGATAGGATTTACAGACGCCTTGTTCACGTACTCGGCGTTCCTGGCAGCCTTCTGTCCAAGCATGGAGGTAGCCAGCCGTGTAAGAAAGCTCACGCTCGTCGGAATGGCTGTAGCTATATTAGCCTTTATGACGTAGGGTGGAAACGCTTATCTCTACGCGGGGAGAATTATGGCTGTGCCCCCTATGTCCTCGAGGATATCCGTATGGCTAGAAAAGCTGCTTGAGCCACGCATTGTAGCCCTTACAGCAGTAGTTCTCGCCTCGGTGATAGCTGGCGGCTTCGCATACGTGCTGGCTCACAGGCCTCCACCCATGGCGGGTACTAGGATAGTGTGGCCCTCGCTTAACGTCGAGACGAGTTCGGAGATGATAGTTGTCGCCTTCCTCTATCTCCTAGGCTTTGCCGGCCTCTGGATGATGTATGAGGCCGCCAAGTATAAGCACCGCGGCGAATACGTGACGCAGTACCTGCTGGGAGGCCTCACCGTGCTGGTCCTGTCGTTTCTCATGCTCGTGATCATGGCAAGTGCCATGAAATGAGAAGCCGTATACTGAGGATTTTCTCTAGGCCCTCACTGACTATTATATATGGCAGGCCTGGAAGCTTTAAGACGGCTCTCTCCCTCTGGGCAGCCTCCCATGTAGGCGGTAGAAGGGTCTACGTGGCGTTGGGTAAACACATTTTTATCATACCGCCACGCGGGGTAGAGAAGAGATGCGTCTGGGATTTTAGACGGCTCGCCGAGGTCTTACTCGAAGCATACGCTTCGCCCCCGGACATGTTTATCGTAGATGGCCTGGAATCACTTCTTACGCCGCTTCGAGGCTATGTGGAAGAACGGGCGATTTCGCAGGAATTTCTATTTACGGCATACACGCTGTTGGCGGCGTCAAGACGGGGGTGCAGGTGCATACTAACGCTAGAGGGGGGCCTTAAACCCTCATATACCCGCCTGGTACAGGAGCTGGACGCGCGTATACTACACCTTGTGGCCCAAGAAGACGGGGTGAAGGTGGTAATCAGAGATAAGAGGCTTGAAGCCCTTGGAAGAATATTGGTACAAAGGGAGGAGATTCTCGGACTACTTAGATATGGTGGGGGCGATGCCACGGCGCTCTGTGAAGGTTAAAGCCTCGTGCCCGGAGAAGAACGCGCTCCTCAGCCGTCTACTAAGGGAGATTAGCGACCTTTTCGTCCTCTCCGTTGACGGGGACGCCATCGTCGTGCCATGCAGGTATATCGGCGAGGGGGGAGCCAAGCTTCTTCTCTCAGTCTTTCTCTACACCCGCGTCTCTGGACTAAAGGAACTCGTTCTAGGCGTTGACCCCGGCGAGTCCTCAACGGGGATAGTGGCGATACTCGAGGGCTACATTGTGTACAAAGACGTTGTACACGGGAGAAGGGAACTTGCAGACGCGATTCTGGAGCTCAGTAAACTTGTGGAAAAAATGGAGGTATACATAGGGGCATCGCCCTCAGCGCGGCCTATACTAGAGGAGCTCGGCAGGCATGGCGTAAAAGCCGTGACGGTGCCTGAGAGCGTACACGGCGGAGGCGTTGAACACCTCGGATGGAGGCGCGTACCGAGGCACGTGCGCGACGCCCTTAAAATCGCGCTAGCCGGGCTATACATGAAGTCTGCCGGCGAGACCTGACCCTATGTATTCAGTGTAATACTGCTAGGCATCCATGAAATCCTCTTCCCGCAGCGCGGGCACCTGCCGCCCACGCTCTTATAGATCTCGTATAGTTTCGGGGGCTTCACGTCTTTATAGAATACGTACCCGCAGTGCTTGCAGACAACCTTGTAGGGCACTCCGCCGGCACCAAGTTATAACCGCTCCCCATTGATATGAGGCTTCCCCCCCATGAAGGCACAGAATATATTTGCCTCGGAAGAG
>JALSNQ010000015.1 GCA_026986905.1 Thermofilaceae archaeon
TCGAGAAAACGGGGGTAGAAATTTTCATTATCACCGGCCATTCTCATTTTCCACCCATCTGGCAGGAGGAGCAATGTATGAAACACGAGTTGGGGGAGACACCTGTGGGACTTAGACAGGGATCGTTTACGCCGTATGAGGGCTTTTCCCATTTTTTATTATTAAATTCGGTTTATTTGCCATATCTTACACCAATATATTATTACAAAACTAATATATATATATCCATAAATTATCCTAGAACTACTTTATAGTTATGACCATGTTTGGGATAGCAGTCGACATAGGAGGTACCTATACCCGCGTGGCCATTGGGGATACTCAGGGCAAACTGCTCGGACTAGAAAGATTCTATACCAGGGAAATAAGATCGCCTGGAGAGCTTGCCTCCCGCATCGCAGACGCCGCTAAACGTCTCGCGGCGCGCCTCGGCGTCGACCCTGTTGCTGCAGCCGTTGGCACAGCGGGCCCCCTAGACCCCGAGAAGGGGGAGATAGTCGGGTCGCCCAACATGCCGTTTAAGCGTATACCGCTCGCCGAGCCGCTCCGGGAGCTCCTAGGGCTCCCAGTGACCGTGTTGAACGACTGTAACGCCGCCGTGGTTGGCGAGAGGACGTGGGGCGCGGGGAAGGGGCTCGACAACTTGGTGTACGTCACTATAAGCACGGGCATCGGGGGCGGCGCCTACGTGGATGGCGAGCTTCTCCTAGGTAAAGATGGCAATGCCGTCGAGGTGGGCCACATAGTGATCGACAGCGAGGAGAGGCTTGTATGTGGCTGCGGGGGGCGGGGGCACTGGGAGGCGTACTCGTCGGGGACGGGCATCCCGAGGCTCGCAGCTTTGCTATCACAAAGCAGCCCGGAGCTTTGGGAGAAAAGCCCCCTCTCGAGCATGGGGGAGTTCACCGCTAAAGAGGTGTTCGAGGCCTATAGGGCTGGCGACCGCTTCGCAGAGCTCGTTGTCTCGGAGGTGGTGAGGTATAACGTGTACGGGTTCGCCGCGATCGTAAACTACTTCGACCCTGAGCTCATAACCGTGGGGGGCTCTGTGGCGCTGAACAACGCTGATATACTCCTCAGAGGGTTCAGGGAGAGGGTCTCCGGCTACACGATAAATAGGGTGCCTGAGATAAGGGTTACCCCGCTGGGCGGGGACGCCGTCCTGCTGGGCGCACTGGCCGTGGCCCTGGGCTTTGAGGAGAAGGTGAGGCCCCGCTAGAGGGGGGTCTCGTGGATAGGCAAGCAATTTATCGCCGTGAAACCTGGTCTCCTCGAGGCAAAGAGGAATGGAAAACGAGCCTAGGTTTTTCCTGTCACCCGCCGCTTTGACCCTACTTTTTCCCTGGTTCTTCTCTGAAAAGCCGCTTCTGGGCGGCTATGTATCTCCCTGCGGCGGTGAAAGGGCAAAGCATAGCTCCCTCGCCATGGCGGCGATCGTGGCCACGTACCTCTATCTGAACGAGGCGAGGCTGGCGGCCCTCGAGATAAGGCGCGAGGGCCTTGTGTTGAAGACGGACTCCGTGTATGTCCACGCGCTTTCAGGCTCTGCTTCACGTGTGAGCTACCTGACGAGGAGGCTTAGGGGCGGCGTGGGAGGCCGAGGAGTGAGGCTGCGAAGACTGGTCGCGGAGCCGGTAAAGGTGTATTCCCCCTATAGGTACATTCTCGCGAAGATATATGAGCACGACCTGATGGGGAGCCCCCTTGTGACCCCCAATGGCATCGACTGCGGGGAGGCTGCGAGGTTTTCTGGCCAGGCGGCCTGGCTCAGGGACATGCTGGCGAGGTACCGGGCGTATAGCCCGAGGCTCTACAAGAGTGTGAGGAGGGAGGCGGCGGTCGCGCTTGGCAGTATGAAGGAAGAGGACGTAGACGTGGACGACGTGTAGGCTAAAATAAACGTGAGCTTAGTGTTTTATCCACCTGGTCTCGCTTCCCTTATCCATTAGCGCCACGCCGAGGCTTGAAAGCCTGTCCCTGATGTAGTCGGCGAGCTCGTAGAGCTTCATTTCGCGGAGCCTAGCCCTTACGTCGACCAGTATCCTTATATAGTCGTCCTCGCGGCGCCCTCCTCCGCCGTAGAGCTGCTCGTCCAGCACGCCTAGAACCCTGTTAAACTCCTCGAAAAGCCTGTAGGCTCTCCACGCGGTCGCATAGGAGGGGCTAGGCTCTATCTCGGCGTACACGATCCTTGCGAGCTCCATTACGGCCGCGAAGGCCCCGCTGGCGTTGAAGTCGCGCTCCATCTCCCTGTGGAACCTGTCTCTTAGAGCGTAGAGCTTCCTCAGCGTCTCCACCTGGGCGTCGCTCAGCCTCCCCTCAGGCTCTGTTTCCCATAGGAGATCCCTCAGCAGGGCTACGGCCCCGCGGAGTCTCTGAAGGTTTGCCTGAGCCTGCTGGAGGGCCTGGTCGGTGAAGCTTATAACCGCCCTGTAGTGGGCCGAGGCGAGCCAGAGCCTCACGGCTAGGGGGTCGTACTCCTTGAAGAGGTCGCGTAGGGGCACTATGTTGCGCAGGCTCTTACTCATCTTCTCCCCGGCTACCTGCAGCATGCCGCTGTGCATCCAGTATTTAACCCAAGGCTTAACCCCCAACGCCGCCTCGCTCTGCGCCCTCTCGTTCTCGTGGTGGGGGAAGATCAGGTCGCTGCCCCCCGCGTGTATGTCTATCTGGCGGCCCAGGTACCTCGTGGACATCACGCTGCACTCTATGTGCCAGCCGGGGCGCCCAGGCCCCCATGGGCTGTCCCAATAGGGCTCTCCGGGCTTCCTGGCCTTCCAGAGCGCGAAGTCGTAGGGGTTCTTCTTCTCCTTCGCGAATTCCTCCTGCGTCCACTGCTGCCTGTCTAGGCGGCCGCTGAGCCTTCCATAGTCGGGGTAGGTGTCAACGTCGAAGTAGACGCTGCCGCTCGGCGCCACGTAGGCGTGGCCCTTGTCTATGAGGAGCTGTATGAAGTCTATTATCTCGGAAATGTGCTCCGTGACCCTTGGGTGAATGTCTACGTGGACGTTTAGCCTCTTCAGCGCCTCGAGGTAGTCCTTCGCGTAAGTGTCGGCTACCTCGCGCCAGTCCCTGCCCTCCTCCTGCGCTCTGCGTATAATTTTATCGTCTATATCCGTGATGTTCTGGACGTGGACTACGTCGTAGCCGCGCAGCAGAAGATACCGCTTCACGACGTCGAAGGCAACGTAGGTGCGTGCATGGCCAACGTGGTTGTAGTCATAGACGGTGGGGCCGCAGACGTACATCTTCACTCGGGGCGGCTCTACGGGGGAAAACTCCTCTAGCCGCCTGCTCAACGTGTTATATACCTGCAACACAATAGGCATCCACCTCTCAGGCGCCTATATATTCCCTAGCCCTGTTATTATCCTTAATCCCCCGGTGGTGTCTGCTTGAAGGTGGTGAAGGCCGGCTCCAGGCTCCCCAACGGCGTGTACACCCCCCTGGGCAGGCGTAGGGCCACGCTGGATCTAGTAGAGCTCGACGCCTCCTGGCGTAGGGGGACGCCGGCGCTGGGCGTCGGAGGCCTAGTGGAGGTGAACGCTGCGAAGCTCCTAGCGGTCAGAGCCCGTGGAAGGAGGAGGTGGAGTCTCCGTGAAGCGCTCTTCGAAGACTGGGGCGCCGAGCCCTTCTCGGTGGTTGTAAGGGGCGATGACCTCTGCACGGGGCTAAGCGCGTGGGTCGTGGCCTACGACCCCGTGGCGCCGGCCTACTATATAATTAGGCGCAGCGACCTACGCCCCACAGTTGCGGTCGTAGAGGAGGTTTCCAGGGGGCCGCTATGGGAGGCCGTGTCGAGGCGGATAGGGTGGAGGCCTCTTAGCGTGGAAGAGTACGTGGAGGCCTGCACCGTCTTTGACAGGGTGGGGCCGGGCCCGGAGACACTCCTCGCGTTCACCGCTGCCGCGCTCATCGAAGTCTCTCCCGAGGAGGCTGTCAGGGAGTTTCTCCGAGGAGGCGTGATGAGGTGGGAAAAGAGGAGAGGGGTCAGCCTGCTCGTGGAGCATGCGTGGAGCTTCTACAGCGCCAGGCTGAGAGCAGAAGGGTGGAGAAAAATAGACGTACACAGGTTCTTCGACGCTCACGTGGAGACGCGCTAGCTGTGGAGGGCTTCAGCCTTTAGGCGGCGCCTGCGGATGGAGCGTAGAAACTCCTTTGTTCTATCCTTCTCAGGGTTGTAGAGTATCTTGTGCGGCTCGCCCTCCTCGACGACAACGCCGTTTTCCATGAATATTATCCTGTCAGCCACGTCCTCCGCGAAGTCGAGCTCGTGGGTGACTATGAGCATCGCTATCCCCTCCTGTGCCACCTTCTCCAGGGTATTGAGCACCTCCTCTTTGAGCTCGGGGTCCAGGGCACTGGTCGGCTCGTCTAGGAAGAAGATTATGGGGTCCATTGCGAGGGCCCTCGCAATGGCGACGCGCTGCTGCTGGCCGCCACTCAGCTGGAGGGGGTATTTGTGCTCCACGCCTTCGAGACCCACTTCCCTTAAAACCTCATGGGCCCTCTTCACGGCCTCTTCGCGTCGAACCTTCTTCACGAGTATCTGGGGTAGAACTATGTTGTCGAGCACGGTCATGTGGGGGAAAAGGTTGTAGCTCTGGAACACGAAGCCCGTCTTCGCCCTCACCTTGCGTATGTCGACGCCCCTCGCCGTGACCTCTACGCCGTCCAGCACTATCCTGCCCTTCCACGGCTTAACAAGTAGCACGGCTGTCTTGAGGAGGGTGCTCTTACCGCTCCCGCTGGGCCCCATGACAACTACCCGCTCTCCACGCCTAACCCTAAGGGAGACGCCCTTGAGGACCCTGTGATCCTCGTAGCCCGCCTCCACGTCCTCCATCACAAGCACGTAGTCGTCCACGCCTATCCACCCTTGTAGCCGGGTATCCTGGTCTTTTTCTCTATCGCCCTAGCCCCGTATGAGAAGAAGTAGCATAGCACGAAGTATATTATGGCGGCTGCGAGGTAGGCCTCGAAGGCCCTAAAGGTGTACGCGGCCACGTAGTCCGCCCTCCTAGTTATGTCCACAATTCCTATTATCGAGGCGAGCGCGCTCTCCTTTATAAGCGTCACAAACTCGTTGACCAGCGCCGGCAAGGCTATCCTCACGGCCTGTGGTAAAACGACGTAGCGGAAGGTCTGGAGCTTCGTGAACCCGAGGGATTCGGCGGCAAGAAACTGGCTCTCAGGTATACCCTTTATCGCCGACCTGAATATCTCGGCCTGGTACGCGGCGCTGTTGAGGCCCAGCGCCAGAATACTAGCCGTCATCGCGTCGAACTTTACCCCTATAGATGGTAGACCAAAGTATATGAGAAAAAGCTGTACCAGCAGGGGCGTGCCCCTGACCACCTCCACGTAGGACCGCGACACGAGCCGCACGGGTAGGACGCCGAAGAGGTTCGCCATTACGAGCGGCATCGCCGCCGTGAAGCCTAGCGCGAATGAGAAAACGGTTAGCTGGAGCGTCACCGTTGCCCCCTGCGCGATAAACGGCATGTACTGCACTAGAAACTCGAATACTCCCATTTAGCCTCGCCTCACCGGGACGCGAAAAAGAGTGGTTGGGAAAAAATTTAGCCCTGGCTCGAGAGCCACTTGTCTATCTCCTGCTGGAAGACCTTCTTCATCTCACCGTTCTGGAGCATGTCGTAGATCACGCTGTTTACCACGTACTTGAGGTCCTCGGCGCACTGGGGTACGGCGACCGCCCCGCCTACCCCGGAGCCGCCGGCGTAGAAGGCTATCTTGAGGCTCGGATCCTTCTTGAGGAGGACGTCGGCGACCATGTCTGAGACTATTATCGCCGCCACGTCGCCTCTCTTAAGCACCATCACCATGTCGGGGTATACCTTGTCGTAGCTCACTATCTCCGCCTTGCCCTTCAGGTTGTCCTTCGCCCAGTCCTCCTGGATGGTGCCGAGCTGCACGCCCACCTTCTTGCCGTAGAGGTCCTGTATGCTCTGTATGTTAGAGGACTTCAGGACTACGACCGCATTCCCCTTGCTGAAGTAGTAGGGTATAGAGAAGTCAACCACCTTCTCCCTCTCCGGGGTGGGGGTCATGTCCGCCAGTATCATGTCTATCTTCCCGTCCTGGAGGCTCTGGATTAGGGCCGCGAACTTCATGTCCTTTACGACGAGTTTTACACCCAGCTTCTGGGCTATCCTTTTCGCTATTTCGATGTCTATGCCCACATAGTGGCCCTGCTTGTCTATATACTCGAAGGGTGGCCAGTCAGCGCTAGTACCGAGTATTATATAGCCCCTCTTCTTAATCTTCTCGACCAGCCCGGTGGTCTGGATGCACCCACCGGCTCCTCCCTGCCCAAGCTTTGATTCTAGTGAGGCTACTTTAGATTTCAGCTGGTTTATCTGGGACAGCGAGACAGCATACCCTATCCCCGCCCCCACTAGGAGCGCTATTATTATACCCGCTATCAGGGTGGTTTTGGCGTCCATTTTTCTCAGCCTTGTGCATCAAATAGTGAAAATATATATTTATTTTGTATCTAAATGTTACATACATTCGAGTTTATGTTACATATGAAACATAGATTTATATTGAAGCAACACCATACTAGCCGGGGATAACCGAGGTGCCCCTCAGGAGGGACAGCGTGGCGCAGCACGTCAGAAACCTTGTCTACAATAGGCCCTGCCTACTAGAAGCGCTACGTATGCGCATCGTCAACTACAGCGCGCTCGCCGCGTACCTTCAGAGAGAGCTGGAGAGCATCGGGGTAAGGGCGGGTCTCAGCGCCATCAAGGTTGCCCTAGTCAGGATAGCCCGGGAACTCCCCGGCGAGGCTCCCAGGAAAAGCAGGCTCGCAGAGGTTATAGCCAACAGCACGCTGAGCCTAGTTGACGACATAGAGGTCTTAACCATCGACGCGAGGAGGGGCAGGGGGCTTCTGCCGAAGCTGCTCAGCAGCGCTAGGAAGGCGAGGTTCTTCCAACTCGCCCAGAGCGTCGAGACGATGACGCTCATGGTGGACAGGGAGACGGGTGAGAAGATGAGAGAAGTTGTCGGTGGGGCGCTGCTCTACTACCTGAGGCGGCAGGCGGCCGTTATAATGAAGAGCCCACCCGAGATAGTGTCCACGCCGGGCGTCGTATCCTACCTCACGTTCCTCTTATCCTCGAGGGGCGTGAATGTGACGCAGATAATATCCTGCTATCGGGATACAATACTAATAGTGGATAGCAGGGATACCCTGCTCGTATACACTGTTTTGAAAAACGTCATGGAGGAGTATCGACGGGCTCTAGCTGAGAAACGGTAAAGTAGAGGTAAAATACCTGTTTTCAGAGAGGTGCAGGGCATGGTGGAGAAGGAGGAAGTGCTGCGCTACGTCGAGGATCTCATACGCCTCACAGGATTCAGCGAAAAAGACGGTGAAACACTAGCCAAGTACAGGGACGTCGCGCTGAAGTGGGCAAACGACGTGGTTAAAGAGTTCTACGATACACTGTTCTCCTATGAGCCTACAGCGAAGGTGTTCAGGGAGGGGGAGCGCCCGCTTAGAGAGAAGACCCTCAGGGAATGGTATGAGCGCCTCTTCGACGGAAAATACGATGACTCCTTTTGGCTCTGGCAGTGGTATGTAGGCATCATCCACATAAAGAGAAAGGTGTATAACCGCTACATGCTGGCAATGATGGGGCGCGTCCAGCTAGCCTTTCTGAGGAAAGCCCTCTCCGAGCTGCCCCCCGACGAGGCAATAGAGCTGTGTACGGCGTTTAAGCGGCTCACCGACGTTATCGCCGGCCTCATAGCCGAGAGCTACCACCTGACATACATATACTCGCTGGAGGCAGTCGCCGGGATAAAGCCTGCACTAGCTGAAAAAATGATGAGCCTACACCTAAACAGAGAGCTGGAGAAATACGCTCCTAGAAGTTAAGGTATAGGCGTTTGTCGCCCGGATCACGTGAGGAGGCCGAGTCGCCTTCTTCTTTTTCTCCCTCTTGTTTCTGCTCCAGCTGCTCGACTACCTGGTCGGCGACTTCCATTATCTTCTTTGCAGCCTCCGCCTCCGGGAACGCCACGACGAAGGGCACTCCCTTGTCTACGGCCTCGCTTATCCTCGGGTCGAGGGGTATGTCTGCGAGTAGGCGTAGCCCCATTTCCTTCGCGAGTTTGTCGGCTCCCCCCTTTCCGAATATGTAGTATTTTGCGCCGCAGTTGGGGCATATGAAGCAGCACATGTTGTTGACGATGCCGAGTATACGCACCTTGAGCTGGTTGCAGAAGGTGACAGCCTTCTTAACAACTATCCTTGTTAGGTCGCTGGGCGTCGTGACGACGATTGCGCCGTCCAGGTCCTTTATGAGCTGGGCTATCGTCAGCGCCTCGTCGCCGGTTCCCGGCGGGAGGTCTACTAGTAGAAAGTCCATTTCCCCCCAGTTCACCATTGATAGGAGTTCGCGTATGAAACCCGTCTTAAGGGGGCCCCTCCAGATAAGCGCTGCCTCCTCGTTGGGTAGCATGAGGTCTGCTGAGACTACACGTACGTTTCCGACGCCCATGAGCGGCATAATGCCTCCGGGGCCGGCGTATAGGCTCTGGCCGTGTAGGCCGAACATTTTAGGTATAGAGGGGCCGTGTATGTCTGCGTCTAGGACGCCCACCGTGTACCCCTTTTTTGCGAGGGCGGCGGCTATGTTCGCTGTGATGAAGGATTTTCCTACGCCGCCCTTCCCGCTGAGAACTATTATTTTGTGCTTAATCTTGGAGAGGCGGCGGCGCGCCTCCTCCTCCTGTTGTCTAATCTTCTTTATCTGTTCTATCTGGATCTTCCTCTGTATTTCAGCCGCTGACGGCATCCTTAAGACCGTGGCTTAAAGATATGCCGCTTGCATATTAGCTTGGCGCTCCAAGATAGGCCTCTATATAAAAAAGGAGAGATACACGGAGAAGCCCATAAGCACCAGCCACACGGGTATACTCCACGACGCGATCTTCCTGCCGTCGAGGGGGCCGAAGGGCAGTAGGTTGAAGAACGCTATCCACCCGCTTATCTGGGCCAATATGACGGCGATGGGGGCCCTGAAGGCGAGGGCATAGGCCAGGGATGCCAGGCCTATGACTATATTCGTGGCGGGGCCTGCCGCGGCTATTATCCCGTTCTCCTCCTTATTTATGGGGCCGAAGGAGTATATCAGCACGGTACCGGGTACGATGATCTTTATCGGTATGAGGGGGATGGCCGAGATAAGGGTCAGTAGGAAGTACTCGAGTATAAGCTTGAACCTGGCCGGGTAGCCGTAGTGGAGCGCCGTGAACTTGTGCGCCATCTCATGCGGCACGTATACCAGGAAGGAGAGTATGAATATGTACAAGAGGTGCCGTGGCGTGAATATGAAGCCGGCCATGCTTAGGAACACCGCGTAGACCGAGAGCATGGCTAGGAGGAGCTCGCCGAGCTCGCCGGGATAGAAGAACCGTCCCCTCCCGTATCTATACCCGTACATAACAGGGCACCAGTTATCCTAGGCCGCTGATGGTAAAAATCTTCATTTACGATTCAGAATGTCGTCCAGCGTGTACACCCTTAACCCCCCAGGTATAGAGCCTTTAACGCTCCTGCACACTACGGCGTAAATCCTATCCTCGACGTCGATCGACGAGGACTTAGCGACCAGGCCTGTGTACAGCCTCTTTAAGTCCTGCTCGTCAAGGTCGCTCCACTTCGCTTCAACAAATATGCCCAGCCTTCTACCCGAGAGGCCCACGATGTCTATCTCCTTGCCCCTATGCCACCACCTCCCGAGCTTCTCCACGCGTGGAAGCTCCCCCCTTCTCACGAGGCTGGACACGTATTCCAGCGCGATCTTCTCGAAAACTCTCCCCAGATACGTGTCATACGTCCTCTTAATGTGGTCGACGCTGTAGACGCCAAGCTCTATTTCCGATAAAAACGGATAGATGTACCTAAACCAGAACCGCGTGAAGTTGTCCTTGATAAAATACAGGCCCCTTTTTCCGCCCACTACGGGCTTAACGTACTCCACGAGTTCTACCTCTATAAGGTTCCTCAGGTACTCGGTGAGAGACTCTTTGCCGACAAAGCTCTTTATCTCTCCTAGCCGGGTCTTCCCCGAGGCTATTGCTTCGAGTATCCTCTTATAAGTGCCCACTTCCTCGAACTCGTAGCGGAGGAGGAAATCCCCCTCTTCCTTTAAAAAACTCTTAGGATCGTTAATCTCCCTTGAAAGCCACTCCCAGAACGGCGTCTCAACCTTCTCCAAATAGTATGGTATACCGTCCGCAAACCCATATATCTCTACAAGCTCCCTCGGAGAGGCTGTGGGGAAAAACTCTCTCAGAGAGGGGAAGGGGAGGGGGCGTAGTTTTAGTTGGCCTGTACGTCTACCATAGAGCGGCGACTTGTAGCTCAAAACAAGATCCTTCATCATGGAGACGGAGGAGCCCACTAGGAAGATTTTTGTACGCGTCCCGCTCAGCGTCTCATCAACTATTTTCTGAAAAACCGACAGCACGGTTTTATCCTCTCTTATAAGATTTGGAAACTCGTCTATGACGACTATCTCGTCCCTGAGGAAATGAAATATAGCCTCCCAGTCGTTCCTAACGTATCTTAGCTCCGGAATTATCCTTGAGGCCGTCTTCCTGAACCTTTCCGCGTTTCCGCTTTCAACGGCCAGATAGTATACGTAGCGCCTACCCTTAAGCGCCTCTAATATAAGCCTTGTCTTGCCTATACGGCGTCGACCGTAGATTATAACGAGCTCCATGTTAGGGGAGTCGAGGAGCTCCGAAAGGGACTGGAGCTCCTCCTCTCTATCAACAAATTTGACAATCACAATTATGATAATTCTACTTACCTTTTTAATCTTGTCTTCTTCTCCTTTATTCTCTCACGCATCCGCTCAACTATGCGGCGAGCCTCCTCGGGAGAGACTTCTATGAACAAGACACCCCCAAAAGAGGCGTAGATCCTCCTAGCTACGCTACGGCTCAAGAACTCCTCAGCTTCTTCAAGCTCCTTCTCCAACTCCTCTAACTCCCACACTTCATCTACCACGAACACCCACCCCTGAGAAAAACACTTTACTGACAAGTACTTGAAAAATGAGAGGCGGTTTTACTGGGAACTCGCCTCCTGGACAAGCTCCCTTATCCTAGCATTTACCTCCTCGAGCTTCCTACGTAGGTCTAGCCTAAGGGTCTCCAAAGTCGCGATACGCTCATTAAGGGTCTTTTTAGCCTCCTCGATGCCAGCCTCTACGCTAAGCCGCCCTCCTACCCCCATTATCACCTTCTCGGTGTCGATTATCCTGGCGCGCACGAAATTGCCAGCTCCTATGGGCACCAGAACAACCTTGTCCTTGCCATGCTCCTTTATATAGTCCAGCGTCTCCACCACGGCTGCGAGGTCGAGTATAGTATCGTCTATTGTAGCTATCTGCCTGCGAATGCTCTCAGCCTGTCCGAAGAGCGTACGCAGCTCCTCCTCCATCTTGTCGCTCTCCTTTATCTCCTTCTTCTCCTTCTCGGCCATGTCACTCCACCATATATATTATATTCAAACGATTATATTAATTTATGGTTAAACAATATTAAATATATAATAAATACAACCAAAGAGAAACAATGTTATTTTATTCCACACCCTCCATGGGCGGTTCAATTCTATACGGCCTAAGCCTCTTAATCTCCGCCATCACCCTCTCAATAAACGCGTCAACATAGGGCCAACTTATGCCACGCTCCTCCAGGATCTCCCTAACGTACTCCTCCGTAAGCCTATAGCTCTTATACTTCTCGTTAAGCTCGCGCCACGGTATACCCTTCAACGCCTCGGCAAGCTTCTCGTCAAACGGTAGAACCCCCTTTAACATGAGAAAAGCTATGGCCGGATAACCCAGATACCCCCGGTAAACCGACCCATTGTCTGTAGAATATATGCCCAGCTTACCGTCCCAGTAAACCCTGTAGCTCCGCTTACCGTCAGAGCCTACAACGACTGCGCTATCATCCTCAATCTTTATGCGCCCATCGCCTATACAGCCCAAGGCTTCGAGAACCTTAATCCTGGGGGGAAGCTTCCACCTCCGCGTCACAAAATAGTAAGGATTAAAAGCGGTATAAACACGATACCCTCCTAGCCCGTAGCCATAAGTGCCTCTACAAGGCCTCCTGGAACAGCGACCGAGCTGCCCGGGGTCTTTCGTCCACCAATCAGGGAGAGAGCTAGTCTAAACCAGCCATCTAGGTTCTCCCTCTCTAAAGCCACCGCCACGTAGCCGCCGTAACGCTTGTAAAAGACGCGTATGCCCTCGCCGACGACAACACCGCTACCCGCATTCCTACCGGGGATCTTCGAAACAATTGCCTCGAGATCCGGCTCCTTATCTAACCCTATAGACACCTTGACTATAGTTTTTCCGCGGGAATCCGTCAACGCGTAAAAAACGGGCGTGCTCGCCACTATGCCCCTCTCCACGGCCACCACCACTACTTAGGCTACAGGCTATACTATATCTGTTACGCCATATAGTTTCTCGGGAAAAACAACATAATAATTATGTATATCTGAGTAAAAAACAAACATTATAGCCTATCGTCGAAATAATGATTGGTTACAGTCCAGGCGAAACCAGGTAGTAGAGCATAGCCACTGCAGACGCTATGAGGGCTACGCCACCTATCCTCGTAACGACCTTCTCCCGGGCCAGCAGTCTCCCAACGACTCCACGAACCCTTTCAACACCAGCGAGTATCAGGGTGAGTGTGACACCCAAGCCGACAGCGTAGCCTATTACTACTGCAAGGCCCTCGAGCAGCCCACCGCCCCCCGCGCCCAAGGCTATGAGAAACGGGGCGAGGACTAACGGCATATTACACTGGAGAGACAGTATACTGAATAGCCCGCAGCTGCCAGCGACACCGAGACCCCTAAACCCGGAGAAGGAGGGAGCCGAGAAACTATATCCAAGCACCTGTGCAGCACCCAGCTGTAAGAGCAGCGCCGCAGCGAAAACTGTGACCCCTCCCTGCAGCATTGAGACCGCAGAAGCCGCTATGAGGAATATTAATCCGGCGGCCACAACCCCTAGAAGGGCGGCCGCGAAACAGCCGCATAGGGTGCCTTTTCCCCGCCTCCTCGAACCCTGTACACTGCCAGCGTATGCCAGGAAGAGAGGCAGGGTGCATGGGGAAAGTGTAGCTAGGAATCCGGTGAGGAGTGAGATGGCTAGGAAAAAGGGCTCCCCGCTTTTAGGCTCCGGCGCCGCTATTTTGCAGGCCGCGCCCACGCATGTCGAGTTGGAATAACTGCTTACCCCGGTGTCAGGTTCGAGCAGAGACTTTGTGGCCCAATCCAGCATAGCCTGGGTAATGTTCCTACCCCTAAACTCCCCCACGTATCTCGCAACAGGCTTCCCATCATAGAAGAGGATGAAGGTGGGCGTCTCCGTGATGCCTAGCCTGCTGTAGAGGGGCGCCGTCCTAGGAGTATAGTATACTATGAGAAACCTGATCCCCACCTCTCTCGCTTCAACAAGCCTTCTCCAGTAGGGCTCCATACTCCTACACACAGGGCATGAACTCGAGGAAAACATGACCGCCACAGCGTCATTACCCGCCACAGCCTCCTCGAAGCCCCTAGCGTCGGTTATAGCGTAGCCTCCAGTGTGGTTTACCGCTGCAGCATAGGCGAGTGAGACGAGCAGCGCTATTAGGGCCATATAGCCTACGTGGCGGAGCCTAAGCCTCCTCTTCTCCCTGTACCTAAGGACTAGCCTCATGCTCTCCGGCATAACTCCCGAGGGTATCCTGCCGGGATGATATTTAAGCTAGCCCCCGGCTCTCCAGTGGCCACCACGATTCCCTCCTCCAGTTTCCAAGCCGGATGGCGAGAGCGATATAAGCCCCCGAGACATAGCTCCACGGAAAATCATGGCGAAAATATACTTCGCTACGGGGAACCCGCATAAGATACGTGAACTAGCAGCCGTGCTAGAGCCCCTCGGCATAGAGCTGGTACCAGTGAGAGCCGAGAAGCTGGAGATACAGTCCGAGAGCCTCGAGGAAATCGCCAGGTTTGCTGCTCAGAGGCTGCCCGAGATGGACGCGCCTGTGGCCGTGGAGGACGCTGGCCTCTTCGTAGAGAAGCTGAGAGGGTTCCCGGGGCCCTATAGCAGCTATGTGTACAAAACCCTAGGGCTGTGGGGCATACTGAGGCTCCTCGAGGGCGTGGACGAGAGGAGAGCGTACTTCGAGTCTGCGATAGGCGTAAAGACCCCGAGAGGGAGGGTGCTCGTGTTCAAGGGCAGAGTCCACGGGACGATCACGGCCGAGCCCCGCGGCAAGGGGGGATTCGGCTTCGACCCCATATTTGTCCCGGAAGGAGCAACTAAAACATTTGCCGAAATGAGGCTCAGCGAAAAAAACATGAATTCTCACAGAGCCCGCGCTGCGCGAGCTCTAGCCGAATGGCTGCTCGGCTAGGGCGGGCCTATTTCCGGGAGATAATCTTCTAGGAACATCGGCGCGTATATGTATCCATTTTCCCAGTAATCGCTCACATCGGTTAGGTTCAGCCAGCCTTCGCCTCTAGGCCTAAAGTCCATGAAGACTCCGTTATACACGACTAATGTGCCCCTGTAGACGGTGGAATAGTAGTCAATGGGGTTGTAAAGCGTCTCTATCGATCCCTGCTTGAAGCCTCCAGGGGCGAACATCGTTACTTCGAACTTTGGCTCTACGCCAGTGTTGTAGAGATTATCTACGCTAGCCCTATCTATTATAGCGGCTCTACCCATGACGTCGTTCCAGTAGGCCGCGAAGAAGCTTGGATTGTCTTTCTCTACAACAGGGGGATAAGACGTCCATGCGAAGGGCGTGCCGTCCGTCGAGTTATTAGTGTCTACGTAGACGAACCAGTCGGCTATGCCTCGGCCCATTGCGCTGTACATCCAGTAGCCCACGTCTGTGTGGCTACGCTTCCAATAGACGTATGTGGTGACAGGTATGTACCGTGTGCCGTTGATTATCTCTACGAGCGAAAGCGTATCATAATAGTTTGTGAGTCCACCTGGTACATAGCAGCTAGAATAAACACTGTTCACCCTAGACGTGTTTAGTAGCGCGAAAATGCGTATGGGAGCTTTGATGTAGCTGTAGCGCATGTAGTGATAGTATATAGTCCAGGTACCGTAGGGCCTCCACTTGCCCAGGGAGCTCCCACACTCCCCGAAGGCGTGTATGTTGAATGGGCCGAAGGCGTAGTCGGTTATCGGGTCTCTCAAGACGAAGGCCGCTACGCCGTAGTAGTCGACGTAGCCCCTCGAGGTCGTATGCTCCTGGTCAACGAACTCTACGTCGTAGAGGGGGTGCCAGACGTCCTTATGCGTGGCGTCCTCAATATAGGTGATGTTTGTCGGATAGGCTGCGGGCTCGGTGTCCAGGTCGTCGTGCCACCATATGATAACCGTCTGGTTTGATATGTCGAGCCTAGGGAACTTTACCTGGAAGACTAGCGTGTCGTTGCCGTAGAAGTCTGTCTGGGGATCCGCTAGGCCAAGCGGAACCCTAACGGGCACTCCGTGCCACAGTACTACGGTCCAGTTCTCATACTGTATGGGCCTCTCCCTGAGCGTTGCAAGCGTACCATCCTCTGTTATGTTTACTCGGAGCTGTTTTATCGGCATAAACGGGAATGGAAGTATGCGGAACCCCCTTCTCACGGGAAGCCTGTGCCCGAGGAAGTAGAAGGAATAGTTCCACGTCATTTCAAGCGTGTAGACCTCGTCCGGCGTGGCGGCGGGTCTATTAATAGTATTTACGACGTACCTGTAGGCTACACCATACGTCGCGTATGCCCGATCTAAGTTCACGCTGGTTGGGGAGCCTATATCTAGATCCTGTATATACGAGACCCTGTCAAGCTCGATTCTCCACTGGCCACTCTTATAGGGATAGGTGCATGGTGACCTTAGATCGACCCAGTTACCCTCAAACACTATGTTAAAGTAGCGCCTCCAGGTGACGCCGCTGAAGTATAACTGCATGTAGTCGACCGTGACATTGGTATATGTCACATAGTTTACGGTGAAGCTACTCACATGTACGTCGTCTAGGACTAACTCTCCATTGTACCACGTATCGTAGATTATCTGAGCGGCGCCATAGCGCGAACTGTCGTGATCGACAACAACCCTCACGTAAGAGTAGCGTGGAATATACACGTCGAGCGTGCTACCATTAGGGAATATTAACGAAGCCACAGTAGTGTACCTAGCATACACGCCCACGTCACCGCTCACAACTGTGTGGCCGTTCTGCCCATTAAAGCCCCAGAGAGAGTACTGGTCTTCACAGACTACACTAGGCTTTACTGTAGAGACTGTTTGGGGCGTTCTCTTGTACACCTTGAACGCTATGTAGCGGTACGTCATGGCTTCCACTATTATACCCCTGTCGTCGCTCACCACTACCATCAAGGGGACGAAGTTTTTCCCAGTGAGAGGGTCTGCGAGTTCCTCAACGTATGGCTGAAAAGTGACGGTATAGTTCCCGAAGCCCTCGTATGTCACGTCGACGATCTTCGCTTTTTTCCACCTTCCCGTCCAGTAGCCGCTCTTCTTCTCGGGATAGTAGACCTCTATCCACCCTTTTGTGAGCAGTTCGGAGTAGGGTATGCCGTCGTCCACCCGGACGTTTATCCTAATCGTGGTCGTGTTGGCCACTGGATCCTCCTTTACGGGTTCGGGGAAAACGGTCAGGAAGACCCCGACCAGTACGTCGGACTCCCATCCATAGAAGCCAGCGTTTGTTAGATTAAGCCTCAGCTTAGCATACGCGACAGACGCCGAGCTCGGCCAGTACCAGTAACCCTTTACCAGGTCGCTTACACTCCTTTTCCTGCCTATGTACTTTGAAATATCGAGTGTGCCTATCTGGTAGCTTATCTGAGGCCCATAGCTAGAATACGCCGTAGAAGTAGCTGCGAGCCAGTACTGGAGGTACGCGTTAGCAACCATCCTAGCGACGGTGAAGTTGTGCCTCGCGCCGTAGGAGAGGCCTAGGTTGCTGAATCTCGATAGGAATGCGCGGAACCTGGAGTAGTTGTAGTACGCCCTCGTGGCAGCGGCGAGGACTACCGCCGTGGCCCTGGAGAAGTCTGCGGTTATGGAGCCGACGACCTCCCTGACCACTATGCTCCTTGTTTTGAGGAAGAAGAGTTGGGCCTCGTAGACGCTTACAACTATGCTCATGACCACTATAGTGATGAGGAGGGCTGTGGCTACGAGTATCTGGCCCCTCCTACTCCTTCTATATGAACACGCGGGCCTCATGGCTAACCACCAAAACCTAGTACAAGGATTATATAGAGGACAGAGCCTCTGACAGAGTCAGGCCTCCCAACTACAACGTATGTGTAGGAGACCGATTCAGCGTCATAGAGAGTCATGTTGTCGAAGTCCTCAACATTCGTTATTCTCCCGTGATCTAACCTATCAAAATATATTTCACCCGTAGTTGCGTTTATCTTCATCTCGTATACCTCCATTTTGAATACTATCTCTGGGGGCAGGCTAGTGGAGAGCATGAGCTTCATCTCGTTTTCCCAGTCGGCCCCGGTGAGGTTCCCCTGGACGATTATGCGCTCATAGACCCTCGCCTTTGCGAAGTCGTTGAGAAGGTTGTATGCCAGCCTGCGCAGGTCGCTGGTCTCCCTGACGTACTGGCTCTTTATCGGCCTCGTGAAGTTCATGACGAATATTATCGCGACTACCATCATGAAGGTGGCTAAGAGGAGTTCTATGAGCCTCGCCTGCCCCCTACGTTTACGCGATATAGCGGTCATCCCTCCACCCCCCTCCAAATGGTTAGCCTGACGAGGTAGGGGTAGTTGTAGATCTGCGCTATGCGCGTGATCACAACGGAGTTCGCCGGCATGCTCGCCCTCGAGCCATACGATATGTCTATACTGGGTATCCTGTTGACCACTATGACTATGAGGCTCCCATTCCACTCCCCCAGCACGAAGACGTGCGAGGAGAGTCTCTCCAGGTAGCTTATCTTGCCGACCTTGAAGTCTCCAGGCGGCAGGGGGACTGTGAAGTTGAACGGCGTAGCGTTGTACCAGGTAATACTCGTGGTCGCGAGCAGGCTCCTATACTCTGGGAGAGCCTGCACCACCTCGTCCCTGGTTATTATCGCGCCGCTCAGGTTTCCCACGTTCACGCTACTATTCACTATCACGTAGTCCCCGATTATGTAGCCCGTGGTGGGCGCCCCGGGAGCCGGGGGCAGCGAGTAGCCCGCTACAGCGACGAAGCCCTTCCAGTCAACATGGATAATATAGAAGTGGAAGAGGAGCTTCGTGTTGAATGTGCTCAGCGCGGAGCTTATCTCATCAGTAAAGTTCATCTCCGCGTAGCCGAGCGCGTCGGTCGCGTTACTCTTCGCGAATATCACATAGCTGACGTTCGAGCCTCCCCCGGGCAGCGGGGTGGCCTTGGCTAGCACGAGAATAGCCGTCACGTTGGCGCCTGGCACGCCGAAGTCATACCAGTTATAGACCTGCACCCTTACGACGGACGGTATACCGGGAGCCGGGGAGCCTGGAACCGGGTAAAATGCTAGAGGCGTCACGTTGACTGAGAGGAGAGGCTTCATTTCAAGCCTGAATCCGTACTTGCCGCTGAGCCCCAGCATGCCGGCTATCTCGGTGGAGTTCACTAGAAGCGGGTTAGGGAGCGTCGTGAGGTTTGCTAACCTCATAACCTTGTCGGGATCCACGACGTAGGGGGTTCGCGTTCCATTCAACGCTAGCCCGAAGTCCGTGAGCGTGGCGTTCGGGTTGGTTCCCCAGTCCGGCGGGTCGCCGGGCGTCAACAGAACCTTGTCCATCACTCGCTCCGCCACGTTGTATAGCTGCTCCTCTTTGACTGTCTCCAGCCTGCCAGTGACCACGTTGACTACTTCAAACGCTACTATGAGGAAGAGGACTATGAGGACTCCTATGGCCAGGTACTCGAGCGCCGCGTGCATGGCTATCCACCGTATACCACTCCAAAGCCCACGTAGACGTAGCCGCCGCTCCTATAGGTCACAATGACGGGCTTCCCCGGCATCTCCTCTCCACCCACCACCCGCGGCGGCGTGGGCAGTAGCAGCCTGTTTGTGACGTTTATCCCGTTAACCGTCACAGTGCCGTTGACCACCCTCACAGGGTTTTTGCCGAAATTCGGCGTCACAACGACCCTAACCTGCTCATAAAGCTGCAGCTTAGCCTTTACAAGTATCTTGTCGCTGGCAACCTGGTCGATAATTATCTCGTAGGCCTGGTTTGCAATCGTGGGGGGCACGTGTAGGTACATGTAGCTCATACTGCCCCCGCCGAGCGTCTGGACGGAGACCAGCTCCACTATCTCCTTAGCCGTGCTCTCAGCGACCTCTGCGAGCCTAACGTTCTGTATCTGCATTGATACGAGAAAGCCAAGCCCTATGAAGGCCGCCACGATGATAAACATGACCCCCATGAGCGCGAGGGTGCCCATCAGGTGGGAGAATATAGGCGACGCCATGTCTCTCACCCGCGCGTGCTAACCTCGACGTCGGCTATCCTCACAACAACGATCGTCCCCTGGGCCGTGGGGTCTCCTGCGAAGACCTTGCTCTCGGGATGACCGTTCAAGACCGCTGTGACATTTATCGCGGTACCGCTGAACTTGTACTCCATGGTTTTTATGCCGCGGTTCCTGAAGATCACCGGTATATGCCCGGCGCCCCCCACGGGGCCTATCGTGAGGTTGATATAGGATATAGCGAAGTAATTGTACTTCTTCGTCACCCCTCCCTCTAAGAGGTCGAAGACACCCATATAATTGACCCTCACCCTGGTGGGCATGAGGTACACCTTAGCCCTACCGCTGAAGTTCTCATAGACGACAACCATGGGCTCCCCGGGGCCTACGATGAGCCTCTTAAGCTCTAGACCGGGGTTTATCGTTATTTCTGGCCTGAGAACCCTGAACACAGTGGTCACCAGGGAGCCTCCCACAGCCACTATGGAGGAGGTCTCCCGGTCGTAGATAACCCTCGTGCCGTTAACATACACCTCTAGGGGGCCGTAGGCGTTCTCAACAAAGTTTATTCCCGTCGATGAGAGGCTGAACCTAATATACCTAGACCCCCCCGCGCCCAGAGCTACCTGCTCGAGCGCGGTAGCCGTGTATATGAACATGTCCTTCGTAGACTCGTATTCCATCTGCTGCCTGTTCGCGTCTATAAGCGACGTGGCGTAGAAGATGGCCACACCGATTAACGTGAGCAGTATACCCGCTAAAATAACCGTCGAGACTACCTGGGAAACACCTCTACGTCTACGAGGCATAACAAGGCACCGCGTAACAGCTACCAAACTATACCGGCATACCACTATGGAATATATATCATGTATAGTTCAAAAAAAGGATACCTCTGCAAACAATCTTCCACCCACGGAGGCAGCGACGCAATGTACCCCCGCGGCGTCACTGATATACAAGGTCTACAAGTGATCATATACATAGATGGAGAAGATGACGGAAACACAGCGTCTCGAGGTGCGGGCCACCGTTTTAACGCTCATACTCGTGGTCTCCCTCTCAATCCTCCTTGCCCAAACACGTGCCTCCCCGGCAGCAAAGGGCCCCCTGGTGATAGCCTACGTCAAGGGTACAGTCGACGAAGGCCTAGTCTACACCATTCAGCGCGCCGCTTCGGCAGCCAAGGGCGGCACGCTTATACTAGTAGTCGACAGCTACGGTGGATATCTACGCTCGATGGATAGGATAGTGGAGACCGTCTCCTCCTGCCCCTGCCGCACGGTCGCATGGATCCCTCCCGGCTCCAAAGCGGTGTCCGCGGCCGCGGTTGTCGCGCTTAGCGCAGAGAAACTCTACGTGGGCAAGGGGGCGGTGCTGGGCGCGTGCCACTCCTGGCCGGCCGACGAGAAAGTATTATCATACATGGCTAAGAGGGTCGAAAGCCTTCTAGTAAAGAGGGGCGTGAGGGATGCGAAACGCCTAGCCATAGGAATGGTGTACAACAACACAACACTAGACTATGAGGAGATGGTGAAACGGGGAGTGGCTGACGGGGAAGCCGATACGCTAGACGCGCTCCTCGCAGAATTGGGGCTCAAGGGGTCTCACGCGGAGATATATAGGAGAGGGGTTGTGAGCGACCTTATAAGTTTTCTCTTCGACCCGGGCACCGCGCTCATGTTCATAGTTCTAGGCGTCCTTCTCGTCGTGCTTGGCGTAAAGACAGGAGGACACCACGGGTTCCTCCTAACAGGCCTTGCGCTGTTGGCGCTCTCGTTCTACTCCCTGGACATTATAGGTGGAAGCCTACTCACATTCACCCTGCTCGCGTTGGGCCTCACAGCGCTCATACTGGAGCTGAAAAAGCCGGGCCTGCAGGTCTTCGGCGCGCTGGGCTTAACGCTGATATTTCTAGCGGTTATATTCGAATACTATAGGCGGCCCTACGTCGAGTTCGGCTTGAACCTTCTCCCACTGGTCGTCAGCTTCATAGTGATAGCCGGCTTCCTAGTCTTCGTTATAGTGAAGGCGTCTACGGCGTTGAAGATGCACGTGGAGAGCCTGGAGGAAAAGCTCGTCGGTAAGAGGGGCAGGGCGAAGACTAGGATATCCCCTGGAAAGCCCGGCGTAGTCAACGTGGAGAGCGAGGACTGGAGCGCCGTAAGCGATGAGGAGATAGAGGCCGGAGAAGAGGTGGAGGTTGTAGGTGTCGAGGGTCTCACGCTGAGAGTGAAGCGTGCCGGGAATAAGCAACCTTTATCGTAAATATACGCGTTAACCTCATGCTGGGTGCAGCAGATGTTCGACATAATAACTCTAATCGTAGTCCTCCTGATACTGGGCTACATCATATACAGTAGCATAAAGATCGTCCCCGAGTACCAGCGCCTAGTGGTCTTCAGGCTAGGCAGGGCTATCAAGGTAGCCGGGCCCGGGCTAGTATTCCTTATACCATTCATAGACAAAGGCGTGGTAGTCGACCTGAGGGAGCAGTACATAGAGGTTGAGCGGCAGACGTGTATAACAAAGGACAACGCCCCAGTCGACATAGACTTCCTGATATACTTCAAGGTCATCGACCCCTTCAAAAGCGTACTCGAGGTGAGGGACTTTAGGGGCGCCGCAATAGGCCTCGCAACGACCACCCTCAGGGCAGTCGTGGGGGACATAGACCTCGACCACGTACTCGCACAGCGCGAGTACATAAACGAGGTGCTCAGGGAGAAACTAGACGAAGTAACCGCTAGATGGGGCGTCAAGGTTACGGCGGTCGAGATAAGGGAGATTCTGCCGCCTAGAGAGGTCCAGGAGGCCATGATCAAGCAGATGAGCGCTGAGAGGACGCGGCGCGCAATGGTCACGGAGGCCGAGGGCAAGAAGGAGGCCGCCATCAAGGTAGCGGAGGGTGAGAAGCAGGCGACCATCCTGCGGGCGGAGGGCGAGAAACAGGCAGCGATACTCAGGGCTGAGGGGCTCGCGCTGGCGCTCGGCAAGATAGACGAGGCTGCATCCAAGATTGACAGCAAGACCATGATGCTGCAGTACTTCGACACGCTCCAGAAGGTCGGCAGCTCCCAGTCGACCAAGCTCGTGCTGCCAATGGAGGTCTTCAGGCTCCTAGAGCCCATAAAGGAGCACCTTAAAGCACTCGAGGCTAAAAAACAGGCCTAAGCCCGAATCCCCTTTTTATATAAATAGCCAAAAACATGAAGATTATTTTTCGAGCTTAAAGAGCAGGTGCAGTAGCCGCTCTATATCCCAGGGCGGGGTTGGGGGCTCGCATTCTGGCAGCTGAGCCGCCTCCGCGTAGAATTCTTCCATTGCGTGTACAAGCTTTTCATAGAACCTGTAGTACTTGTCGTAGATCTCCACCCTCTTGGGGTCGGACCTTATCCTCATCCTCTCGCGGAAGAACCTGGCAGCGCCCTCTCTAAAGCCGAATAATCCCGTCGCGACGCCCGCGACCACCGCGTCGCCTGCCAGCGCCGCGTCAAGCAGCTCTGGGAGCACGACCTCCTTGCCCGTCACGTCGGCCTTTATGCGGGCCCATGTAGGCGTCTTCCCGCCGCCGCCCATCACCACTATCTCGTTACTACGTATACCCTGTTCCTCGAGGACCTCGAGGATCTTCCTTATCTCGTACGCGATGCCCTCCATCAACGCACGGAACACGTGGGCCCTCGTATGGTACACCGTTAAGCCGAATATGACGCCGCGGGCATCCGGGTTCCAGCGCGGAGCCCTGGCGCCCGAGAAGAACGGTATCACTATTAGCCCGTTACTCCCTGGGGGCACGTACTCGGCCTCCATGTCCAGGTACTCATAACTCCTCCGCCGCGTCATATCGGCTAGAAGCTTCTCGCCCCCGGCGAACTGGTCGCGGAACCACCTGAGCACGGCGCCCGCGGTCGACATGCCGGCCTCTATTGTCCACATACCGTCGACGGCCGACACGGTCACCACGTACCGCATTTTAGGGTCGAGGAGCGGCCTGTCCACGTGGGTCGCCGTCGTGCTCCCAGTCCCCGTGCTCTCCTCGAGCCTCTGTGGCCCCAGTATGCCCGCGCCGAGCACCTCTGCCTGCCTGTCCCCCATGCCTGCAGCCACCGGGGTCCCCGCTGGGACGCCGAGCCTCTGTGCGGCCTCCTCTGTCACGTGGCCGACCACTTCTCTGCTGGGATAGGCCTCCGGCATCAGTCTCCTGTACTCCGTGAGGCCCATCCACTCGAAGAGCTCCTCGTCCCACTCCAGCCTGTGTATGTTAAACAGCATCGTGCGGGAGGCAGCGGAGTAGTCTGTCGCCGCGACCCCTGTCATGCGGAAGACCAGGTAGTCTTTCGGCTGCAGGCCCTTCCACGCTCTCTCCAGGAGGCCAGGGTTGTTGTCTCTAAGCCACATGAGCTTGGTGGCGGTGAACGTCGCGTCCACGATGAGGCCGGTACGCCTATATATCTCGCCGGGGTCGAGGTTCTCCCTGATCCACTTGGCCTGGGGCGCGCTGCGCCTGTCCATCCATATGGGAATCCTCCCCAGGCTCCTACCATCGCGGTCTATGAAGGCCATCGTCTCCCTCTGACTGCTGACGCATATCCCGGCTATCCTGGCGGGCTCTATCTTAGCCCTGGCAAGTGCTTCCCTGACAACGGCCACCGCGGCGTCCCACCAGTCCTCGGGGTCCTGCTCCGCCCACCCCGGTCTAGGGTAGAATGTGGGGTACTCGCGTGTCGCCGTGGCCTTCACGTCGCCTTCCTCGCCGAAGATCGCCGCCTTCGCCGTGGTCGTGCCGACGTCTATGGCTAGGAGTAGTTTTTCCGACACTTCCCGGCACCCACGCGTGGCGGGGCTGAACATTCTATTTATTTGTTCCCACCAATGTTTAAGTCGAATGAATAACCCGTAGTAAAAGGGGTAGCAGATGGTTAGGGTCAGGCTGGAGAACCTGACCAAGGTGTTCGGCAAGGTGGTAGCCGTCAACAACCTGAACCTAGACGTGAAGGACGGGGAGTTCGTCGCGCTCCTCGGCCCCAGCGGGTGCGGGAAGACCACCACCTTGTTGATGATCGCAGGCATATACAAGCCCACTAAGGGCTACATATACTTCGACGACCAGGTGGTTAACGACCTACCGCCTAAGGACAGGAACATCGGAATGGTGTTCCAGAGCTACGCGCTGTACCCCCACATGACCGTGTACGACAACATAGCCTTCCCCCTGAAGCTGAAGGGCATGTCGAAGGACTACATAGACCGCAAGGTCAGGGAGGTAGCTAAACTATTGAGGATAGAGAACCTTCTAGACCGTAAGCCGGCCCAGCTCAGCGGCGGCCAGCAGCAGCGCGTAGCCCTCGCCAGGGCGCTGGCGAAAGAGCCGCAGCTCTTCCTCATGGACGAGCCCCTCAGCAACCTTGACGCAAAGCTCAGGATCTACATGAGGGCCGAGCTCAAGAGGCTGCAGCGGGACCTGGGCATAACCACGATCTACGTCACGCACGACCAGGTCGAGGCGATGACCATGGCCGACCGTATAGCAGTGATGCGGCAGGGGGTGCTGCAGCAGTACGGGACACCCGACGAGCTATACAACAAGCCCGCCAATGTGTTCGTCGCCGGCTTCATAGGGGCTCCGCCCATGAACTTCGTGGACGCGAGCGTCGAGGAGGTCGACGGGAGCATAGAGCTCGTCTCGAGCGGCATGAGGATACGGCTTCCCAAAGACCTCGCGGAGCTTTTAAGGAAGGCCGGCCCCCCCGGCGAGGTCATACTCGGCGTGAGGCCGGAGGACATAACTGTGGGCAAGGGCCCCTACAGGGGCGTAGTCTACGTTACGGAGCCGCTCGGCAGAGACGTCCTAGTGCACCTGAAGGTCGGCGACGACATTGTAAGGGCCTTCGCGCCGCCGGGAACCGAGCACGAGATAGGTGCCACCCTCGAGTTCGACATAAACCTCGAGAAAATACATGTCTTCGAGAAGGCGTCCGAGAAAGCCATATTCTAGCGGCACCCGCGGAACATCTCCCTCTCTTTAATCATTCTTTCATAGTCCCTCCTAGGAACGGCTATTTTTCTCCCGCACCGGCTACACTTGTAGACGACCTCTTCTCCGACGCTGACTATGTCCTCCTCCCTAAGGGGCCGGCCGCACGTGCATACAAAGCCTATAAGCCTAGCGGGGTTACCGGCCACGAGGCCGTGATCAGGCACGTCTTTTGTAACGACGCTGCCGGCAGCCACCATCGCGTAGCGGCCTATGGTTACGCCACACACTATGGTGGCGTTCGCGCCTATCGACGCGCCCTCCCTTACGAGAGTGGGCACAACCTCCCATTCCTCGTTGAAAGCCCTTGGATACTTGTCATTGGTAAAAGCCACGTGGGGGCCTACGAAGACGTCGTCCTCAAGCCTAACCCCCCTGTACACCGAGACGCCGTTCTGTATCTTAACCCTGTTACCTATGACCACGCCAACGTCTACATACACATCCTTACCAAGGTTACACCCCTCACCTATCCTGGCCCCGCTCCTAACATGCGCGAAGTGCCATATCCTCGTGCCATCCCCCACCACAGCGCCCTCCTCGACTATAGCCGTAGGATGCTTATAGTAGCCCGTGGATGCCACCCACTAGTTAGGAGAACCCCCGGTTAAAAGGCTAAACCCTCCCCACCTTCCTCCAAGACTTCCAGCTTCTCCTAGCTATCGGCGGCGGCTCGCCCCCATGCCCTTCAAGCCAACGGGCCGCCCACTCCCTAGTCCTCGGGTCAGACGGGTAGCCCGAGCCGAAATCTCCATACCTAGCCTTGAGGGCCTCGACAAGCCTGTCCCTCTCCGTCTTGGCCAGGATCGAGGCGGCCGAGACTATAACGTATTTCTTGTCCGCATCGTTCTCCGCGACAACCACCACCCCAGTCTCCTCGGACAGCTTGGCCGCGAATCGCTCCGGGACAGGATCCGGGGAGTCCACATAGGCTGCCTCCACCCTGCACCTATCAGCTGCCAGTCTTATCAGTTCGGCCATCGCCACCGCCTCGAGAACATTGAGGCTCCCATACCTTCTCCCCCACACAGCCTCGTCTATCTCCCACGGCTCCACAACCCCGACAGCTGCGAAGTCGAGCATCCTTTCCAGGATGGCCCTCACCCGCTCCCTACTCCGCGGAGTCATAGCCTTAGAGTCGCGCGCGCCAACGCCCACCAGCGCCTGGAGGCGCCTCCTAGGCAGGCCGGCGACGGCCACAACCATGGGGCCTATCATGGGGCCCCGGCCTGCCTCGTCGAGCCCTATTACTAGCGGCTCGCCGCAGCGTTCAGCTATCACCCTCACATCCACGAGCCCTCACCCTTGAGTGGAGATATAGATGGGCGGATGATAATGCTAAGCACGATGAAGTATAAACGAGTGTTTTATCCAGGCCGATTCCAGCCCGTACACCTGGGCCACGTTCACGCCATAACGTGGCTCCTCGAAAACGCGGCGGAGGAGCTAGTGGTGGGCGTAACCGCCGCACAGTACAACTACACGTGGGAAAACCCCTTCACGGCCGGGGAGAGGATAGAGATGCTGAAAAGAGCCCTTGAAGATACGTGGCACCGCCTCTACGTTATACCCCTAGACAACGTGCCTGACAACAGGCTCTGGCTACGCCACGTAGAGACCAGGACTCCGCGCTTCGAGGCAGTAGCCACCAACAACACATTCGTCGAGCTGCTCGCCGAGGAGCGCGGACTACCTGTGGTAAAGCCCCCACTCTACAGGAGGGAGCACCTCTCCGGGACACACATAAGGAGGCTCATGGCCTCGGAGGGGGATTGGGAGCCGCTTGTCCCCAAGAGCGTTGCAGACTTCATCTCCGAGATAGGCGGCGCGGAGAGAGTAAAACGGATAGCCTCCTCCGAAAAAGTGATTATACCGAAGTATTGAGGAACTCCTTTTAAATGAGTCCCTGCTTCTTAGCCTTCTCGACTATCTCCTGGACGAGCTCATCCCTGCTCTTGTTCTCGGCCTCGACGCCGAGTATCTTGGCGAGCTTCTTGAGGTCCTCGTCGCTCACACTACTCTCCTTACTCGCCACTTCGCGCTGAATGCTTTTAAGGGTGGCTGTCTCCTCATCGCTGAGCTTTCTGCTCTCCTCCCTGAACACCCTCACGGCCTCGCCCGCCGCCTTAGCCAGCTCCGGTAGCTTGCGTGGCCCAAAGATTATCAGCGCTATCAGTATCAGGATTAGTATCTCTGTAGGCCCTAGCTGGCCGGTGAAGCCCGGCGTGAACGGAGGTGAATATGCTGGAATCATAATCTTGCGCCTCTGCAGGATACACGAGGCCTGACGTAAATAGGTTATGCCCCGCTCCTAAAGAGAAGCCTCTCAGCGTTTTCTAGGCCGGCTCTAGCCCTCACGTATACCAGCGCGTTCACTATCAGGGCGGCTAGGCCGGCCAATGCGAGGGAAGCCTGCCCACGCGCCACGCCGGCGATGGCGACGGAGAGGCCCAGGAGCACCCCTGAAAGGCCTACGTAGTAGGCGCTCTTCACGGCAGCCAGGTACCTTGCCAGGCGCCCACTCTCAGCGCGGCGGAGACTCAGTCCCCGCACGGCTACGATTATGCCGGCCACGAAGAGTATGAGCGACGCCGTGTATGGGGCTACCAGGTAGAAGCCGTATCCCCCGGCCCCCGTCTTCGGCGCTAGAGTAGCCGGGCCCTGCGGCGCCTTGGCCACGCTGACCCTCGGGGCTCTGCATCCCTCCAGCGACTCGAAGGCCACGGTGTAGTTGCCGGCGAATGCGACCAGCGAGGCGGCGGTTACTGAAAGCGCTAGTATGAAGGCGGCCAGCGTGTACTTCGTCATATCAGCTCTTGATTTGGGAAGGGGAATTTATATGATAAGCTGTGCGTATCGCTGATACCTAGCCCGGCTACGACATGAGCCACAGGAAGAGCGGTATGGAGACAGCCGAGGCGACGAGGGTGGAGGTGACTACTATCTCCGACACCTTTTCAGCATCGAGGCCGAACTCCCTGGCCAGGACAACGTTGCTGACAGCGCTCGGCATGATGGCCTCGAGTAACGCGACTTTGAGCTCTAGGCCCCCAAGAGCCCCCACCAAGCTAAACACCCAGACAAGCAGCATTGCGACCAACGCGTGTAGAATGTACGTCTCAGCGCCCCTCCTCACGAGCCTGAGGCGTTTCGAGAACTCGAGGCCGAGTATTATCAGCGCCATAGTGGGCGCGGCGTCGCCTAGGTAATGCGTCACAGCTATAAAGGCTCTAGGAAGGGGCGTGCGCGCAGCACCCAGCGCTGTACCAAGGGCTATGCCGTAGAGCGGGGCGAAGTAGGCGAGGCGGCGAAGCCCGCTCTTCAGGTCGCCTCTACTGCTCAACAAAGGTATAGCAACGTTTGACGTCGTGTTGTTGCCAAGTATGTAGAAGCCCACGTCCGCCACGCCCGGCTCACCCCATAGGGGGAGGGCTATCGCCAACGGCAGGTAGCCCGCGTTCGAGTACATCGCAGCCATCGTCGTCTCCACGTCGCCTCTGAAGAGAACGTGTGCGGCTACGCCGGAACACGCCACGGCCAGGGCCGCTAGAAGGGGGAGCGCCAGCGCTCCAAGCGTTACGCCCTGCGAGGCCTTCGCATACGTAGACCTGAAGAGGAGGAATGGCAACAGAAGGTAGAGTACAAGCCTCGAAAGGTATGTAAGCTCGGCGTCTCCGGGGCGTCTGATCCTTCCATAAACCACGCCTAGCAGTAGCGGCGCATAGAAGGCTGCAAAGGCCTCGGCCAGCAAGGGCGGCGCACCACTCCTCTCAGCATGTAGAAGGCTATATCCTCTACGCCCTAGCTCTATAAGAAATAGTTTGCCGGCAAAGGTTTAATTCGGTTACAGGGATATGCCACGTGGGTGAGAGGGAGCATGTTCTCAGTCCACCTCTCGAAGGACGGCGGAGAGGTAACGGTGAAGTTCCCGTGGAAGGTTAGCATAGTAGCATTCATGGCCAACCCGCCCGTCATGAAGGGCGACGCCGACGCTGCAAGGGAGGCCTTCGCCACGCTTGCAAGGGATCCCTTCTTCGACGTGATAGAGGTCAACGTGCTGCCAGAGGAGGCGTGGCGCCGCGTAGAGCCCATAGTCAGGGAGACCGGCATAGAGGTTGCGAGCGGCCTCCAGCCACTAGTGCTGGCGAAGGGGTTCAACCCCAGCTCTCTAGACGAGGGTGAGCGGAAGAAGGCTGTCGAGGCCATAAAGGAGGAGATAAAGATCTCCGCGGCCAGGGGCATCAGGAAGGCCGCCTTCTGCAGCGGCCCCGACCCCGGCGACAAGGACAGAGAGGCCGCGAAGGATCAGCTCGTAAAGAGCCTAAAGGAGGTGGCGGGCTATGCGGAGAAGCTCGGGGTCTACGTGATACTGGAGACGTTTGACAGGTACTGGGACAAGAAGCAGCTTATAGGGCCTATAACGGAGGCCGTGGAGGTGGCCAAGGAGGTCAGGGAGGAGCACGAGAACTTCGGCCTACTCTGGGATCTGAGCCACGGCCCCATGCTCGGCGAGCGGCCGAGGGATATAGTGGTCGCAAAGGACTACCTCGCGCACATCCACATAGGCTGCACGAAGAAGATGCCCGACGGCGCGCTTAAGGACTGGCACCCAGGCTTCTACAGGCCCGGCGCGATAAACGGCGTCGACGACGTCAAGGAGCTGCTGGAAGTGCTGCTTGAGATAGGCTACCGCGGCGCCGTCGGCTTCGAGGTAAAGCCTGAGGAGGGGCAGGTGTGGCAGGAGCCCGTTCACGCGGCCAAGGGCGTGCTCTACACGGCCTTCGCGAAACTCGCTGAGGAGAAGCTCCTGAGGTGAGGGGTGTGGCCAGGCTCAAGATAACGTTCCCCGAGAGCATAGGGGAAGTGATAGTAGAGCTCATAGACAAGAACCCGAAGACCCGGGACGCGTTCCTAAGCGCTGTGCCCTTCGAGTCACGGGCGCAGAGGTGGGGCGACGAGATATACTTCTCCACCCCGGTGGAGCTGGGGCAGGAGAACGCCCAGGAGGTCGTCGAGAAAGGCGACGTCGCTTACTGGCCACCCGGCAACGCGCTGTGCATATTCTTCGGCCCAACACCGGTGAGCAGCCCCGGCGAGATAAGGCCTGCAAGCCCCGTAAACGTCTTCGGCCGCGTAGTCGGCGACCTAGAAAGGCTGAAGCGCGTCCGCTCGGGGGAGAAGGTTATCGTAGAGAAGGTGGAAGAGTAGGAGGAAATATTTTCCCCTTTCTCCGCCTTCTGTATAACGCGGCTACCTGGCCGCGTGTTCCCAGGGTGTAAGACTGATGGAAACGGGGAAAAACATTAGGCTTAGAAGGCTCTTCCGCGATGGGAAAGCCCTTATAGTAGCCCTAGACCACGGGAGAAGGCACGGCCCCATAGAGGGGATCAAGGATCTAGGCTCGACGCTAGAAAAAATTGTGTCCGCCGGCCCGGACGCCGTGATGATGACGCCTGCGATGATAAGCCGCTACTGGGAAAAAGTGGCCGACGTATTCCTCGTTGCACGGATAGACGGCACCGGAACCGTGAAGAGCCTCGATGAAAGCGATGACCGCCTTATATCGAGCGTTAGACGCGCGGCCGCATGCGGCGCCGACGCGGTCAGCGTAATGGTTTACCCTGGCAGTGTGAACGAGCAACAGCTGTGGGAGAAGCTGGCCAAGGTCGTTGAAGAGGCGGATGGACTAGGCGTACCCGTGATGGCGGAGGTGGTTCCGAAGCCGCCGGTATTCAAGAACAGCCGCGACGCCTACGCCGTTGCATACGGCTCCAGGATAGCCGCCGAGATAGGGGCCGACATCGTGAAGACGCTCTTCACGGAGGGCTTCAGAGAAGTAGTCGAGTCAACCCCTGTACCCGTGGTCGTCCTCGGGGGTGCTAAGAAGGGAGGCCCCCGCGACACCCTGAAAATGGTTGAAGAGGCGATCCGGCAGGGCGCAGCCGGGGCCGCCATCGGCAGAAACATCTTCCAGCATGAGAAGCCGGATGCGATGGTAAGGGCCCTAATGGCGGTTATACACGAAGGACTCTCCGCCGAGGCCGCGGCCGAAAAATACCTCTAGGGCTGCGGCCAAGATGCCTGGTAGAAACTAGCACGTGGGGCGCATCATGGTAGACAAGCCTGGCTGCGAGCTGCTGGAGAAGAGGGTATTTGTCTTTGACCTCGACCTAACCCTCTGGAGCCACGAAGACGCGCAGAGCCTGAAGCCGCCAATAAGGGTGGAGGGTCTCAGGGCCATCGACTCTACAGGCGACGTAGCCGAGCTCTACGAGTGCGTGCCTAGGCTCTTCAAGTTGCTCAAGGAACGGGGGAAGAAGATAGCTATAGCAAGCTGGAACGCCCCGCAGACCCCGACGGAGCTTCTGAGGCTCTTCGGCCTCTGGCAGTACATAGACTATGCAATCATAGAGCCGCACCCCTACAAGACCTCCATGCTCATGCGGATAATGACTAGGCTCGCCGCGACGCCGGAAGAAGTCGTCTTCTTCGACGATAACGAGGAGATAGCTGAACGCGTAGCCTCCAACCTCGGATTAGACGTATACGTGGTAGGTAGGGACATAGACCACATCTGCGAGCTAGAGAGAATCCTGGAAAAAAGCGCTGAGTGCACCGCTAGCGGCGCACAACCTCGCCCTTAACGTTCCCACGTACCTCGGCGCTGCCCTCGAGAATCACCTGCTCGGCCTCCACGTCGCCGTCAACAACCACATCCCTCAGCCTGACGGTTCCACCCTTAATCCTCTTCACTGAAAGCACGGGCTTTCCACCTATCTTATGTATTGAAAAGCCAAGTATACTGATAACCTTCTTCCTCTCAGCCCTGACACTAACAGTGCCGCCGGTAATCTCGCCAGCCTCGCTGTCATCGCTCAGGCTCAGGGAAACAACGTCCCCCTTCAACACCCCGTCCACCCGGAAGGAGCCGCTGACCTTAACCGTACCGGCCTCAACGCCGCCCGATTTCAAACCACCCGCCACGGAGACAAGGCCGCCGGCCACCACGCCGGAAACCTTAGCGGAGCCAGAAATCTTCACCGTGTCCCCCCTAAGCGACCCCTCAACCCTTATAGCCCCGCTCACCTTGACCAGGTCGGCCGTAAGGTCTCCCTCAACCCTTGCACTGCCTGCCACCCTAAACTCCCGGGCCCTCACAGGCCCCTGCACCTTCAGGCTGCCACTGGCCTTCACGACCTTGTACGTGCCTCCCTGGATTACGCCGGCCCCGGCAATAGAGACCTCATCCCCCTCTACCGGGGAGGCCCTGCCCTTCAAAGCCTTCATGTACT
>JALSNQ010000016.1 GCA_026986905.1 Thermofilaceae archaeon
AAGGCTTCGGGTCAAGCGATTGTAGGAGGGGCTGCAGGTCCCATTTGCTCAAGTGCCCGTGTGGCGGTTGTAGCAGGTGCCTAGAGGAGGTGGTCGAGGCGTTTAAGAAGGCGGATCTCGAGCCCCGAGTCCTCCAAATAGCCAGAAAATAAAAAATAAATAAAAAAGGGTAAAATTCCTTTAGGCGAAGGTAACCTTCCTGTCCTTTAGACTCCTGTTGAGTAGATCCGCGTGCTCCAGCGTTACCTGGTACTCGGTGAGTTTCTTTAGGCTTAGGCTCGGTATCTCAACCTTGTTGACGTACACCTTGCCCTCGTCGAAGCCCACCGTGTACACGTAGACGTTCCTCTCGCCGAGGTACTTCTCGACGGCCTTGCTCTTGAGCGCCTCCTTGAGGCCTCCGGCGGCGAATATTCTGACGTGCACCACTATGTCTCCACCCACGCCAGCCTTAGCCATGGCCTTCAGGAGGTTCACGAAGATCTTCTTGGTCTCCTCTATGGGGGTCTCGCCGCCGAACTGTAGCAGCACTACTTGTGCTCCAAACTCTTTGAGCCTCTCAGCTATCTTCTCCTCGTTGCCCTTCTCTACAAGGAAGTGGTATGTGACGCCGCCGTTGAGGGTGAGGAAAGTGGCCTCTGTCGCGGTAGCTATAGCTGTGCATATTATGTTCTTCTGAGCGACAACTGCTAGCTTGTTTACGCCTAGGTCCGCGATCGCCTTGCCTACGAGCCTCCCGGTCAGGGTCCTCAGGTATATTTCCTCTTCAAACGTTGTGAGGGGCATCAGGCTATCACCATCCACGTGTATGACACTGTCATAATAAATATCTTTATGTAATAATCTAGACAGGCGGTTGGCGAAAACATTCCAGGGGCACAAAAATTTTTCCTTTAAGGCTTAAATCCCAAGAATTCCTCCGCCGACAGGGAGAAGATGCCCTCCAGAACCCTCCGCCTCACATCGCCTGGTGGCTCGGGCTCCTTAACTATCCTTCCGTCAACCATGTATGTTTCGAGGAGAGGCTTCATGTCGCCTCCACATCTCGGGCATCGTGGAGGCTCCGCGTCCAGTGGTGCAACCAGGTCTACGTGGCAGCGAGGACACCTATACACCTGTTTTCTCCCGGAGAACTTGCCCCTCTTGGAGAGGGGTATCCACCTGCCATCTATGTTTACGGCGGTAATATCGAGTGCGTAGTCTACAGGCTTTGCAGCCGCTATCGAGGCGCCTACACCGAACGCTTCGGCGCCGGCTTCGATTAGGCGGGGAATCTTGTACTCGTCCAGGCCGCCGGAGACGACTATTTTTACATGCCTACACCCGTTTACGTCGAGCTTCCATCTAACCTCCCTTATGATATCAGTGAAGTCGCCCCTCCTGCTGCTGGGCGTATCAAGCCTAACTCCCCAAAGCCTTTTTCCGAGCAATTTGCACGCCTCCACAGCCTCCTCGGTCTCGTCGCAGAACGTATCCACCAGTGCTATCCTCTTCACCTCCGGCTCTACGTGCTTGTCGAAGGCTTTCCACGCAAGCCTGTGGTCACCGCGGCGCGCCCTGAATATGATCATGAGGCTGTGGGGCATCGTTCCCGTCGGCTTTATTCCTATCCGCTCGGCCCCCGCGACCGCCGAGACGCCGTCGGCCCCTCCGATATAGGCGTAGTATTCTACGAAGGGCGCTAGGGCGGGGTGCTGCCTCCTCGCCCCGAAGGATAGGACCACCTTGTCGCCTGCAGCCCGCTTCACCCTAGCAGCCTTGGTCGCTATGCCGCTAGCGGAGCCCGCGAAGCCGAGGAGCGGAGTCTCGAGCTCTAGGAAGTCGCCGTACCTTCCCTCTATAGTGAGGAGCGGTATTTTCACCCCTGAGGCGTCTCTCGGCCTGAATATCTCCCCCTCGGGGAAGGAGCGGATCGTCACGGGCCTTCCTTCGAAGAGTTTAAGTATCTCGCGTAGACCGGCGTAGACCGCCCAGGGATAGTTCTCCGGCAGCGCGCTGACGGTCATCTCCATGTGGACGAGAGTGTCGGCCAGGCCCTCTCCCTCAAGTATCTTCTTTGTCCTGAGGAAGTATACGTCCGTCGTTTTTCCTTTCTTAACCTCATCGTACTCTGCGTATAAGAAGCGCGGATTCCCGCCTCCCAGGAGTCGTCACCGGGAGAATATAGCGCTACGCGGTATAGATATTGTTACCCTTTCCCCACTCCTCTAGGGATGCGTGCATGCCGAAGCCTCCGCGGAGAAGGTATTTCTCATCAACGTAGAGTCTAAGCCTGTTACCCGTGCGCTCCTCCCTGACGAGCCCTACACGTTCCAGTATGACTATATGGCCCGATATGCTTCCGAGGCTTATGCCGAGATCCCGGGAGAGCTGCCTGATAGAGGCCCCCGGCTTCTCTAGGAGGTAGCGTATAATCCTCCTGCGTACAGGGTTTCTCAGCGCATCGCCGACGCTCAGTACTTTGCCTGGCATGCACACACCCTGGAGGTTCTTGGGAAAGGGACTACGTCGGTCAAAGATAAGGTCTTCGCCGCAAAGACTTGTTATAGGGTAGGGCTGCAAAGGTATACGGGGGCCAAAGTTGAGGGCTGTCGCCTCAGCGCCTGGAAAAACCATACTCTTCGGCGAGCACTTCGTTGTCAGGGGTGAGCCCGCGGTGGCCGTAGCGGTGGGCCTAAGGGCACGCGTCGAGGCCGAGATTGGGGGCGACGCGGTTGTCGTCGAGTCGAAAAACCTCGGGCTCAGGGAAAGCTTCCCCCTCCATGGAGGAGGAGAAGGCCCCCTCTATCCAGTCGCCGTAGCGGCTAGGGAGGGGCTCAGAGCGGCGAACGCTGACACCGGCGTGAGAGTAGTGGTAGATTCCCAGATACCTCCGGCCGCCGGCATGGGGAGCTCGGCCGCAGTTGCCGTGGCCACAGTCGCTGCGGTAGCCGCCGCCGCCGGCGCCGAGGTGGAGGCCGAGGAGGTCTCGCGGCTGGCGTATAGAGCTGAGGAGGTTGTACACGGCAAGCCAAGCGGCATCGACAACACTGTTTCTGCAATGGGGGGTGCTATACTCTACGTTAAGGGGGAGGGGGCCCGCAGGCTCGACATAGACTTCTCGCCGGTGGAGCTAGTCCTCGCGGACACGGGTATCCCGAGAAACACTGGAGCCATGGTTAGGCGCGTGCTCTCACTCGCCGAGAGGCACCCAGAGGTTTTTAGCGCCATTTACCGTGCAGCCGGGCTTCTGGCACGCCGCGCCGCTGAGCTCATGGAGGCGGGGGAGTTCGAAGCGGTGGGGGAGCTAATGAACGTGAACCACGGCCTACTCTCCTCGATAGGCGTGTCGAGGTATGAAATAGAGAGGCTGGTATACGCGGCGCGCCGGCACGGCGCTTTCGGGGCAAAGCTCACCGGCGCCGGTGGCGGAGGATTCATAGTGGCCTTAGCGCCGAGGGGGGTGGGGCGGAGGATCGCCGAGGCTTTAGGGGACGTCGCAGCTAGGGTGTACGTCGTACCCGTGGAGGAGGAGGGCGTCAGGGTGGAGGAGAGAGATTTATAGCTCTATTAGGGGAGGAGATGAGAGGGCGGTAAAAATGGTGCTGGGCCCAGTGAGGTTTTCCCAGAAGCGGCTCATAGCGAGGTACGGGCCTATAGGCGTGGTGGCGGCGCGGTACCTTGAAGCCGGGCTCAGCGTGCGGGTAAACCACCCTACAAGGTACGGCCCCATACATGTTTTGGCGTGGGGCCATGGCCAGCGGAGGGCCGTGGAGGTGTATAATTCTTCTAGGCCTCCCTCAAGGGAAGTCGTAGAGAATATCGCGGCGAAGGCTAGGCTTGTGAACGCTAAGCCGGTTCTGGTGCTCTACGGCTCAACGCCCCGACCCGTGGGCGACGCGTTGGAGGCTGCTAACAGCTTGGGGGTGGCTTTGAAGAGGATCCGCCCATCTAGGATACCGCAGGAGGTCTTCCCAAGGAAGTAAACTGTAGCGCAGGGGTATTTTCTGCTACGTTTTTTACGGTTGAACATACTTCCGCCATTATATCAACGCTTTCAATATAGCCCCTATGAGCGCTTATATCTCGTGGCGTCGCTGGATATCTCGGAGGAGCTTGTAGAGAAAATGGTCTACAACGCCTTCAGGAAGGTCTGGGAGGAGAACAAGTGGACAGGCACCCCTCCCCCGAGCAAAGTCTACGTCACCGAAATCACGCAGTGCCCCCTTAAAGCGTGGCTAGCAAGAGCCATCGGGGAGAACATACGGGAAGAGAAAATGATCATACTTCTCCTAGGCGACGACGTGCACTACATAATGCAGGATAATTTTCCGCTGGGAGAGGGAGAGAAGAGGTTTGAAAAAGAGTATAACGGCGTCACCATAGTCGGCCGCGTCGACAGGCTCATGGGGGACATCATCCTAGAGTTCAAGACCGCCGCAGGCATACCGAAGGAGCCGCGCAGCCACCACGTCGATCAGATGCAGCTCTACTTCTGGCTCTCCGGGAAGGAAAGGGGGTTTATCGTCTACGTGTCGAAAACCAACGGGAAGGTGAAGGCGTTCGAGGTTAAAAGAGACGAGGAGAGGATACGCTCGCTGCTGGACAAGGCCGTGAGGCTCAGCGAGAGTCTATCCTCAAGCACGCCTCCAGAGCCCCACCTCGACGAAAGTGAGAAGTGGCAGTGCAGGTACTGCGAGTTCACCGACTACTGCCCCTATCTGAGGAGCCGAGGAAGCGGAGAAGGCCGCCCCTCGATTTAAGGATCCTCGCCACCATTCTAAGGTCAACCCTCCTGTATTCGAGGCCCAGTGATTCCAGCAGCGGCCGTGCGCCCTTCGCAAGCGCCGGGGCGGCTAGTATGCCGCGAACCGGGTGCCCGAGCGCCGCGGTATAATAGTCGACGTAGCGCTTCAACTGTTTAACGGCCTCCCTGGTAGCCGCGCCCTTCTTTATTTCAACGACGACGTACGTGCCGTTGGGGTCAACGAGAAGTAGATCCGCGTACCCCCTGTCGCCCATCTTGTGCTCCTCGTCTACGAGCTTGAACCTCTCCCCCAGTATTGAGGGCTCCAAGGCTATGGCGTGCTTTATGTCCTCCTCGCTGCCCCACATCTCGAACTCTGCCTCGTCCCTCAGCTTCCCGGTGAACAGGGCGAGCAGGTTGTAGACGTAGATATCCATGACCTCGAGGGGCTTTGCCCGGGTCGACCGGAGATGTATCCTTCCCTCCTCCACGGTCACCGTTAGGGTGGAGCTCTGGGGCTGGTAGTTTACCGGGCTATAACCCCAAGGCCTGTGTACTATGAGCGCCCCGTCGGGCTTCAGTATGATGACGCGCTCGCCCCTCCCGAGCCTGGAGAAGGACCGCCCACTATAGTATACCTCGCAGTCGCACAGGGCTACTACCAGCTCGCCTGCCCTGTAAGCGTCCCTTATCCTCTCGGCGGCCTCCCTTAAATCCTCTCTCTTCAATCCTCCCCCCTTGCCAGGGCCTCGAGGGCCCTCAGCCTCTTCACAATGTTGGGGTGCGTTGAGAACAGCTCCATCAGCCGGTCTGCCAGCGTCAACCTGCGCTTCGCTATCTTCTCGGCGGCCAGGTACCCTTCAAGTTCCCTGTAATCTCTGAGAGCCGTGTCGGGATCCGCTATGAACAGCTCCTTAAATCCCATAACCCTGAGCCTGTTCCCGGAAACCTTCATTTCGGCAGTTGCCCCGACTATCTTTGCAAGCGCGGACATTAGCCTCTTAGCCCCTATGCTGCGCATGGGGGCTAGCTCTACACTGAACCTATCCGCGTAGTACTCGCGCAGCCTGCTTAGCTGGAGCACGGCCAGCGTCATTATATAGTAGATAACCATGCTGGCTATGCCTATCAGGAGCGCCGTGTTGCCCTCCCTATCATCTCCTAGGCCGAAGAGGCTTTCACCAAGTATATAGAAGAGGGCCGGCAGAGCCGAGGCGAACGTCATGAGCTCGACGTCCCTGTGGGCTATATGGCCCAGCTCGTGGCCGAGGACGGCCTCCACTTCTTCCGTGTTGAGAACCCGTAGGAGCCCCCGGGTCACGGCGATCCTCTTTCCCGCCAGCGGTGAGCCGTAGGCGAATGCATTGGGGTAATCAACCTCGGCGACCATGAGCTTGGGCTTCTTCTCGATACCAGCTCTACGCACGAGCCTCTCCAGGGCTTCGTAAACCGCTGGCGCATCCTCGTAGCGGAGCTCGTGGACCCCGTAGAGGGCCTGGACGATGTATGGGGAGACGAGCCACTGGGCCAGGTTAAAGGCGAGGACCGCTGTGAAGAGGACGAGGGGGGCCGTTATGCCGATGTAGCTGAGAACCGCCGCTAGGAAAAGCGTGGTGACGCCTATTATGAACGCTAGTGTAAACAGCATTGAGAGACGGAGCCCCATAACGAATCACCACATCATTCATTCATGGATGACAATTAAGGCTTTAACCCAGAAAATACATTCTCAGCTATATTTCACTATATCTAGATCTAGCCATTTCATTATATCTAGCCCCTCTATGCGACATGCAGCGTACAGGCGAACCAAGCTCTGCCCGCGCGGTCCCGCTCTCCGGGGGGCTCGCCGCATCGTCCCATGCGCCGGCGTCAACGTGAGCAGTGCCTATGAGAAAAACGTCTGGGGCCTGCAACAAGCTCCTCAGCTGCGGGGTGTAATTATACCTTGGAATTCTTCTAGGGCAGGGGTGAGGCTAGTAGTTAAGCATCGTCAAGCCTTCTCTGGAGAGTCTAAAGTCCCTCACTTTACCACGCCAGCTCTTGTCGTATTCTTCTTCCCGGCGCCTCCACTCTCTGACCATCTCCAGGCTCCTCTCCCAGGCCTCCTCGTCGCGTACAAGCATTATAACCCTGCTCTTATCGTCCACCTCCTTTATCGCGTACCCAGAAGCCGCGGCGAACTTCTCGGCAAAAATCCTGAGCTCTTCGAGCCGGGGCATGGCCGATATGGGAAGCCTCTTCTGGCTTTCGCCGACCCAGGTGTAGCCCTTGAACTCGACGAACATGGGCCTATACTCGAGGGCAAGCTTCGCGTACCCCTCTGGGCTGCGCATGTTTAGGCCCTTCACAGCGGTGATCCTCATGATAGTCCTCGACCCGGCTTCCTCGAATCTCTCGAACATGCCCAGGCTGTCCATGACCATCTCCCAGGCCCCCGGTATGCGTGGGTCGGCGGCCTCCATAAAGGTCTCCTCGTCGGGGCCGTACACGCTTATATATAGATTCGTCGGCACGTGCCCCTTAGACAGCATTTCCCGAAGCCTCTGTGGCACAGATCCGTTGGTCACGAGGAAGGCGGTCATCCTCCTAGCCTTAACCTCCCCTATGAGCTCGGGCAGCATCGGGTAGAGGGTGGGCTCTCCGTCCAGGCTTATAGCGACGTGGCGGGGAAACATCGCCTCTAGGAAGCGCTCCCTGTCCACCTGGGGGTTTCCCTTAAATCCTATCAACAGCTTCCTCTGAGCAACTATTATGCCGTCTACTATGCTGCGTGGGTCATCCCACTCCCATCCCTCGGGGAGCTTGAACCTGCCCGGTAGATGCATCCTCCAGCAGAACTTGCAGGCGAAATTGCAGAAGTTGAGTACAGGCGTCATCTGTATGCAGCGGTGGCTCCTCACGCCATACCATCTCTTGTAGCAGAGTCTCCCGCCCTTCAACGCGCTGCGCGTCCACCTACAGATGGCCACTGCGCTGTGCCTGCCCACTAGGCTGTAGCCCGCTCTAAGATACCTGGCCACGTTACGCTCGGAGAGAGACGCCATCTTCGACCTCATGGGGGGCGGGCGAGGCCCTCTTATATACATTGCCGTCCAGATTTTATGGGGTGCCGTGAAGAGCCGATGGCTGAGCGATGAGTGAGCGGAGGGTAAGCTGCCCGAGCACCCCTTACATCCCGGTAGCTTCCAGGTAGTCCTCGTAGATGCTCCTCCACCCGCTCTCCGTGTATATCCTAGAGAACGGCCTGCTCGCATAGTAGCTGAGTATAAGTTCCTCCTCGAACCTCTTCGCGAATCTAAGCGAGAAGCGCTTGGAAAGCTTGCCAAGAGCCTCCTCCCTGTCAGGAGGTAGATAGGTTAGCACCACTAGGCTGTCGCGCTGGTTTATAGGCCGCGCCGTGAATACCGTGGGGTACATCGTCCTGTAGAACTCCTCTACGACGTCGACGTCTTCTCCATCGTAGATGAGGAGCCTCGGCTCAAACCGTTTTCCCACACCCTTCCACATAACAATGTTGTATTTCCAGATGGGGAGGACGTGGTTCACGTAGTGGTAGTGTAGAACCTGCCTGTAAAGGCCGTGGCGCTTAGCTATACTACTTATACTCACAAAGGCGTCGGCGAGCTTGGAGTCCAGTATAGTCACGTCGTACTCGTCCATGTCCACATAGTACACGTCGCTGCCCGCGCCTCCCTGCCTATCCCGTACCTTCAGGGAAGCTAGGAACCTTTTAAGAGAATCTCTCCCGTCAAATCTCTCGAGCAGATACTCTATGAATATGCTCGCCACCTCGTTTACCGTGAATGTCTCCCCTAGCCCGTCGCGCTCCGCGAGGAAGTCTATGAACGCCGTGTTCCACCCCCTTACCTCCCCCAAGGTATAGAACTTGCCCCCGCCGCTGAACGCTTTCCTGGAAAACTCGGGCAGTGACCTCTTATCCGCCAACGCTACGTAGAGGAAACCGCTACCCCTAGACTTGAGATGGAGGAAAAAGTGGGGTATCTTCTTCACGAAAGAGAACATCTCCCCCTCGGAGAGGATGAATATCAGCGACAAGCCTATCTTAGGGAGATCTGGGAAGAAGACTAGTATCCCAAGCTCGTTGAGCCGCCTAGCTACATCTCTAACATACTTTCTCGAAAAACCCGTCCGCCTGGCCGCTTCCGAGAGAGAGGGGGAACTTGTAAGAGCCGTGAGAACCTTCAGCTCGTCCCTCGAAAGCTCGACATCACCTGTCACAGGCTTCATCGCCCCCCTCTCCGCCAACCAGCGGCGTGTAGATATACTCTACCTTACTACTAAAACATCTAATAATAAAAAATATCCGTAGCCCCAGAATATCAGAGACCTAACTAGGCAACGGTGCAGGCCTTGAACAGGAGGCTCCTCGTCATACTTATATTATCCGCGGAGGCGCTGGTGGGCAGCGCCACTGGAGTCCAGAGAACCGTGCTCTCAAGCGTGCTCAGGGGCTACGGCGGCTTCCTACTGATACTGCCGATAATGAGCTTCGGCATATTCAAGGCAACCGCCGACGTCGTGGCCGGCCTACTCGCACACAAGCGGGGCAGGCGAGCAGTATTCGTGCTGGGAGCGGCAGTATACCTCCTAGGCGTGTCGACGATACTCTCCTTGCCCCCGCCTCTGAGCTTCGTACTAGGGAACACACTAGTGGGAATGGGGGAGGGCATAGTGTTCGCGAGCGCGGCGGTCGCGCTGACAGACGTGCTCGGCTCCCAGGCCTCGTCCCGGAGCTTCGGCTTCATGGAGGGATTCGCCTACATGGGCTACGGCGCCGGCGCGTTCCTGGGAGGCCTCTTCTGGCAACTCTACGGCCCCATGTCCGGCTTCACATACGCGGCCGCCGCCGCGGCGGCGGCCCTGGCGGCCACCCTGGCGCTCAGCGAGACCAAAGAGCTTGTGCTGGAGGAGAAACGCTACCGGTACGAGGCAGACGTCGAGGCCAGCGTTGCCCTCGGGAGTCTCCTGAGGAACCCTAGTATAGTCGCCGCCATGGCCGCCGCGCACGTCGCTAAGATCGGAGACACGCTGGTTTGGGCCCTCATACCGCTGCTTCTGCTAACGCGCTCGGTGGGCTCGGTGGAGATAGGACTGATACAGTCCTCGATGATAGTGGTCTGGGCCTTAATGATGCCCCTGTGGTCCGAGCTATCGGACAGGATTGGTAGGCGGCTGCTGGCCACGTTGGGGTTGCTCCTCAATGCGGGGGCCGTCATACTGTTCCCCTCCATGTGGGGGTTTCACCAGTTCCTACTCCTGTCGCTTATAATGGGAGTCAGCTACGCGATGTATTACCCCGTCCTCCCGGCGCCTGTCGTCGACGTGGCCCCCCTAAAGGTTAAGGATATAGCTGTGGGCGTCTACCGCGGTGTCCGCGACTCGGGCTACGCCTCGGGGGCGCTTCTCACGGGCCTGCTGTTGTCCTCGGGGAGAGACGTGGCCGCACCCTTCATATATATAGGCGCGCTGCTCGCCTTGACGGCAGCATCCTTCTCCCTGACGTTTAGGGAGACTAGGCCCGCGTGGCCCTTCTTCGACCTTGTGGTGCAGCACGCAAAGGTGATGAGGGACGTGATGGAGGCTCAGGGCGACCTCATCAGGGCGGTCTTCTCGGGGAGGATAGAGGAGGCCGAGGAGCACATGGCTAGGATAAAGGATCTCGAGAGAGCTGGCGACCAGCTTAAAAGGGAGATAATGGGGAGGATCTGGTCAAGCTTCCTGCCCATGGGCGACAGGATGGACTTTGAGAGGCTTGTAGAGGAGCTTGACAGGATAGCTGGGGCCGTGCTTGAGAGCGACGAGAGGCTCCTAAGGATAGAGCCGAGCCCCATACTCAGAGACGTTGGGAAGCTCATGGAAGAGATGAACAGCGAGATCGTGAAACTCGCAGAGATATTCATCGAAAACCTCCACGCCCTCAAGACGTCTCCGCTCTACGCGGTGAATCTGAGCGTCGAGGTTGATCACGCCGAGGGGCGTGTCGATAGGATAAGGTCGAGGCTTCTCAACGAGATCAGGGCGCTTGTAAAGAGGGAGGACATAGACGTTCTTACGGCGATAGACCTTAGAGACGCGGTCGACTTGCTCGAGATGGCAGCGGACGACTTCGAGGACGCGAGCGACATTATAAGGATAATAGCGTACAAACACGCCGCAACCCCCCTCTTCCCCGCATAGCCGCCAGCATCAAAGATAAGATTCTGTAGACGCAATGTGATAATGAACAAAAGATGACGTGGGAGATGGAAGACCTTGTCTTCCACGCGGTAAAGAAGGGAGAAGAACTAGGCGTAGAGTACGTTGAGGCGCGCTACCACAAGCGTGGCACAAAGACGATTATAACCAGGAACGGCGGGGTTCTAGGCCTCCAATCCTCCTTCGACGAAGGAATAGCCGTTAGGGTGCTCGTGGACGGCGCCCTAGGCTTCTCTTCGACGGAGATCCTGACGAGGGAGGGCGTCGAGGACGCAGTAAGGAGGGCTGTAGACAATGCGAGGAGACACTCTAGCCTCATGAAGGAGCCCATAAGGTTCAGCGAGGAAAGGCTCGGGAGGGCCTCTTACACGGCTGCGCAGAGGAAGGGGTTCGACGAGGTCAGCGATGAAGACAAAGTCTCCTATCTGGCCGAGATTTGGAGCAAGGTCTCCGGGGCCGTGAGGGAGGCCAGGGTCGCCGCGTTGATGGCGATGCTTTCCGAAAGCTTCGAGGAAAAAGTACTCGTGACTAGTGACGGGGCCTATGTGCGGAGCCTTGTCCCACGCCTCTCCCTAGGCTACAACGTCGTCGTAACTATACCCTCTAAGGGCACTATCCAGCGCTGGTTCTCGCACAGCGCTAGCGGAGGCTACGAGCTGCTGGACGAGTGGGGTGTCCACGACTACCTCCCGAGGGACGTGGAGACTTACGAGAAGATACTGCTTGAGGCGAGGAAGCCGCCGACGGACAAGCCCGTGGACGTCGTTGTGGGCAGCGAGATCGTGGGTTTAGTTGTACATGAGAGCTGCGGCCACCCCAGCGAGGCGGACCGTATATTGGGCAGAGAGGCTGCGCAGGCCGGGAAGAGCTTTATAAAGCCCGACATGAGGGGGTACAGGATAGGCAGCGAGCACGCAACCGTCATAGACGACCCAACCATACCGGGTAGCAACGGCTTCTACCTCTACGACGAGGAGGGCGTGCCCGCTAGGCCCAGGTACCTTTACAAGGAAGGCGTCATAAACGAGTTCCTCCACAACAGATGGACCGCCGCCGTTTTCGGGACTAAGAGTAACGCCGCCGCAAGGGCCAACGGGTTTAGGGGCGAGCCCATCGTGAGGATGGCTAACACGTACTTTAAGCCGGGGGACATGAGTTTTGAGGAGCTAATAGAGGACGTGAAGCTTGGTGTATACATGAAGAGCTACATGGAGTGGAACATAGACGACGAGAGGTGGAGCCAGAGGTACGGCGGCCTCGAAGCCTACCTCATAGAGAACGGCGAGCTCAAGGGTCTCGTGAAAAACCCCGTGCTCGAAGTCACCACGAAAAAGTTCTACAGCTCGGTGGACGCGGTCGACGGGAACCTAAGGTTCTACGCGGGGACGTGTGGGAAGGGAGAGCCAATGCAGGGGGTCCCCGTGTGGTTCGGCGGGCCGGACGTAAGGCTCCGTAATATTATGCTTAGGGTGATTGCGTGATGATTAGGGATGAACTGCTCGGTGTTGGGGAGCGTATAGTTAAGAGGGGGCTTGAGAAGGGCTTCGACGAGGTAGCGGTAAGGGCAGACTACTACGACGCCGTAATGGTAAAGTTCGCAAATAGCGAGCCCAGCGTGGTGCAGTCGTGGAGGGAGAGGGAGGTCGGCGTCTACGTCTCAAAGAACGGCCGTATACTGGGCACAAGCGGCTCCGTGGAGTCGCTGGGAGACGTTGAAGCGATACTGGATAAGCTCTCGGGGGTGGCGGACAAGATACCCGAGTCTATGCTTTACGCCCCCTTACCCGAGCCCTCGGAGATAAGCTTCATGGATAACCTGGTCGACGATAGAGTTCTGGGAGTGGTTAAGGATCCTTCCGACGTGTCGGAGCTTATAGTTGAGGCCGTGCAGAGGCGGCCTATAGACTACTTCGCTGGTATGTTCGAGGCGGCCTACACGGCACGGGCCTTGGTGACGAGCAAGGGTGCAAGGCTCTTCGAGGATGGGACATATATTAAAAGCTATATACGGGCCTTCGCAGGCGAGGGCTCGGGGCAGTGGTCCCTGGGCTCACGCCGCCTCGATAAAAAGAAGATAGAGGACATGGCTGAAACCGCTGCAAGGTATGCCGTCGAGGCGCGTAGCCCCGTAGAAGTGGAGCCTGGTGTCTACGACATAGTGCTCTCGCCCATGGTGGCTGGCAACCTCTTCAACTATGTGACGAGAATGGCGTCCGCGCTAAGCGTCCTCATGGGCATGTCCATCTTCGCCTCCAAGAAGCCCGGCGATAAGGTCGCCTCGGAGAAACTCACCATAATAGATGATCCCCGTAACCCGGAGCTGCCTAACTCTTGGTCGTTCGACGACGAGGGCGTTGAAACCTACTCTAAGCCCATTATAGAGAGGGGGGTCTTCAAAACTCTACTCCACAACTCCAAGACGGCCGCAAAGATGGGCGGCAAGACCACCGGCAACGCGGGCCTTTTAAGCCCACACCCCTGGAATATGAGTATCCCGGCCGGCGACCGCGACTTAGAAGAACTGATAGGCGACGTGAAGAACGGGTTCCTGGTGACAAATAACTGGTATACAAGGTTGCAGAACTACGTGGAGGGCACCTTCTCCACCATAACCAGGGACGCAATCCTAATAATAAGAAACGGCGAGATAACGGGCTCAGCAAAGAAGTTCCGCATAGCCGACACCTTCCCAAGGATACTCGGGAACATAGAGGCGCTCGGCAAAAACCTCTACGACATTTACTGGTGGGAGGTAGAACTCCCCTCACGCCTACCCTACGTCCTGGTACGCGACGTCCACACGTCAAAGCATACGGGTTAAAATCTCCGGCTACCTCGTCGTTTTTTACTTTATCCTCTTAGCGCCGTCGGCCAGGGTTCTAGCCCATACCTCGAAGCCGGGCAGCTCTACGCGGCGCGCGGCCTCGTACACCTCCTCGGGGGGCGTGGCGGGGCGCTGCCTGAAGGCCTCGGGGACGCCCTCGTAGGGTATGAACTGCTGGACCACGTAGACGGCGCGGCCGCGGGGCTCGAGTCCTAGGGCGGCGATGCTCCCGGCCACCCTGGCGACCCCGGCGGCGTCGAGTATCCCGGGCGCCATGGTGGAGCGCAGCTCGAGGAAGCGGGCGTGGCGGGCGGCGAGCCTCACGCCCTCCCTGACGAGGGGGAGCAGGCGGGCCGCCAGGCGCAGCGGCAGCCCCGTGGCCCTGGCGTAGCCGGCGGGGTCGTCTAGGGGCGCCTTCACGTCTATCGCTATGTGGTCTACCTCTACCTCGGAGAGGAGGCGCTGGAGTATACGGGGCGTACTCGCGTTGGTGTCGAGGCTCAGCGGCAGCCCTGTGCGCCGGGCGACGCGTCGGAGGAGCTCTGTGAGCGCGGCCGCCTGGAGGGTGGGCTCGCCGCCGGTTACGTGGAAGTAGTCGACGAAGGGGGCGGCGTCGGCGGCGGCCTCGACCACCTCGTCGACGGGGACGCGCTTGGCGTCGAGGCCGCGGGCCAGCCTGGAGTTGCTGCACCAGGGGCACCTGAAGTTGCAGTAGGCGAGCCACACGGTGAAGCTGACGTGCTCCAGGACGTCTACGAGGCTGGTCTCACTCCAGCCGCCAATGAGGAGCTCCATGTATACCCGGGTTAAACATAGCCGGCGGCGCGTATAAGCTGGGATGTAACGTTCTTTATAGCCCCTTTTTAAAGGAAAAAGGAGGCCGCATAGTACGCGGCTGCCGCCGAAATAAACGCCACAACCATTTCGTAGAGTACTAGGAACAAGAGATATTTTGCCTTCCTTATTTCCTCGTAGAAGGCAGCGAGCGTAGCTACGCAGGGGGTATATAGGTTCATCGCGATCAGAAAGGAGACTACCTGTGGTATCGTCAAGCCAAGGCTTCTAACGGCTGCTACAGGGTTATTTATACCAGTCGCGAGCACGATGGTTTCTACAAGGCCCTCCTTTGCCACGAAACCCGCCTCGAACGCCAACGCGACGCGCCAGTCGGGGAGTCCCATGAGGGATGTTACAGGCACGAGTAGTCGGCCCAGGATTGCCGCATAGCTCTCCTCTACGGTAGCTGCGCCGCCGGGGCCATATGCTACGAGGTACCACATTATGACCGAGAGTGCCAGAATCACTGTACCCGCCTTCTTAAGGAAGTGCACCGTGTGATCCCAGGCGTACCACCACACAACCCTTAGGCTCGGCTTATGGTAGGGGGGCAGCTCTATTATAATCTCGGGCGGCTCGTATCCCTTGAGGAGAATCCTCCTGAATAGGAGGCTCAGCAGTACTATTAGGAGGCCGGAGTAGAGGTAGAGGAAGACCACCATTAATGCCTGCAAGAGAGGATTGCTGAAGAAGGCTGAAACGAAGACCAGGATCACTACCAGCCTGGCCTGGCAGGGTATCAGCGGCGCCAGAAGACTCGTGAGAAGTTTCTCCTCGTCGCTCTCGAGTATCCTCGCCCCAACTATGGCTGGAACGTTGCAGCCTATGCCCAGCAGGAGCGGCAGCAGGGCCTTTCCGGTCAGCCCTATCCTGTGCGCGAAGCGGTGTCCGAGCACCGCGAAACGTGCCATTAGCCCCGAATCCTCGAGCACGCTGAAGGCTACGAAGACCATGAAGATCAGGGGTAGGAAGCTTAACACGCTGCCTACTCCCGGTATTACGCCGTCGGCGACGAGGCTTATGAGGAAGCTCGGCGCGCCGAGGGCCGCTAACCATGACGCCGTCGCAGAGCTGAGCAGGTCGAAAAACTTGCTTAGAAGCCCTGCGAGGCTGTTCTCCTCTATCATGCTGGCGACACCGGGCATGCCCATATAGTCGAAGATGAAGTTCAGCGGGAAGCCCGTGTTTATCGAAAATATCACCAGTAGTAGGAAGAGCATGAGGGAGAGCGCAGCCAGAGGCCCTACATGGGGGTGGAGGAATATGTTGTCGAGGGTCTCCGTGAGCTCCGGCTCGGCGACGCTAGCCTTTTCCAAGACAGCCGAGACAACCCTCTGTATAAACTCGTATCTCGCGCTGACCGCGATGAGCTCCGGTGGCGACCCAAGCTTCCTCTCAACGCTCTTCCTGGCCTCCTCTATCTCTCCGAGCACGTCGCCGCATCCCTCGTCTAAGAGTGACTTCTCGAAGGCGGGGTCGCCCTCTAGGAGCCTCATAGCCGCCCACTCGAGGGGGTAGCCGCTGAGGCTGTGGCACTGACCTAGCTTCTCCACAATGTTTCTCGTGAAGTAGGGGAGCCCATCGTAGTCCAGCCTCAGCCTGGACGCCCTGATTCTCCCCTGAGCCACGTCCAGTACGAGCTCCACGAGCCTGTGGAGCCCCTCCCCCTCGATGGCCGATATGGCTACGGCGGGCGCGCCTAGAAGCTTTGAGAGCTTGGGCACGTTGACGTGTATTCCCCTACGCCTCGCGGCGTCCATCTTGTTCACCGCGACGACAACTCTATCGTAGAGCTCCAATACCTGGACGGCGAGGTAGAGGGTTCGTTCGAGCTCTATCGCACTAGTGACTACAACGACTACGTCGGGCTTCTCCCTAACAATGTACTCCCTGGCGATAACCTCCTCCTCGCTTATCGCGCCCAGGCTATACGTCCCCGGCAGGTCGACAACCCTAATCTTGACGCCATGGTGCTCCAGTTCACCCTCATATTTTTCAACCGTCTTGCCTGGCCAATTGCCGACATGCCTCCTCTCGCCGACAAGCATGTTGAACAAGGTACTCTTACCTACGTTGGGGGCTCCCGCGAGCGCGACGGTTACCTCCATCCTCCCGTCACCTCGACAGGCTCTACGAGGATGCGGTAAGCGTGCCTCCGTCCTATAGCCAGGCGGGCTCCACCCCTCTCGACAATCACGGGGCCTAGACTGTTGCTTACAACGCGCAGCACAGCGCCGGGATATACGCCTAGCTCGAGGAGACGCCTATACGCCCCCCGCCCCCTCACCTCTACGCGTACAACCCTCACCGTAGCGCCCGGGGGCGCATTTGACAGTGGGATCAGAGACGCCATGTATCATCACATATCCAGGCGTCAGGGGGTTTTTATCTCTTTAAAAAATCCTAGAGGAACCGCACGGCGGAAGACTTGGAGCATGGATGATAAACTGTAGAGACTTGAGGCAGGCTTTGACCCCCTCCCCCTCCGAGGTAGCCGTAGAACTGGGGGTTTATACCGGATACCTTATATCTTTGATTATTATAATGACAATTTTTATATAAAATAACGTCTATTATAAAAGAAAGATATAAAAGTGTAGAGATGAAAACACTCATAGCTACAGCCATCGGTCGAAAAATACCTTAAAACGTGTTTAATAACCGTAAAAATAAAAAGGCCGGGCCGGTAGCTCAGGCTGGGAGAGCGCCGCCCTCGCACGGTCCGCAGACAAGGGGTTCGGGAGCGGCGGAGGTCGGGGGTTCAAGTCCCCCCCGGTCCACCACCTTTTATATTAGGACTATGTGACGCGGCCTTTCTAGGGGTACACTCTGTTGACGGTACGTGGGAAGGGTATCGCGTCCACGATGTGGTCGATCCCTGTCAGCCACATGACGAGCCTGTCCATCCCCAGGCCGAAGCCCGCATGTGGTACTGTGCCGTAGCGCCTCAGGTCTATGTACCACTGGTAGTCTTCCGGGTTTAGGCCGAATTTCTTTATCTTGGCTATAAGCTCGTCTTTGTCTTCGATCCTTTCTCCCCCGCCTATTATTTCGCCGTATCCCTCTGGTGCTAGTAGGTCGGCGCTGAGGGTTACCTCTGGCCGCTTGGGGTCGTTTTTATGGTAGAAGGCCTTGGCTTTCTCCGGGAACCCGTATAGGAAGAAGGGCTTATCAAACTCCTGTGTGAGCACCCGCTCCTCGTCTGCGCCGAGGTCTTCCCCCCATTCCACATGTACCCCCTTGTCTTCTAGGATGCTCAGTGCTTCGTCGTAGCTTATCCTGGGGAAGGGCGGTTCCACCCTTTTCAGGGCTTCTATGTCGCGGCCCAGTAGCTCGAGCTCCTCCCTCCTCTTCTCCAGCACCCTCCTGGTGATGTGGGCTATGAGTTCTTCTTCTATCTTCATCATGTCGCCGAGATGCGCCCACGCGGCCTCCGCCTCCGCGTGCCAGAACTCTGTGAGATGGCGGCGTGTCCTGGATTTTTCTGCGCGGAAACTGGGGGCGACCGTATAGACCTTTTCCAGGCTGAATATTAGTGATTCGAGGTAGAACTGAGACGACTGCGTTAGGTAGACTTTGCGGCCGTCAACGTATTTTACCTCGAAGAGCGTCGCCCCGCCCTCGACGGCGGCCGTGATGAACATGGGGCAGTGCACCTCGTAGAAGCCCCGGCTTCTAAAGAACTCGTGCACCGCCTGGAAGGCTGTGTCGCGCACCTTGAATATGGAGGTGAGGCGGCGGCTCCTGACGGCTAGGTGCCTGACGTCTAGAAGGAACTCCCGGGACGCATCCCTCCTTATGGGGAAGTTCTCGGCGAGGCCTATTATCTCGATGCCTGTCCCGACTATCTCTTTCCCGCCGGGCGCGCGTGGGTCGTCGCGGACTATGCCCTCTACGACTACGCTCGACTCTACAGTTACCTTCCTGGCCTCGCTGAGGGCCCGCGAGTCCTCCCCGAATACGGCCTGCATTATACCGGTGGAGTCGCGCACTACGACGAAGGCCTTCTTTTTAAGGTCACGCCGCCTATAGACCCATCCCCTCACGGCGACCGGCGACCCCTGAGGGAGTTTTAATGCTTCCTTGACCGGAACTATTTCTGTGCGCAAGCCCTACGCACCCCTGAGGAGGATCCCTTTGAAGATTACAGCTCTACTACTAAAACTCTACCTACGCGTACATCCCGCGGAGATGAGTTTTAGGGGGCTTATGCTCCACGTACCTTCTGGCTGCCTGCCTCCAAGGTTAACCGTGTCTACAAGTCTCTTAGCCGAGGTGTTGAGCGAAGAACTCGCGGGGAGAGAGGTGGCCGTACTGGATATTGGCTGCGGCGTAGGAGCCCTAGCCCTGCTTGCAGCCAGGCTTGGACACTACGCGGTTGGCACTGAGATAAAACCTAGATGCGCGGCCGCAGCTAGGGTGAACGCCAGGCGCAACGGGGTCGACGCCTACATAGATGTAGTCGTCTGCGACGGGGCTTCCTGCCTGCGTGGAGGCTTCGGCGCGGCGGTTGTTAACCCCCCGTTTCTGCTAGTTGAGGGGGATCCCTCCTACGCGTGCGGGAGGGGGTGCGGCGTGGCGGCCAAGATACTTCTTGAGGCCGTGGACGCGGCAGACACGGTGATCTACGCGTGGAGCAGCCTTTCAGGGCCTAGCCCTATAGGCGGCGTGGAGGTTGCCTCCCGGAGGGGGCTCTTCGACCGCGTCTACGTGTATAGGGTCTAGACAATGGGCTTTCCCGCGCGCAGCGTTTTCGCTCCGTGGAGGCGTAGACTCAGCATGTCTCCAAGCACCGCGGCCGACTTCCGCCTGGAGAGGAGCTGGTTGTTGTTTCCACAGTATGGGGAGTATATACAGCGTGGGCATCCGTCCTGGCAGGTGCACCTGGACACTATGTCGAAGGCCCTCCGTATCGCCTCCTCCAGCCTCTGGAAGAGTAGCTTTGTGACGCCGGAGCCGCCGGGGAAGGCATCGTAGATGTATATGTGCCCCGAGGGGAAGCTTATGCCTCCCATATCCGTGGGGGCCGCGCCGGTAACCATCTGCCCCGCAGATATCAGCGCGTGCTCTACCGCGTGGAAGGCTTCAGCGTTCCCCGTCTCGCTCCAATGTGGCCTAGGGGCAAAGTGTAGGAGTATGCCCTTTGTCCTGAAGCTGTACTTCAACTCCTCGTCGAGGAGGTGCTGGCCCAGCGTCTCGCCGCCGGGGAAGCTCTTTACAACGTACCCGTATACGACGTCTGTTATCTTTAGTTCCATATACTCTACTGGTACGCCGTAGACGACCCTAGCGTCTATAGGCTTCTCGTCTTCTGGAACCGTGTAGTAGAGAGGCTTCGTCGTGACCGGTGGGGCGCTCCTCGGCAGGGGCTTCACCAGGGCTCTACGCCCCTTGATGCCAAGGGAGAGGTAGACCCTGCCTCCGTGGAGATATATTGCTCCGGGGAAGAGCTCCTTTATGGCCTGGGGGGCCTCCCTGAAGCCTATCCTCCTACCCCCTGCTACGCGTATCTCGATCATTTCTCCGACCCCACGTATGTTCTCGCGCTCCTTGAGGAAGGAGAGGCCCTTCCTGGTGGGGTGTACGCGGCCCCCTCTAACCCTGACGAGCCCCTCGCTCTCCAGCGTTGAGAGAACCCTGAGCTCCGCGTCTCCCAGTATAGATGGAGTGTAGGGGGCGTCCTGGGCCATGGCTACCAGGTGAACCTTTAACACCTCCTCGTTGCCGGCGTCGAGGTAGACCGGGTCGGGCGGCTGGGAGAAGTATTCTCTGGGGTGGCGCTCATAGTAGGCGCTTATCGGGTCGTTTCCGAGAACAGTGATTACATACGCCTCGCCTCCACGCCTGCCTACACGGCCTGCCCTCTGGAGGTACTTGGAATAGGTGGGCGGCAGGCCGTACATCACCACCGCGTCCAACGAGCCTATGTCTATGCCTAGCTCCAAGGTAGGCGTGGCGACTACTGCGTCCAGGTCGCCCCTCCTGAGTTTCTCCTCTATCCTCCTCCTCTCTTCCGGTAGGAGGCCCGCCCTGTGCACCTCTACGCGGAGTCCGTGGCGCTTGGCCTCTATTCCTATAAGCTCCACGGCCCGGTGGCTGTCCGCGAAGACTACTGTCCGTAGCCCCTCTTTGGAGAGTATCTTCAGTAGCGAGAGAATCTCGGCTCTCTTGCCCCTACTCTTCGGGGAGAGCAGCACGTGGTAGACCCTGGCCCTCCTCGTGGGGCCCGCTTCTACGACCTCTACGGGAGAGGAGAACAGCTTCTCCCCGAACTCTCGGGGATTGCCTATGGTCGCGGACGCCGCGATGAACACAGGGTTCTCGCGTAAAAAGCGGCGCAGCCTTCTAACTATCATGTGCACGTGGGCCCCGAAAACGCCGCCATACACGTGCGCGTCGTCCAGCACTATGAAGCGTGCAGTTGATACAAGGTCTTTGAAGCGGCTGCTCCTGCGTAGCGAGTAGTGTATCATGTCAGGGTTCGTGACGAGCACGGCTGGGGGGTATTCGAATATCCTGCGTCTCTCCTCCTCAGGCGTGTCGCCGTCGTATGCCGAGGCGCGGAGCCCGAAGACGCGGGAGGAGTAGAAGTTTATCCTGTCGAGCTGGTCGCGGGCCAGCGCCTTTGTGGGGTAGACTATTAGGCCTGTGACCTCACCGCTCCTCCCTTCGGCTTCCTCGAGCATTGGGATGAGAAAGGCCTCCGTCTTCCCCGTCCCCGTCCCAGCGACGATGAAGACGTTTTTTCCACGGCGAGCTGTCTCAACCGCCTCCGCCTGAAACCTGTATAGCCTTTCTATCCCCCTAGCCCTGAGCGCCTCTCTCAGCCAAGGCGTTTTTACGACTTCCTCGAGCCTGGGGCCCGGCTCCGGGAGCCTGGGCTCCTCGACGTGGACGTATACTAGGCCGTGTCTCTCGTCCCTCTGGAGCTCCTCTAGTACAGGCACAGGGGATATATGCGCCCCGGGGCGCTATATGTGTGCATTGATAGAGGAGATCAGGGGGGTTGTCCTAGTAGACGACGTGCCCGCCGTGGAGGGCGTGTTGCCAGCCCACGGGCTAAGCATATTCCTGGAGGTGGGCTACGGCGAGGAGGGGGAAGTGAGCATGCTCATCGACTCGGGCCACTCCTACAAGCTTCTCGAAAGGAACGCGGAGGCCCTCGGCGTGGAACTCCCAGTAGACTACTTCTACGCGACCCTCCCCCTCTTCCACCACGTGGGCGCCGCCATGCAGCGGAGAGTGGCTAAGCACTACAGCCTACCTCCCCGCCTCGGCGGCGAAGCAAGGCTCCCACCGGGGTTCGCGGAGACTCCGGCTAGCGGATACTGGGGTGAGAGGGGGCTTACCGTGAGCATCGGCGGCAGAAAGGTCTTCTTCGCAGGCTGCAGCGTGCACGGGCTAGAGTACACGTGGGGGGATACGCTGGAGGGGTACTGGGGCCTTATAGGCGGCCTCGGCCTCTCGATGAGGGACGCCCATGGCCTGGGCTTCCTAAGAAAACTGGTGGAAGGGGGCCTGGAGGTGGTGTTCCCCCTCCACTCCGTGAGCGTGGAGGCTCGGGAACACATACTGGGCAATATTTTAGGTGGACGAATGAGTGTTGAGATGACAGGTGTGGGTGTTGAGTTTAGTATACGCTGAGCAGGTGCTCATAGCCGCCTGGGTCGCCGCCATCTACGCGGCCGTCTGGCTTCTCGTGAAGAAGGCTCCGAGGCTCGCGGAGAGGTGGGGTCTCTCCCTAGACGGGCTCACGATAATGCTTCGTACAGAGAGGCTTAACCGCTTCATCGAGGAGACGGGGTCCAGGCACGAAAAACTCTTTAAAGCGCTGGGGGACGCCTCGATACTCGTCGGCATACTGCTTTCGGCCTACGGCGCATACTTTCTCCACGTAAACCTCCTAAGCCTGGCGTCGCGTGCACCCACAGCTAGCCCCGTCGCGCCGGTTATTCCCGGCGTGACAATAGGCCTCGACGCGCTGCCCTACTTTGTGGTGGCGGCCTTCCTCGTCTTAGCCCCACACGAGCTCATGCACGCGTTCGTAGCCGCCGCGGAGCGTGTCCCAGTAAAATCTACCGGAATATTCCTACTTCTTATACTGCCCGGCGGCTTCGCCGAGATAGACGAGGAGGAGCTGGCCCGCCGCGGCCTGAGAACCAAGGCCCGCATATTCTCGGCCGGCAGCATGGCGAATATAGCGACGTTCCTCGTGATAGCCGCCCTGATACCCGCACTCATATTCCCTGTGGGCGTCAGGGTTGAGGGCACCCTCCACGGGTACCCTGGCGAACGCGTACTTAAGCCAGGAGACCTTCTGGTCGCGATAAACGGGGAGCCTGTTAAGACGATAGGGGACCTCGGCGCCGTTCTGTCAAAATTCAGGCCAGGGGATACTGTCACGTTGACGGTTATACGGGGTGGTCGCAGGCTCGACTTGAAGGTTAAGCTCGCGGAGAACCCCTCCCTGCCGGGGAGAGGGTTTATAGGGGCGTACTTCTCGCAGGTGTTCAACAACGACGTGCTCTACAACCTGCTGTGGTGGAGCGCCGTGTTCACCTCGAGCGTCGCTGTGATAAACATGCTGCCTATATATCCCCTAGATGGGGGGCGCATGCTGGAGGCACTGCTGAGGTCTAAGATGGGTGAGGGGCAGGCTAAGACGCTACTATACCTCGTCTCGGCGTACTTTGTTGGGACACTATTATTAAACATGGTGTTCTCCTTCTCTATCTTCGGGCTGAGGGTGATGCCCTGATGGGAGAAGAGGATGAGAGGATTGGAGAGATAATATACTTTCTCGCGCCGGCTATTCTCTCAGCGGCATTCGTCGCCGTACCGCTTGAAAACATTCTGAGCGAGTTCCCCTTTCAATACGTGTTCCCATGGTATCCCCCCTGGCGGGGGGCCCTAGTCTCGTTCATCATCTGGGTTACAGCGGGCTTTGTCCTATCAGAGAAGCGGGAGTGGAGCAAGCTCATCTTCGGGGGATCCGCCGCCTCCTTCACAGTCTTCCACTATATTTCGCTCATTGAGGTCGTCATGAAGGGCTACGCGGTGGCAATATATCCCTTCTTCTATACGGTTGGGGAAAGCCCTCTTCACGTGGATCTCGCCCAGGTGATACTCGTGCTCACAGCTATAGCTTTGAAAAAAGATATTGCGAGGCTTCTCAAGCACTAGGCCTACTTTAGCATTTTTTCCTCGTACTCTTGGAGGTAGCGGGCGGACTCGTTCGTGCTTATGAAGAGCCTCCCGGCCTCCTCTACGTCCTCGCTAGCCACTTCTTCCCTGCCCTTCTGCCTCGCTATTATTAGGGAGGGCGTGAGCAGCTGAACAGCGTAGCGGAGACTATTCACTGTGCCTATCTCTACTAGACGCTCGAGGGCGTCCTCGCTAAGCTTTACTCCCTCTTCTTCAGCCCTTATCTTCAGTATCTCCCTTATCTCCTCCGGCTTGTACAGCCTGGTCTTTATTATCAGCAGGCGGTCGAGCAGATCGAGGGGCATGCCGTGGGGGGCCACAACGTCTGTGCCCCTTATCTTCGTGAAGCCCCTGTTCGTGGCCAGGATGATTATCGGGGCCAGCTCGCTCTCCATGGCCCTCGAGAGGAAGCTGTACACTTCTATGTCCAACATGTGAGCGTCGTCTATGAAGAGGACGCCGGGCAGCAGCTCGGCCTTTCCCTCCTCAACCCAGCTTTTAACAAGCTTATCCACCCTGGCCCTCACGTCTGGAGGTATCTCCCTCTGCGGCGCGCCGCCAAATAGAAGCGTGAATATGCTCTCCGACCTTCCATGCATGACGTCAAGGTCGTGTAGGGTTAGCGTGTACACGAACTCCTTCTCCTTATATACCGGGCCATCGGGGACGTCGACGAGATCGGACTTCCCGACAACCTCGTAGCCCTCCCTACCCCTAGCCTTGCCGACGCGCACAACCCTTCCCGTCTCCTCGTCGATCCATATGACATCGCCCTCCTCTACGCCGCGCTGAAGCATCTGGGCGACGACCTGAGACCCTACTTTGAGGGTTCGCTCCTCCTTCTTGGTCTTAAGCACAACGGTCGCCCCAAGGGGAACCTGCTGCCAGGGGTTAAGCGGGTGACGACCGAACTGCACGTCGAGCTTCTCGACGACACCCTCGTAGACCCAGCGCTGCTCCCTTATCCTGACGCCGATAGCCTTGCGCATCGCCTGCATCAGAACCTCTGTCTTTTTCAGCTCTGCAGAGTAGACCTCGCTGGCCGTCAGGCTCATAAACGGGGTTTCCCCGCCGAGCTCCCTCGCTATTGCCACGGCTAAAGCGGTCTTGCCGGTTCCCGGAGGACCTGCTAGGAGGACCGCGCGGCCAGCCATTTTGCCGCTCCTGATCAGCTGTACTACCACCCACGCGGCTTTTCTAGCCTCCTCTTGCCCCACTAGCCCGTCGGCTACTGGCAGCGGCTCGCCGTCCCGTATGCCGAGCCCTCTTATGTGGGAGTGGGCCCCAACCCTGCTTATACTATCCGTCATCGAAAGTTATTTGTAGAAGCGATAATTTAAACTGACGCTCAGGGGCTCCAGTCGCTCTCCTCGTCCTCCGCTACAACCACGTCGTCGGCCAACAGCTGCTCAACTCTCCTGAACACCCATTTCCCGCTACTGGCGAACCACACGGCGACCACGGCCTCCCTTCTCCTATACTTCTTAAACGCCGCCACGAAGCGGTAAAGCTTCTCGATCTGGCTCCTCTTAACCCTCACCTTGTCACGTATAGTAGACTTTACTTCAAAGGCCACCACCCTGTCCTCCACGTTGTTCACCATAAAGACGTCGGGCAGCCCGCCTACACCGCTCACAGGTATCCTAAACACATGGTTGCCGCTCTTTTTCCGGAGCATGTGTACTAGCCTCCTCTCTGCGTCAAAGCCTCTCCGTCTACGCTGCCTCACCGTGCTCATGCCGACCCACTCGCCAGCCGAGACGGTATATATTACGCCACACATTTAAGCGATAGGGGATGAGGAGAGTCATGCCAAGGCGACCCGGTGAGCGGTACTCCTGGGGTAGCTGACCCCCATACACGCTAAGATTTATCTTATCGCCGTGGAGCTTGCCATTGGTGTATATAGCGTGGAGCCGGCTAACCGCGAGGCGCTCGCCGCCATTACTGGCGTGGCGCTTGTACCCGTTCTGTCACTCGTCCTCGATCTCCCCTTCCATTTCTCCCTTACAAGGAGGTACCTCGAGAGCCCGTTTGCGCAGGGCGAGGGCGCCGGCGCCGCGGCGATAAACCTCGCCTTCTTTTTAGCCATGGTTCTCGCAGGAACCGCGCTCATGATACTCCTTGTGAAGCTCGGTAAAGTGAAGCTGCTCCCCCTACTCTTTTCACTCTCAATATTCTTCTCCTTCTTCGCAATCGCCGACATATTCTTCTCCGCTTACTGCGAGAAGAGCATGCTATTCTGCGGGGCACAGTCGGATATACTCTCAATAGCCCTCGCGGTCGTCACAGCATACCTGGTGGTTAAGCCGAGCTATCCTAAGCTTCTAAGCGCCCTCCTCATGCTCTATGGAGCCATGGCGGGCTCCCTTTTCTACGAGCTGCTACCTGCATGGAGCCTTGTAGTCATAGCGGCTGGCATGGCGGCCTATGATATATACGCCGTGTTCCACGGCCCCCTGAAATATATACTGGAAAACGTGCTTGAACCGAGCGACGGCAAGCCCGGCCACGTTTCCCATAACCCGCTTCGGGGGGCATCCGTACAGCTTGGGGCGGTAACGCTCGGTATGGGGGACGTGCTCGTGTACTCTATGCTGTCGCCGCTATACTACTTTTATCCTTCACCCTCCCCGGCTAGATGGATTTTCTCGATCACCGCCCTTGTAGCGGGCTTCTACATGACATTGTCGATGTTAAAGAAGAGGAGATTTATGCCAGCCCTGCCCCTTCCGGTGTTTCTTTCGCTGGGCGTATACCTAGTCTTAGTGCAGCTGGGCGTGTAGGGGGTCAGGCCGCCCATCACTCGCCATCTCTCAGGCACCAACGCGCTCCTCATCCCCCGTATAGGGGGATTCGGGGAAACAATATTATATCTGCGCCTTACCTGCTGGCGGTTATAAGCGTGGATGTCTTCGTCACGCCTTCAATACTCCTGATCTGGGAGACAACGGAGTCGAGCATCTCTAACTGTGGGAGTTCGAGTTTTGCTATAATGTCGAACTCTCCGTACACGATATAGGCCTCGGTAACATAGTCCATTCCACGGATTTTTGCTAGAATGTCGTTCTCTTTTCCCACCTCCGTGTTCACAAGTATGTAAACCACAATGCGGTCTGTTATGCTCATCAAATATAATTCTGCAGGGGAGAATATAGATGTTTTACCGGCTCCCCGGCTCCACTACTTCGATCTCACTGAAAACAAGGGCCGCCACAACACTCCCGTAGTAGCCGGCCGGCACCTCCAGCTCCTCCACCGCGTAGCGCGGCTCCTCGAGTTCAAACTCCCCTCTCCCGGCTATCTCCTCCCACATGGCGTCGAGCGCTCTATGAGAGTTTGAAAGGCTGTCCGCGTCGTGTATCTCTATAACGTAGCCGTATGGTTTCCCCCTAGCCCAGGAGATGCCGGCGCTTATACGGGCAGGCCCCTTCGCCCTTTTTTCGCTCATCACGAGAAATACTACGGAGCCGTATGGGAGGCGGCGCGGCTCCTCCTCTTCGATGTCGGGGGGCAATATAGAGGACACTGGAACCAGGTTGAGGGCGGATATCCCAGCTGAGCGTAGTGCGTTGTCGAACGCCATGAGGGGCGAAGTCCTGCTCAGCCCCTTTCCCGTCACGACGAAGTACTTGCGGGGTAAGAGCAGCCCGGTGATCACGCCTGGAGTGTAGGTCTAGGTGCTAAAAAACATATTTCCGCAGAACTTTGAGCTCATTTTGATATCTGCTGATCCCAATGTTCATTTCTACAGCATTTAATCCCCTTTTCTCGAAGTATACGGGTTATGGAGGGTGTCGGGGGCGTATAGTATGCCTGCTATAGCGCTATGCTGTGGGGCTTTGTTCTTGTTTTTCTCGGCCTTGGGTCTCCCTGCCTCACAAGTAAGGCGTTCCCCTTAACTGAGTAGAGTAGGTGCTCCCTCTCTGATTGCGTCAGGCCGTATAGCGTGGCCAGGGTGTCGACGTAGGGCTTCGGGCCGCTCAGCAGCACGGAGAAAACCGCGGGAGACCAGGTATAGGCGAACCCCGCGAACAAAGGCGATGACGAAAAAGCAACCATACCAGGGGGAAGCCCGAACCAACTCCCCCCAGCCCCAAACACAGCCCCCAACGAGCAAAACCCCCACAAAAACAACAAAGAGCGTCTATCGTCAGGCGTCTACACGCCCTTAAATGCCTCCACCACTATGAGTTCCTCGTAGAGGCCGACCTTTATATTCCTGTGAACCTTCACCTGAGTGTACATTTTTCCGAGGGAGTCGAGGAGCCTGCCTGTGTTTGAGAGCGTAGACGCTATAATGACTAAAAACCCCTGCTTTCTTAATCGCGTCCACGCCTGCCTAGAGAGCCTAGTCGAGAATTCTACTCCTTCATCTCCGCCGCACCATAGCTCTTCCCCCTCGTAGGGGCATGGGAGGTACGGCGGGTTGGAGTAGACCACATGGAAAGCCTCGTCCCTAAAGGGCGATAACATGTCCGCTACAACTACGTCTGTTTTGTGGTCTAGAGCCGCGGACTTTAGTCTCCTTTTCGTCTCAAACGCGGCATCCGCGTGTATATCCACCGCGACGAGGTACGCTGCCTTCTCCGCGAGGGATATCGTTGCCGCCCCGGAGCCGCAGCCGACTTCCGCCGCCGTTTCAGCTTCCAGCGCCGAATCCGCTAGGAGAAATGTGTCCTCGGAGGGAGGATAAATGCTACTCTTCATCGCCGGCATAGAGCGGCGTATATATCGTGTCTAGAACGGCTATTATCCTTTTAACCCTCTTTTCCCCGAGACCGGGAACCTTCTTCAGCTCGCTGGGCGGCGCTGCGAAGAATCTACGCGGCGTTTTAAAGTATCTAAGTATCTTGTCCGCCATTTCAAAGCTTATACCGGGTATAGAGGAGAGGAGGTTCAGCTGGACCACGGGGACGCTCGTGTTCATTTTTATAACCCTTTTCTTAGATGGTGGGACGTAGGTTCTCTTCTTCTTCTCAAGTCTCTTCTGCAATACTAATAGGAGTTCTGCTGTCTCGCGGGGGCCGGCTGTCTGTATTACAGAGATCTTGTTCTCGGCGAGCGCCGCCATTGCCCCGAAGATGGCGTGGGGGTTTATTCTCCTATACCTCAGGACTCTTGAAAAACCGCCCTCGACGACGATTATAGGCACCTCGAAGGCCTCACGCAGATAGGTTGCCTGGTCAAAGAGCCTCCTATCTATGATAGAGTTTATAAAATCTCCCGGGGTCTTCCGCTCCACCCCGTAGACTCCACCAACGTCGTAGTCCGCGACGTCCAGCCTCTCAATTTTAAACTCTACGCCTAGGCGCTGCAGCTCCTCTACTACAGGTGACCTCTTCTCTCTGTCATCGACTAGTATCAAAGGCATCTCCAAAGCCCGCCGCCATATAAGACAGGGTTGTAAAAAATGTGCCTCAGACCGCTCAGTACCCCTGCGCGCCCACCAGGTTGAGGGGCTGCTTTCCTCTAAGGAAGCGAGCGACGTTAGAAGCAGCAAACTCTACGCAGCGCTTCTTGGATAAAGGTGTCCAGCCGGCCTTATGGGGCGTAGCAAGTACTGCTGGATGCCTGTGCAAACCACGCCTTGAAGGGGCGTCCCGGCTGGGGGGATAACTCCACCAAACGTCTAGGCCTGCGCGCAGTCTTCCCTCATCTAAGGCCTCGGAGAGGGCATCCTCGTCTACTACGGGGCCGCGGCCAACGTTAACAAGTATAGCCCCCTTCTTTGCCCGTGAGAGCACGCGCCTACCTATAAGCCCCCTAGTGTCCTCCGTTAAAGGCAAAGTCACGACGATGTAATCTGCTAGTCCCACCATCTTCTCGAGCTCGTCCACCGGTCTCACAACCCATTTTCCACGCACGCCAGGCCTCCTTGCTACGGCTAAAACCTTAATCCCGAAAGCCTCGGCTCTCCGCGCGACCTCTAACCCGATATTCCCGAAACCTACTATTAGCATGGTTTTCCCTAGTAGGTCCCCCAGCATCGTCGATCTCCTATACGGCACCCACTCACCCCTCTTCATCGAAGAGTCCAACTCTACAATCCTCTTCTCGAGGGCAAGTATATGCGCGAAAACCATCTCAGCAACAGCCGCCGCGTTACAGCCCTTAGCGGATGCGACCTTTATACCCCTCTTCGCGGCGAAGCCGAGTATACGGGGATCAACCCCCGCGCTTATCGTCTGTATAAACCGCGCATTGACAGCCTCCCGAAGCCAGGGAGGGGGTGGAGCCATCACCAACACTTCTGCCTCGCGGTAGCCTTCAGGCTCCTTGGAGGGCCAGGCAATGGATGCCCCCAGCGCCTCTAGCCTCCCGCGCCAGAGCCCTATTTCCCACTCCTCGGGCTCCCATGCGAGGAAAACTTTAACGGCCACAGTAGAGATAGGAGAGGCAGCGTTTAACAGGTTAACGCCTCCTAGGACTATACGCTGCACGCCTATTCTCCACGGCGCTCCAAATCTCCTTTTTTAGCCTAGCAACGTCCAGCTCTACAGGGATTATAAGCTTGAGGGGACCGTTCATGCCCACCAAGCCTAGATCGTAGAGCTTCTGAAGAGCCACCTCGATCCCTGCCCCTCTAGGCCTCGGCAGGGAAAACGCCTCATATATCATCTCCGCGTACTCCTTTACCCTTGAAAGCTCAGCATACCCTGTGGAGCTATTTTCGAGCGCGAGGACGACAGAGTACAACGTTATCTTCTCGTGAAGCGTTAACGAGGAATACACGTCGGCCGAGACGAACTGGTAGTCGAGCACGTTTCTAAGCGCCTTCGCGACATGGCTAAAATCGACCTTCCCGGAGCCGTCCATGTCGGCGGCTATACCTGCGTAGAGAAGCACGTCGAGAGCCTTCCTCAGGTCGGAGTCGAGGTAATTTACGCATAGGTCAGCCACGTATTCCAGCACCTCGTCGGCGACAGCTCCTTCCCGGAACGCCTCAGAGGCTCTATACCGGAGTATATCCACTATCTGGCTCCTAGAGTAACGCGGATAATATATTATGAGCGAACCCAGACTTGACCGCTCTTCTGCCGCGAGCGAATTCTGCCAATCCCTCCTTCTCGACACGAACACGACCCCGCCGACATTTTCAGCCCCAAGCTCCGGCAGCCTGGTGAGATTGTATACTATCCTGCCGCCTCTCAAAGACCTCGACCCCGATAACTCGTCTGCCTCATCCATAACTATCACATAGCTTCCCTTACCGCGAAGCTTCCGCACAAACCGTAGAAAGACCTCGCCCGCACTAAGACTCCTAGAGTATCTGCCACCAATTTTCGTCAACAAGGTAGAGTATACTAGAAACGGCGAGGGCTCGCTTAACGCCCTCAAGTTAACATATATGAAACGGACACCCGGCATTCTCGACGCAGCCTCCCTGGAAAACAGCAAGACAGAAGACGTCTTGCCTGCACCGACATGACCTATCAGCTGTATAACCTTAAAGTAAGGCCTCCCCTCCGCTAGATCTCTGAAAAACTCTCTAAGCTGAGCGAGCTGCGCATCCCTGTGAGGCAGCCTCTCAGGCACGTACTTCGAGGACAATTTGCCGCGATCCCTGAAAACGCTCATTCCCGGGAATCTACCGCAAGGAAAATCTATAGTTAAGTTACCCCCTGTCAAAGTATATACAGACACTGTAAACCACAATATAATATTTTATAAAAGATTTTATTTAAACAAAAAATACAAAATACCCCTCCGTTAAAATACCGCTAAGGAAACAAGAGACTTCCCACAAAAATACAAAACACGAAAAATCTAAGCAAAACCAACAAAATAATACTTGGGAAGACCTATGCAGTGTTGAAAAACACTTAAAAATCGAGGAAGAAACGAAAGATAACTTGGAGAAAGACCATAAACTTCTTATTATCGGTCGAGTCACCACTCTATATATTAATTTTAATTTATTACCTTATCGTACTCTATTCCTCCTTGTTTACTAGGAGTTACTCTCCAGACTACTGTGCCTGTTATAAAGTCTCCGCGCTTGTAAGCCTTTTCAACCGCCATGTTCGCCTCTACAGGCATGCTTTTTGAGGCTACAGCAAAGACTGACTCGCAGAAATCGCCAACTATAACTGGGTCGAACATGTCTCGCTGGCCTGGGCTGAACAAGTAGAAATCATAGGTACATATCTTTGCCTCATACCCCATGAAGGACACCGCTACAATGTCGTGCGGAGGCGAAGAGGGTATGCGTGAAGGCTTGCTAGTACAGACACACTTGGCCCTAAGCCCCAGGCTCCGGCAACGCCAAGCCAGCTATCTCCCTGTTCAGACATTATGCGCCGGGGCCACCTCCTAACAACCAAGAGATAAAACGCAACTACAAAAACAACAACCCTATCCAAAAACCAATACAAGGAAATGCTGCCAACATAGATCAGCCACACCCCTTCAACAAAATAATAACCTAAGAAAAAACCCACCACATACAATAAAATACGGGTCAAACTATTTAAAAAATCAAACAACATGTCACACATGTGAGGCCCTATTCTTGACTCTGCTGAACTATTTGGACGTACTATCACATGACTGGGGGCTGTCCTTTTGCTATAGTAGTTTCAATATTATGCTTTGCTAGGCAAAATTTTCTATTATTAAGTTGAGTTTTTCGGAGTGATCCACCGCCCAGCGGGTTAATAATACTGGGAGGTAAGGTAGGAAGAGATATGAGGAGCAGTTTCCACTCAAAGATTCTGAATCACTGGTAGGAGCAGGCCCAACGTCACGCCCGTGAGGGTGGTGCCGGAGCTAGGCTACCTGACAGGCGTGCTAGTGGGAGACTACAGGCGGACAGGCGGGGGGCTGAAGGCGAAGGACAAGGGCTTCGTAGAATACTACGCCAAAGCATACGAGAAGGTTACAGGCGTCAGGCTAGAGATACACGAGGAAGAAGACAAGTACTACGGCGGAACATATTACTATACGAAAGAGAACGGCGGATTCATGCGAACACTCTGGAAAACAGGCCTCTGGAAGACCGTAGCCCACATCTACCCGGCAGAGTTTCTGCAAGGACTATTCGACAGCGAGGGATCGATAAGCTATAGCCCAAAACCGC
>JALSNQ010000017.1 GCA_026986905.1 Thermofilaceae archaeon
TCGCCAGCTTCTTTGCAGCTTTTTTGTCTCCACCAAGTTTCTCTACGTCCTCCCTCCCTAGAACCGCGTCAGCGCCCGCCTCCTTGGCCCTAAGAGCCAAGTCCCCTGTGGCGAATACCGCCACCTTAGCCTCCTTTCCGGGCGGCGGGTGCGGAAGAGGGACGGCAACGTTAAGCCTGTTCTGGGGCTGCTTCACGTCCACGTCCTTCAAAACTACTATCATCTCCACGCTCTGACGGAACCTCCTCTTTTTCGCCTTCTTCTTGGCCTCCTCTATTGCATGCGCGAGATTGCTTTCCTGAAGAATATATGACGAGACGCTCACTGGGAACTCACCTCTTCATACCCCGAAAGTATATCGTCATACACGCCTGCGTCGATCTCCTTTTGAACCTCCTTGGGGCTCTTCCCCTCCACGGTAACGCCCATGCTCAACGCGGTTCCCAGGACAGTCTTAACAGCTGCCTTAAAACTCTTAGTACGCATGTCCGCCATTTTCACCTGGGCAATCTTAGCCACCTGGTCTATACTCAGGTTACCTATCGTCTCGTGGCCGGGCTGCTGGGCCCCCTTTTGCACGCCAAGCTCCTTCACTATAAGCGCCGCTGTGGTGGGCGTCCCCACCTCCACTTCAAACGTCTTCTTCTCTACATCGACGGTTACCTTTACAGGCACCCTCATGCCCGCGAAGTCCTTTGTCAGCTGGTTAATCCTCTGGACAACCTGCATGACGTTTAGCCCTAGGGGTCCAAGTGCGGGGCCTATCGGCGGCCCAGCAGTAGCCTTCCCTCCCTCCACCAGAAAGGTGAACGTCTTCGTCTTTTCAGGCATGCGTCTCACCTACTACTTGAGGGCTACGAACATCGATGAACGCGTAGCCTTCAGCCCTGGCTCGCCGTGCTCCACCTTCTTCGTGGTTAACGAGAACTCGCCTAGATAGTGGCCGAGTTTCTCGGGTGTCAGTTCTACGGGCACAAACTCCTTACCGTTATACACGTGAACCGTGACTCCGAGCATCTCGGGTATTATGACAAGGTCTCTCACATGCGTCTTTATGATCGGCGGCTTTTTACCCTCCGCGATCATTTTCTTAGCTTTACGGATTTTTTCTAAAAGCTTTCTCTGCTCCTCGGTGAATCCTCTCTTTAGGCTTCTCCTCTGCCGCGAAGGTACAAGCTCGATGAATTTCTCCAGGGGCATTTTTTCCAACTCCTCGACGCTATAGCCCCTGTACTGGAACTTGGCTATGGCAGCTTCCACAGAGTAGCACCCACCATTCAATCAGGGATGCACATATAAATTCTACGTGGGGCGTCAGCCTGACTGCGTGACGCCATTTTAGTAGCGCCTCCGCCGTAGTCTTCATCGCCCCGAGAGGGAAATGGGGTTGAACTATATATTGATAGTTTATTAACTACATATATTCAAAAGAGTATATATGATTATAAAATGCCATCGCACATGAGATGGCTAGAATAGTCGTAGTGGGGGGCGGTTTTGCCGGTTATAGTGCGCTGAAAACCTTTCGAGAAAAACGCCTCACAGACTCTCACGAGATAGTACTTATAGACCCTTCCCCCCGCTTCGTGTATCTCCCCTCACTCCCCTACCTCCTCTCCGGGAAGAAAAGTATAGACGATATATCGGAGCCGTTTTCCACTATAGCAAGGCGCCTGGGATTTAACTATGTAAGAGGCGCTGTTTATAGAGTAGTTACTGCCGATAAGAAGGTACACCTAGAAGACGGCAGCACTATAGCGTACGACTACCTCCTAATAACAGCTGGGGCGAGGCCGGAATTCTACAACATACCTGGAGCTGATAAAACGTACGCCGCGTGGAGGCTCGGCCACTACATAAAGTTGGCGGAAGCGCTTAGGGAGGCTAACAGCGCGGCAGTTATCGGCGGAGGCCTCACGGGGGTAGAAGTGGCAGGAGAACTAGCTGAAAAACTGGGCCCCGGCAACATAACTATTATAGAGAAAATGGAGAGACTAGTCCCCTTCCTAAACAATAGAAGAGCCTCGGAAAAAGCCAGGCTCTTCCTGGAGGAAAAGGGGCTCAACGTCGTTACGGGTAAAGGCGTGACAATGGTAGAAGGGGGCAAAAAGGTCGTACTTGAGGGCGGTGAAAGATTGGAGGCAGACCTCGTCGTATGGACTGTAGGTATTAGAGCTGTTAGAATAGAATTCGATAAAGAGCCTGAAAGGGCTGGTAGGGGGTGGCTAAAGGTTGACGGCCAGATGAGAGTTATAGGTCTAAGAGACGTATACGCCGCCGGCGATATAACCGCCTATAAATACAACAACGGCTTTTCGTCAAAAATGGCCGAAGAAGCCATTCTGCAAGGACGCGTAGCAGCCCTAAACATAGCTTCAAAAATCCTAGGCAAAGGAGGGGGTACAGAACACAAGCCCATATTTACGACGGAACGCCCGAAAACGCTTTTCTCGCTAGGCTTTAACAGGGGGCTTCTCGTGTGGAACCGCATAGTACACTTTGGCCGCTTCCCCTACACCGCCAAGATGACTATAGAACACATAGTTATGAGCGATGTGAAAGGCCGTCCACTGGGAAGCCTACTTGCGAGACTCGAGGTGGCAACTATAAAACTCCTTAACCGTGTTCTCGGCTAAAAATGGAAAAATTAACCCTTTCTCCTACCGGTACGCCTAGCCGCTATGTGGCCGACTTTACGGCCCGGAGGCGCGTTCCGCGGAGCAGGTGTTAAGCCCTTCGGATGGTGCCCGCCGCCTGCCGGGTGCGCATACGGCGACATAGCCTTTCCACGCACCGTGGGGTACTTGAACGACTTCGCCTTGGACCAGTGGTGCATCTTACCGGCTTTAAGGAAGGGTTTCTCCGTTCTACCGCCGCCGGCAGCGATGCCTATAGTTACACGCGAGTCCCTACTAACTTCCTTCACCTTCTTTGAGGGGAGCTGTATGAGAGTCTTGCCGCCGCTGTGCGCCAGCACTGTGACGTATGCCCCGTTGCTACGGGCCAGCTTGCCCCCATCCCCAGGCCTTATTTCTACGTTGAAGACCATGCTCCCCTCAGGGACGTTTCCAATCGCCACTATACTGCCTAGATTCTGCGGGGCATTAGCTCCGTAGTATATCTTCTGCCCCACAGCGAGGCCCTCCGGAGGTATCATCAGCATCTCGCTTCCATCCTCAAACACTACCCGGGCCAGCGGTAGGCCTCTACCCGGCTCATGCATAAGCTCTTTTACAACGCCTACCTTTACCTTCTTCTTGAACTCCTCCGGGTTGTACGGGGGATAACGGGCAGGCCCTATACGCTTCCACCCAGGGTTGCGGAAGACAGAGCCGCCGCGCCCCCTACGCTGGACGAGTAGCCGCTTACCCATCTCAATTCACACCTCTACAGTATGCCCATCCGGGACGCTATATCGACAGCCGAGTATTCAGGCGCAAGCTTCACATAAGCTTTTTTCTCGCCCCTAGGCGTTATCAGCGTGTTCACCTTCGAAACCTTTACTCCAAGCATGCTCTCAACAGCCTTCTTTATCTGACTCTTTGTAGCATTCCTTTCGACAATGAATACTAGAACATTGTTCTCCTCCATGAGCATTAGCGTCTTCTCGGTGACATGGGGCTTCCTAATCACATGTACATACTCCTCACTCACATTTCACCACCCATCTTCTCCTCAATCATCTTTAAAGCCGAGACCGTGTACAGGGTTAGCCGTCCAGGCTCGCCGCCCGGAGCCAGATGTTCAACGTTTAGAACATCCACGGAGGCTACATCCACGCCCGGAAGGTTCCTAGCGGCCCTAACTATTCCCTGATCCTCCCCTACAACTATCAAAACGCTTTTAGGAACCTTATAGCGGCGCCCACGCATCTTGCCCCTACCGGCTCTTACACGCTTCCCCTCCTTGGCTCTCTCCACGTCATCCCAGAGCCCCAGCTTCTCCAATACCTCCTTCACCTTCCTCGTCTTCTTTAAAGCCTGGAACTCGTCGACCACCACAACAGGCAACTCCCTTTCTCCAACCCTATGGCCACGCGCAGCCACCAAGTCCCGTAGGGCCGTGGCCGCAAGAGCCGATGCAACCGCCAGCCTCTTCTCCTTCCTGTTAATCCTCTCCCGAATAACTTTCTCCACCTTCGGCGGATGCGCCCTACGGCCACCCACCGCCTGGACGACCCTAGCCGCCCTCGAGCCACCCTTTATCCTAGCCACCCTGGCCACGCCGTGGCCTACACCCCAGCTCTCAGCCGTTGTCCTTAGCCCCGCTAGGGGGTCGGTGCCCTTCGGCTGTAGCCTCGACGTCCTAATCGCCAACACGGCTCTCCGTATAAGATCCCTCCTAACAGGGGTGGCGAAGACCGCTGGCAGCTCTACCTCATCAACCTTCTCCCCGTCCAAACCGTAGACCGGAACCTTCATGGCCTTCACCCTTATGCCTGTGGCCAGGGCAGCGTGCTGATATAAGTTATCCTAGGAGGCTCCCTCTCGACGTCGGGGGGCCTCACGGGGAACCTCATCTTTACCAGCCGCTTAGCGGGGCCGGGCACGCTACCCTCTAGCAACACGTACATGGACCTTATCAACCCGTAGTGGGGCCAGCCGCCCTTCGGGTTTATGTCATCCGTTTTCCTCTTCTCCTCGTCCATCAGGTTCCCTATCTTCAGTATACGTTTATTATAATCCGTCCTCTGATGATACCCCATCTGTCCGGGGAAGGGGGTATAGAACATTATAGACGCCGACGTAGGCCCCACGCTACCTATTCTACGGCTACCCTTTCTATGCTTATGCCAGCGCGGCATTTCACGTACACCATAACGCTTTATGACGCCCTGGTAACCCTTACCCTTAGTTACCGCCAACACGTCAATATACTGCCCCTCCTCGAACACCTGGTCAACCGTGATCTGCTTGCCAAGATTCTCCTCGAGGAATTTAAGCGCCGCCTCGACATCACCCCCCACTCCTATCTCAAACACTTCCGGCTTCTTCCTGTGAATCCCCGCTAGCCTCGGCTGCATGGCAACTATTGCGCGCAGCTCCTTTATCTCGCCCTTTACCTCCTCAAGCTTTTTCCTCTGCTCCTCACTATACCCCTCCTTCTTAGGCGTGGTAAAAACCCTGCTCAGGTCGGCCGGCAGGCCGTCCATCCATACCTCAGCGACCGCGCGGAGACCATAAAAGCTCCCACTATACGCCCTGTACCCTACTATAAGTATCGGCGGAGTCTCGATGACGGTTGCTGGCCGTATAACCTCCTGGCCGTAGAAGGGGCTGTTCTTGTTGTCCTCTATTTTAACAACATGCAACATGCCGACTTTGTAGCCGGCGAAGCCTAGTAGACCCTCACGTCCGGGGTCAACCCACTTCCTCACCCTAGCTATAGGGCTCCTCGCCCTCTTCCTAGGGTAATAGGCCATTGAACCGTGGCGAGACGTATGACCCTTAGCCATCCGCTAGCACCTCGAACCCGCATCAAGTTTTACTGCAGCCTTAAAAATTACTCGGTGCCCGCTCAGTCGACGAGCACGTTAACAATAGCCAAAGAGGCGTGAACGGCCTCCAGTGTACGAACCGTACGCGCACCCTGTCCTGGAATAAAATTAACAACGGCATCGACTCGTTCCTCAAGAGAAAAGCCCTCATCATCGGCGACCTCGTATAGCCCCCTAGCCCAAAGCCCGAAGAGCAAGGCCACGCCTTTCCCGAGGGGTATACTGCGGAAAAAGTCGAATACTCCTCTTACATCTCTGCCTTTACGAGAGGTCGCTACGATGACGGCTCCCCTTCCCCTAAAAGTTTTTATAGCATCGCCGAGGCCTTCCGCCACGCTCACGGTGTACCTCCAATAAAAGGGGGGTCTACCATTCTCCAACACCCATTTCCCGCCTCGCTTCTTAATTAATACAAGATCGCCAACCCTGGCGCCGCCCTTAACACGTATAGGCGAACCTAGGCCTGCATCCACATACACGTAGCCCTTCTCCTTCTCCACAACAAGCCCTTCCCTATACTCCGCCTCATCGCCCTTCCTGGGATGGGAGGGCGCGGCTATCGGCGGTGCCACGCCTACATATTTTAGGCTCTTTTTCCGGGGAAAAATCTTCTTGCGAAGATACTGGGGTACAGAGAGATAACTCATCACGTCCACTAAATATCGAGGGGAGACGCCTCCTTCCTTGTACACAACTATCTCCTCCACCCTATAGACCACGAGCGCCCTCGCTAAAAGCGCCGCATAAAAAGTGCGTAGCGGCTCGTCAACCTCCCTGAAGAGCGAGGAGGGCACCGCTAAGTAACGCGGATGCCTCGGCCAAGGCGGAGTACTGCTACCCGCCAAGACTACTTGCCCTTCTTACCCTTCTCGCGTTTCTGGCTCCTAGCCTTCTTCTCGACATCGAAGAATATCGACGTCCTCTGACGGCCGCCCATCTAGCCTTTCACCCAGAATCGCTATATCAGCTTCGGTTATAATTGTTTACTCAACCGCCGCCCAGTAGGCCATCTTGCCTCTACGCTCCTCCTTGACCTTTCCCTCCTTTAGAAGTATCCTAAGCACGTAGAATACTTGACTGTGGGAAAGACCTAGGTCTCGGACTATCTCGATAGTGGGGACGGGGCCGTGTTTTCTCAGGTAGTCGTATATTAGCTTCTTTCTTTCAACTATTTTCTCAGTTACTTTTCTCGGCATAATATTTCACCTGATTACATGTAGTAATGATATTCACTAATAAGAATTGTTCTTCGCGAAAGCGCATCTACGGAAAACTCTTCGCAAAATATACTGGCAGTGTCAAAAAATATACCTGGCTTATTCTCCCAGCAGCCTGGCGAGAGCCGGGTACATTTCAAGAGCTCTCTCACTAGCGAGCAACTCGTAGTACTGAACCAGTATATCCACCATGAGTAGTATACCTATACCTCCCCCCAATGCGCCCATAATGTCGCTTACAACCGCGATCACGCCTACTAGGAAGCCGCTGAAAAGCGTTAGAGCCCACACATAGCGTCTGAGAAGGTTTGCAATAACCTTCTCGGACTTCCTGAACCCCGGTACCTGGAGCTGCGACTTCACTAGCTGCTCCGCCTGAGCCTCTGGGTCCATGCCTGAGGTCATGACCCAGGCTACGGCGAACACTATGTTTAGTACAATAAATATGATGGAGTACACCACCACTCGTAGCGGGTCATGTAGCACCGACCATATAGTTCTAGGCGGCGTCATGTAGTATACAAGGCTTCCGGGGAGCGGTATGGGGCCCCGCTGCGTATAGTTGTACATTGCGATCATATTCAAGAAGGGGTTGGTGTTGCCCGGGTTGAGCCTCGGCCACAGAGCCTGGGTAAACATCATCATGTCGGCGTAGAGCGCCCCCACCAGTATTACGGGGATGTTGGACACGTACATCAGTTTAAGCGGAATCCTTGTCCTCATCCCGCCGAACCTTATACTCGCCACAGGTATCAGTATCTTCGTGCTTTCAAGGAACGTCAACACTAAGAGGAATAGCAGCATGGCCAGGAAGCCTATAAGGTCGGGATACCCTGTGGGCCTTACGAGTGCGTGGAGGAGCAAAGTAGAGTTGCCCGTGGAGGCGAGGTATCCTATACCGTAGAAGAGGGAGGGGAAGAAGCCGTAGAGAAGCCCGTCCTGAAGGGGGCCTACCGGGGCGAACATTTCCCAGAAGATCTGCTGTGCCACGCCGGCCGCGATGAAGAGGCTAACGGCGCTTCCTATACCCCACCCCTTCTGCAAGAGCTCGTCCATGAGGAGTACGAGGATGCTTACGAAGAATAGCTGCGAGAAAACAAGGATCTGCTGAGTCTGGTTTAGCGGCCCATACATCCCGCCGACGACGTAGGCTAGGGCCTCGAACGCGGCAAATATTATTGCAAAGAGTTTTTGAACCCCTGCGAAGAGCTTGCGCCCCTCCTTCGTCGTGAGGTCTATCTGGACGATCTTGCTGCCCACCAGCAGCTCCCACACTATACCGGCTGTCACGATGGGGCCTATGCCGAGTTCCATGAGCGTTCCACGCTTGGATGCCAGTACTACCTGCAGAAAGAGGAGGGCGCCCACGGCCTGCTGTGACTGCAGAGGTATACCGTAGAGGGGTATCTGGCTTAGAAGGAAGTAGGCTAGTAGCACTAGTGCTGTCCAGAAAAGCCTCACCCTTAGGCTAGGCCTACGGGCGGGCTTTTCTATCTCGGGGAGTATCCTAAATACTGGCTCGAGGATGTCATAGGCCTTCGACAAGTTTATTCACCAGCTATGATAACTTTGCCCCCAGCCTCCTCTATCTTTTTCACGGCTTTCTCGGTAGCCTTTGCAACGGTAACTATAAGCTTCTTCTTGACTTTACCTGCGCCTGTCAGCTTGTTGTAGCCAAGCGACGCCAGGTCTATCTTAACGGCGTCCCCCTCCTTTGAAGCGACGCCCGCCTCAACAAGCCTCTCAGCAACTTCGTCGAGGAACCCCACATTTAGGTTCCTCCACGTAGGTACTATGGAGGGGTGCCGCGTGAACCCGTGTTTGCCATACCAGTCTGGCGCATACTTAACGGTCCAGGTCCACTTGTGCTTGTGGAACCCTACAAGGCCCCTTCCACCCTTGCGGCCGCTGCGCCTGTGCTGAGCTACACGGCCCCAGCCATATGTCCTGCTACCTCTGAAATACTTCCGCTTCTTCTCCCTCCTTACAACCATCGTGGCCACCGGGAACAGTCTACCGTCATCAATGAGTTCGGGAGAATTTAAACTTTAACCGCAAAAACTGTTAAATCATCTTCCTGAGTAGCTCGTTTATAGCAGAACCACGGTAACCGAGCTCGCCGCCTTCTTTGAAGTGCTTCTTCACTGTGCCCTTAAACCCCTTGCTAGGGGGAGAAAGCCTGAAAACGGGCTTCACACCTGGCAGTTCGTCCCATTTAACTCTGCCTTCAATTAAAGCCTGCGCGAGCTCGCCGTAGCTGTTGAAGCCGATTTTTTTAAGATACTCCTCTGTGATCCTGCCTCCCCCGACCAGCCTTCCCCTACGCTCTATTAACTGTGCCAACGTGTCAGCGTCTATCTCGCCGTACGTGACAACGTACTCCAAAGTCTCCTTCAACATGCCCTTTATTGAAGGCTTATCCTCCACTAGAACCGCGTGGTTAGTCTTATGGAGCCTCAGCAGTTCCAGCGCCTTCCTTTCCTCAGGCTTACGATCAGCCTCCCCTCTTATCCTAACTACAGCCAATAACGCCATCCATCATCACCACATGTCAGGAGACTTGAACTTGTAGGTCTGCTTTAACGCGTTGTAAACAGCCTTAGCCATGTTGTGCGTAGTACGTGTCTCACCGTAGCTACGCGTCCACACATCTTTTATGCCGGCAAGCCTGAGAACAGCCTTAGCGACGTCGGAGGCCACGAGGCCCACGCCCTTAGGCGCGGGCAGTAGCTCTATCCTGACGCTACCGCTCTTACCCTCCACCTTGAAGGGCAGGCTGTGCGGCTCCCCGCAGAGACACTCCCAGCTGCCGCACCCCCTCCTCACAGGGATTATGTGAAGCTTAGCGTTCCTCACTGCCTTCTCTATGGCGACCCTAATGTGCTTAGACTTGCCCATACCCACGCCGACGTATCCATCCTTATTCCCGACAGCAACGGTCACCTGGAATTGGCTGACCTCTCCGGCGTCCGTCTGCCTCTGGACAAAGTTTACGTTGAGAACCTCAAACTCCAAGTTAGGTAGGAGCGCGTCAACTATCTCTACCTCTTTTATGGGTAGGTTCTGTTCAAATATTTGGTCTATACTGGTGATCTTACCTTCTTTTACCAGCCTCCCGACGGTTGTCTTAGGCACCCATGTTTCAAGAGTAGACACTAAACCACCCCTCAATCACACAGGCGGTGTGTAAATAAAAGTTTCCCGACCCTTTACGATGAAAACTCGCCCAGTATCCTCTCCTTGACCTCTTCAAAGTGGCTGGGCAGCTCCCGCGGGTCAAGCCCCGCTTCGAGGTACTTGGAGAACCTCCTCCTGTATTCTTCCTCATCGCGCTCGAAGAGCAGGGACGCATACGCGGCTATATGCTCACCCCTGATCCTCTCATCATCCGGAACAACGCTCTCACCTAGGGGGACGTGGAGCCCCGCATCCACCGCTCCCTTAGCGGCGGCAAAGACCCTTGCGCCCCTAGTAGGGGCGTGTAGACCTATGTCAAGTATCGCCTCCTCGACACCTTCCTTCTTAGCCTTTAGGGCTGCCAGCATCCCTGTAAGGTATGCCGCTGGGAGGTTCTTACCACCGCCCTTCCACCCGTAGCGTGCCAGCTCCTTTGAAACAGCCGACGCCACTGTAACATCGCCCCCGGGCCTCGCCTTTATAACCTGTGCGATAATGCTTCTAGAAAGTACCCGAACTACGAGTCTGGGCTTGCCAGATAGGATCATTTTCCTACGTTTATAGTAGTTTGTTTTACCCTCTCTGCGTCTCTTTAGAGGAAGTTTATACCTGCCTCCCCTCGCCATCACTGCTCACCCTTCACCAAGCCTCTCTCCTTTAGGTAGAGCTTCAGGTGCGACAGGTTCCTGAACGCCCCTCCCTTAATCAACCTGTACAGCTTCCTATAGGTGGACCTGTCTATAAGCCCCTTGTCTCTCAGGTACCTTATGAAGCGCCTCTGAGCCCTCACATGTGCGATCCATATGCGCTTCTCGTCAAACCTCGGCCCCTTACGGCTACCAGGCCCCCTTCCACGCCCCTTCTTCCGCTTCAACCGCCTTATCCTAGCCCTTCCACGAGACGGGGTAGAGGGAAAATGCTTCTGGATCGTCCCGTCCTTTATAAGCGCCCTAATCTCCTGCCGCGAGATAGCCATTGCAACCTCGTCCAAGTGGTCAGGGTCTATCCACACCCTGCTCTCTCCGACGCCCATCAGATCCGCAGCCAGTCTTCTAGCAAGCCTCGCGTCCACAACTATTCACCCCCTATGTTTAACACGCGTATACCCAACTCCTCGGCCCTCTTTATAATCTCAACCCTCTTTCTCCTACCCACAGTAGAGGCTATACGCGCAGCCTGGCGCTTGGGGTCGAGGGCCTCTAGCTCCTCCACGTTATGCACTATCACCTCCTCGAAGCCCGAGGGATGAAGCCCCCTAACAGCCCTAGGGCCTCGGTATCCCACCTTGACAAGGGCGGGGAACCCCTTTCTCTGGAGTCTTATCTTGTTGTCGAGGCTTCTACGAGGACTCCTCCAAGAGTCGCCGAGCCTCTTAATGTACCAACTGTTCATGCGGATAAACCTGGGCCTCTTCTTTGAGGCGACTTCCCTTATCTTCAGCAGCCTGGCCTTCTCAGCCTCGAGCGCGGCCCTCTTCGGGACTTTTTTCTCGGCTTCTGTCATCAATACCACCCCTTAGTACACGTACGCTACCAATATGCCCCCTACCCCCTTCTCCTTAGCAGTAACATGGTCCATGATGCCCTGAGACGTCGACACTATGAGGAGACCTATCTCCCTAGAGGGGAGGAACTTCTCTTCCCATTTTTCATACTCGTCTTTTTTGACCGGGAAACGAGGCTTTATTACGCCGCACTTGTTTATTCTCCCATTAAGTTTTACAACGAATTTTCCTCCACGTCCATCTTCCACGTACTCGAAGCCGTCAATGTACCCCTTCTCCTTCAAGACGCTTAGAACACCTGCTATCAGCTTAGAGGCGGGGTATATCACGGCCTCCCTTTTGCCCCGCACCTCGTTGTTGAGTATAGTAGCCATAGCGTTGGCGAGCGTATCCATCATCACCATAGCGTTGAACCCCAGCGCTAAGAATAACAAGAATATATTAACACTACGGTCGCCGCAGAACAGGGGGAGGGTTTAGCTATACTTCTTAAACCCTATCTGCTCAGCAACCTCGCGGAAACAACGCCTACATAGGTTTAACCCGTAGACTCGGATAACGGCTTCATGCGTGCCGCAGCGCATACACATCAACGCTCCCTTCCCATACTTCCTCTTCTTCGGAGGCCTTAGTTTCGCCATAGCTACCTCCTCCCCCTAATAACCTCGACACCTAAAACTTTTTCGAGAAACTCTATGGTCTCCTCCTTGGTTACCCTGTGCCTATTCGGCACCCTACTTTTCTTACGCCTCCTCCTAGCAACCCTATAACCCGGCCTCTCCATGGCGACGATCACGTCGAAGCCGTAGATACCAACTTCGGGGTCGTACTTCACCCCCGGTAAAAGTATGTGCTCCCGCACGCCGAAGGCGAAATTCCCGTGCTTATCTATGCTGCGTTCACTTATCTTATTGTCCACGGCCGCAAAAGCTCTTTTAAGGAAGTCGATGGCCTTCTCGCCGCGTAGAGTCACCATAGCAGCTATGTTCTCCCCCTTCCTTATACCGAAGTCCTTTACGCTCCTCTTCGCCTTGCGCAGTGAAGGCTTCTGCCCCGTGAGTTCTTCAAGCAGCTTAGCCGCCTTAGCAAGCCTCTCGCCGCTTTCGCCAACCCCTATGTTCACAACAACTTTTCCTATGAAAACCCTCCTCATGGGATGATCTGTCTCTAAAACATATTTACCGGCCATTCACATTCACCCCTCCCAAAGCTTTATCATAGGCTCTTCCCTACCTATGGGGAAGACGTACTCAAGTATAGTCCTAACAATTTTACCGTCGCCTTCAAGCTCTACAAGCGCATTCCGCCTCTTGAATATCCTGTTGACAGCCTTAATCCTGCCAACAAATCCCACGTTCGCGCCGTCCACTACAACAGCCAGCACGCCCGGCTCGAAGGGCACGTGATCAAGTATCTCCTCCCTAGGTATAGCGAGCTTAATAGTGTCGTAAACCCTATACGGTGCCTCAACAGGCTTTCTCGGATCCTTCACCCTTACGAGGTAGTTCCTGCCGTCGTGGAATGTAAGCTGTATGTGGCCGCCCTTTACGGTAGTTTTCCGCTTAATCCTCACAGGCTTAAACCCGGCCTCCCCCTTATCGATCTCTACCAGCGTCATAACCTTCACGGGATGGGGGACAACCCTCAACACGGTTTCTTCAGGTATCAGCTCCACCACGTCCATGAGACCTACCGGAAACTTGTAGTCGGTCACTATGCGCCCGTCGACAGCAATCTTTCTTTCAGCTATTATTTTACGGGCCTCCGAGAGAGAAGAAGCCTTGCCTAAAAGATCCCTCACGACAACCGCTAACGGAATAGAGGAAGCCAGAGAGTGGGGACCGGGCCTGGGCTTTACCGCCCACACGTAGCCTTTGCGTTTTATGGGCCAGAAGGGCGGCGTAGCTGCACGTCTTATATGGCGTAGTGAACCGTGGATTTTTCTCACCATACGCTACACCCTTAACTACTCTCTACCGCGAATTTATCCTTACGCCTTGGGTCGCTTAGATCGAGTTCCGTTATAACAACCTTGGAGGGATGTATTGGCAGAGGAACCTCCGTACCGTCAGCCTTCTTCAGGTTGACTCCTTCAACAAATATCCTCATATTGTCAACGTCTACTCCCACAACCTTGCCTTCATGGCCCTTATACGATCCACGGACTATGAGAACCCTGTCTCCCTTACGTACGCGCGCCCTACGTACACCATACTTTTCCCTAAGCTCGCTGGAGAGCGGCGCTACAAGCTGCTTCGCCTTCACGTGTAGAGCAGCCTGGTATATCATCCTCTTCCGCATCTTCCTGGGCTGCGACGATGCCTTCATCACCATAGCGTTGAACCCCAGCGCTAAGAATAACAAGAATATATTAACACTACGGTCGCCTCAGAAGACCACGGTCTACTTAGACTTACCGGACCTCCCTAGCACCACCGCAAACGCGCTCTGCCCGTTTTTACCGCTTTCACGCTCCTTCCTATCGCCCTCATAGAATATCTTCTCCTGGAATAGGTTATGCTTCTCGACCTCTACTATCGGCACAACCATTACGCGCGTGTCGGAGGTGACATAATCCGACACCGTGACGTCGCCGGTATAGGTATTGTAGTAGACGAAGCGCCCCGAGAGGGGATAGTTGCTCTCAACATAATACACTATCTCGACGCCCCCCAAGACGCCTATCGGGACAAAGTACACGTGCTTGGAATTTACCTTAACGTGGTGGAGTAAGGGTATCTGGGCTACACTAAGCACGTGTATAAGGTCTTCGAGGGACTTCAGTTTAACAGTTTTAGGCCGCGCCATGCCTTCTCGCTCCGTACAGTTTTAGCGAGAAGGCATCTCCTACGCGGTATAAATGATAAACGTGTTCTAATGTTTAAAACGATTTTATCCTCACAAGGTTTTTTTCGTAAGGCGGATATGCTACACCATTTTCCGTTATAATACCGGTGACAAGCTGTGGCGGCGTTATATCGAAGGCGTAATACAGTGCCGACACGCCCTCCGGCGCTATCCTCTTTCCTCTACAGTACAGTACCTCCTCCGGGTTTCTCTTCTCTATTTCAAAGTCTTCGGGGCCGGCCGCCTCGAGGTCTATGCTACTTGTCGGCGCTGCAACATAGAAGGGTATATTGTGGACCCTCGCAACGAGTGAGAGGGGATAGGTGCCTATCTTATTTGCAACATATCCTAGCCTTGTAACCCTGTCGGCGCCGACAATAGCAAGGTCTATGCGCTCCTTTTCTGCAAGGATACCGATGCTATTATCAGTGACCACATACACCTCGACGCCAGCTCTACTAAGCTCCCACGCGGTAAGCCTTGCCCCTTGAAGATATGGACGCGTCTCCAATGCAAATACCCGTACCCTTTTCCCCTTCTCCAAGGCGGTGTATATGGGGGCGGTAGCAGTACCCCAGTAGCTCGTAGCCAAGCTCCCCGCGTTACATACTGTAATCAGCGTGTCTCCATCCTCTATCAGCTTCTCCCCATACTCGCCTATCTTCCTGTTAGCCTCCTCGTCCTCCCTCTGAACCGCAAGGGCTTCATCGATCACCGCCCTCCTAGCCTCGTCTAGGCCTCCGGCCTTCTCCGCGGCCGACAGCACCCTCCTAATAGCCCAGAAAAGGTTCACCGCAGTCGGCCTCGTAGAAGCTAATACCTCCCCAGCCCTTTTTAAACCCTCCAAGAACCCCTCAAAACTTGGTGAAGAATCGTGGTACGCGTAGAGGGCTAGTGCAAAGGCTGCGGCCACGCCTATAGCCGGCGCGCCCCGTATCTCCATGTCTTTAATCGCCTTCGCGATTCTCCTCCAATCTTCGGTCTCAATGTATTCAAGTCTCTCTGGTAGAAGGAGTTGATTTATGAGGCGGACTTTGCCGTCGACCCACTCAATTGTCCTGGGAAGGTTTATCATCTCCCCTCACTTCACCTAGATCACCGCAGCCCTCTACAAAAAACTATGTCGATGCCCCGAGAAAACCTGGCTCCTCCTCAACAAGGAAGGAATGTACACTACGGGCTATCATACGGGCTACACGTATAGGCTCCGGCACACCGCCGGTGACCGCGAACGCCTCCAGCACGCTCCTGGCCTCTTCCTCGCCAATACCCGCTACACGGACGTAGAGGTATCTGCGCGCTTTTCGGATAAAGATGCGGCGTCTCTTTCCAAGCCTTTTGTAGGCCCTGAGCCTCTCCTCGTCGCCCGGGAAGTACTCCCGGATGTACTGCTCCAAGCCTTCTGACTCTTCATATGTTACACATACCACAGGTATACCTGTCTCGGAAAACACTAGGTTGGGGTCAACTATGTTGAACCACGAGATAACGCAGCCATTCAATAATACAACGTTTATGTCCTTCCTACCGCTTTTGAGTATCATCCCGACGATTCTCTCAGTAGCGTCAAGTCCGCCCACCCTCACCCTAGCCACATACACTCCATCTACTAGGAGATCACGCCTAACCACTACACCCGCGACAACCGACCACGCGTGGCGCTTCTTAAAACACTCCGCTACGCCTAAGGCTCTAAAGCCCCTCTTATACGGTTTTACCGGCATTATAGCATCCAGGATAAAGCTGGTGGGTGAAAGATAATATCTGTTAATCGGAGACATTTTTACTGATGAAGATTACCCCCTTGACCACAATATTGCTGGTCGCCCTGTTAGTAGCGGCAACAGCGATAACAGCAATCTACTATTATACCCAGACAGCTGCCAACAAGGCCGCAAAACCCCCCAATAATTCATCCCTAGAGAAAAACGTTGGAAAAATTAACTGCACCCTCAAAGTAATGGCTGTAAACAAAACCGCGGTCTACGAGGTAAACGGCTGCACAATAAAGCTCTACAGTAACGACACATTCACAGTCCTCTGGGTAGCTCTACCCTATAAAATAGAGGACGGCAGCATAGTACTAAGCATACACACGGAGAACCCTGTAAGCGCAATATTCGAATACGCACCCACGGGAGAAAAAGTCAACGGAACACGGATAGCCGTGCCGCTAAGCGGTGACTCCGAGGTCACACTCTCAATATCTAGCGGCGCCATAAGCGAGGTATACATGAATGATAAACCAGTCGGCCGCGCGATAAGCCCGTATATTCTAAAAGGCTTTGAGAACTCCAGCCTCCTCAAAATAACCATGTGGGGGCCGTGGAACGTAAACGCGACGATAACACTAGTAGGCTTGTCCACTGCACCCTAGTCACTCGCTTTTAAAGCCTGTTTTTCAAGCTCGGCCTCCTGGCTACGCTTTATAATCTTCACGGCGTATTTCAGGACGCTAGCCGCGGAGTCCTTCCTCAACGCGATTAGGGGAACAACGTAGTGGGGCGGGACGTTGAAGAGCCGCGCAACAGTCTGCGGTGGAACTGCATGCTCAATATCCTGCTTGTTGGCAGCTATAATGTGCGGGTAATCACCTATACTTTTCATGTAACTGTAAAGAGCCCTAGCCCTTAGAACCTCCTGAACAGAGCTCGTATCAACCATGTAAATATAGCCGTGTATGCCGTAAGCTAGGATCTTCCACATAAACTGGAACCTCGTTTGCCCAGGCGTGCCGAAGAGATACACCGGTACCCCGTCGACACTCGTCTTACCGTAGTCAAAGGCCACCGTAGTGGTTTTCTTTATCTTTGCCTCACCCGGCGTCGAGACGCGGGCCTCCGTAGTCAGTATTTTCCCGCACAGAGTCTTCACAAATGTGGTTTTACCGCTCGCATAGGGGCCGCTAACCAAGATCTTTAGATACTTCTTTCGGGTTAACATGCCCTACACCGGAGATCTTCTTGATTAAATGTTCATACTTTCTGAGTATTAAATGTATTAGTCCGAGATTTGGCCTAGGAGTTGTATGAACAGCTATAAAAGACCCGTTGAGAACGGATATCACTACATGCTCCCCATTCTCAAACTCTACGTCTATACGCTTGAGCTTACTACCTATAACGTCGCTAAGCGAGTCGAGCGAGCCTAAAGCGGCGGCCGAGGCCACTGTCATAAATTCTGCCTCGGCGGGGGAGGGGGCCTGGAAGGCCACTGGTATTCCGTCACGCCACGCGAAGGTTATGATGTTTATCATACCCATGGAGTCGTTTACTATCTTACTCAGTATTTCCTCAACGTTTTTCTCCGCCATAAATCACCCCCATGTTCCCCCCGAAAAGGTTCTTCATATAGGTATTTGTGGAATCCGTGGAGAAAAAAACATTTCCACATGGTAGAGCTCTCAAGATAATATAATTTACAGGGAATATTTCCTATTATAGTACGCTGTGAGAGCCTCTTCAACAGATTTTATGACGTCCTCTGAGACATCGCTCGGGAACGCTATAATCCCATACACGTCGAGATCCTCGCTCTTGCCTACGTGGAAAACCGCTATCCGCGCATCGCTTCTCAAAATGTTTATCTCCCTAGAATTAGTAAACTTCTCACTGATCTTCGCCACTTCCAGTAGTTTAGGCAAATCATCACTTATGCTACCATACTTCTCCACGATATATCCCTGAGAGGTCATGAGCGCGGCATACCGTATATTAGGCACGTAGAGCTTCAAGTCCTCCAAGCTCTTTAACTCCCTTATCTGCGGCGCCTCTTTCCTCTTAGGCGGCTGAAAGAGCGGCTGCTGCACAGGTACGGCTTTACCCGTCCTAATGACATAGTTTACCCGGGTCTCCAGGGTTTTAACCCTCTTCTCCAGATCAGAGATGGAGGCTACGATTTTTGAAGCCTGTGCAGAGAGGCCCCCGTACCTTGTTTCAAGAGCTGAAAGCTTTTTCTCGAGATCTCCGAGTCTTTCTTCAACAGCCGAGAGGCCCGCGTTGCTCTTTCCCTCCTCCTCGATGCGGGTTTGCAGCTGTTTAACGGCGTCCTCTAGTTCCTTCAACTTAGGCCCTACTGTAAGAAGCACTGCTTCCTCCCTCTTCGGGCCGCCCGTCTGAAGCATCTGTCCCCTAGTAAGCAGGTATATTAGAGCCACGAAAAGGCCGACCGAGAACGCGAGAGCAATTATGCTCATTATGAAGAGTATTTGCACGGTTTCTAAACTCGCCGCCATCTCCGTTAAATGGAGAGGTTGAATTATCAACACCACACACCCGATTATGTTTAACAGCTGTCACTGCTATTAATAGTAGGCCTTCTATTCCTCTTCGCTACTACTCGTGACCTCTTCAACAGCCCTTTTCAACTCGATGGCCACGTCCTCGGGCGAGTAACGCGCCACCCTCACAGAGTCCAGCATCTCGATTCCCCCTATTCTTTCAAAGGGTATTATGTCGACGAAGACGTGGAAGAAACTATCGTATCCGAAGGGGTTACTGTATATCAACACGTTCCTATCCGGGACAACGCCCACCTCGTCCAGCGCCCTAGAGAGAGTAATGAGGGCGTCAGCGAGCCCCTCTATCTCAGCCATGTCGAAATCCGTTATCCTGTCTACATGGCGTTTAGGCGAAAGCCTGAGGTGAAAATTCCTCCTAGGCGAAGATGTCGCCCACGCTATCCAGGTATTGTTTTCATAAACTACTCTCCCATCATGCCTAGAAGTACATAGGTAACAGTAACCATGCGCCCTCTTGTCTTCAAAGGCTTGAAGCAGGTTTTCCATAAAGGCCCCGTGTCCGTCCTGGTTAAGGTCTATGTAAACCTGGCTGTGAAGCCTAGGCTGGCTCCCGCCAGCCATGTAGCCAATGTTAAAGAAGGCGTAGACGGGTATCAGCTTTATACCCCGGCTCATGGCGTCTTGCACCGAGAACTCAACGGCGTTTATCATGGACCTCAGCATGCACTTCAGCCTGTCAACCTTTGCCTCGCTAAGTGTCTCGTAGAACTCGTCGACAACAAAGGATACAAGGTTGATGCCGTACGCTATCTTGGTGTGGGGATCCTCTACCTTGGACTTTATTTTTTCGAGAACGTCTGGGTCTATGTGCCTAGCCATCGCCGGAAAACGGTTTATAATGGTAACTGCCTTGACGTCTTCTAATTCAAGCATGACAGGCGTCGTGGAGAAGGCTGAATCGGCCCTCTTATCGTCTATCGCGACAAAGATGGCGTAGTCCTTTCCCTCAACTATACTCTTAAAAACGTCTCTCCGCTTTTTCTCATGAGCCTTACGTATATCCTCCGGCCTGGCAGCCCTAATCGGGCTTACATAGGAGAAGTGCCCCCTCCTCTTACCTATGGGTATAAGTCTTCCAGTAGAAGTGTCGTAAAGTTTTATCTCGGCCGAAGATAGAGGGTCCCAGCGCTTCCTAGGAACGTATTTGATTTTATCCTCAGAAAAATTATATTTAGTGATAATTCCCCAATGCATGAAGGGTATCTGTTCATACGGGAGAATCTTGGAAGCCTGCAACGCTCTACACCCCTTCATCGAATAATGGCGAGGTATTTAACGCCTGCCTCCTCTCCCACGCCTCGCCGCACCCAATTCTTTAGACAAAATGATTCCACTCATCCCACGACTCTAGCCGTCAGCATAAACGGAAACGCCTCGAAAACCGGGAAAAAGCGAGGAAACCACTAGGCCTTTAACCCTATTATTGGAAGCCTCTCCTGCACCTTCTCGAACTCGATGAAGAACCTAGGTCCTATATCTGGCTGCACGTACTCTAGGGGGGCTGCGTCCCTGCATTGAGACGCGATCATCCTCTCACACAGTAATGCCAACCCGTATCTACTCACGCCACTAAGCTTCTCCCTAGCCCTTGCCAGAATTTCCGGGGCTGGCGTAAATCCTCGAAGCCTGCATGCGCCCTCCACGACATCTACAGCCTCGTCGGGGTCTAGTGGCGGGACGTAGACTACGTAGCCCTTATACTGCTCATACCAGGCGTCGCCTATACTGTGGGCCAGTAATACGTTGGGATGCGTAAGCCGCGCATATTTAACAAAGAGCTCTTCATCTTCAAGTCGCGGGCCGTAAACTATCACCCTAGCCCCTCTCCCAATAATCCTCTCCGCCGCCTCGGCGACAGACGACATATCGTAAAATAGGAGCTCAAGGATATCCTCGCCGACCTCGGGCACTCTATGCTTAACGTACCCCACGCGTCTCGGCGCCGGAGACCCGCCGCGAGTCCTCCCACCCCTCACTGCATCCGATAAAGGTGAACGCAGAGATGACCCTACGCGCCCAGTTAACGTCTTTCCCCCTCTACTACCCACAAAATATGCTGTGAGATTCACCGCGCCCAGAGACGCTAGTAGAAAAATCACATCCCAGAGGCCCGCATCCAACCCTCCCGGGACGATGAACTTTACAACCCCCAGCACAGCCGCCGAGGCGAGCGCGGCATAGCCCGCCCCGTACCTTCTCCACGCCATGTTGCCCGCCAACGCCGCCAAGGGGATAGCCACAGCCTCCGCCAACAGCACAGGCATCCTGCGCAGGTCTAGGAGAAGATACATTAAAAGCTCTCCCGCCTTCCCAAAGGCCGTGAAGGCTGCCAGCTTCGACGCGTAGCCGCCCGGCAGGAAAATTATGCCCCCGAGAAGTGCTGGCTGTGGCAGGACTATGGCTGAAGCAACGTAGAGGAGCACGACGAACACGAGTCCAGAGATGACCGTTCCCACCTCGTCGCCGGACGACAGCTGGGCTATCACGACGCCGAGCACTAGGGGTGTCAGCGGTGGATAGAGCAGTATAACCGGCACTGATAGCAGTATAGCCGCCGCGTCCCTCCAAGAGGAAAACACTCGTGAAAGAACCAGGAACATGGGCGCAGCTATAGCGTAGGCGGCAAAAGGGGCAGTTATATAGAGCATAAATAGGGGTACCAGCGCCGCCGCCGCCACCCCCACGGGAGGGTATACCGCGGCTAGAATAGCTGGGATGAACGCTAGGGGGCTCTGGTTGATAGAAAATATGGAGAGATAGGCCACGGGAACCAGGAATGCGGCAGCGGATGCGAGTAGCCTCTCAGCACGCCCCTCCATGAATGCGGTACACCATGCCAAAGCTCAACCAGGGTGATAGAAAAAGGCTGCCCCACGGGCCATTCCACGCTTAAGGAAAAATATAGCTTACACCCACGCCATACATTATGTCATGAACCCCGCTGCCCCAGAAAACCTGCAACGAGTAGAGAAGCTACTCGAAGAAAAAGGCCTTGAACGCGTAATTATCCTTGGCTCCGCCAACGTGTTTTTCGCCCTAGGGACGGATGCCGCCCCCATGGCTATCATAGGAGACGAGCCTCTCCTCATAGTTCCAAGGCTAGAGTATCTTAGAGCACTCGAGGAACGCGTAAAAGGCAGGGTCATCAGCGTATCAAAGAACGGGGAGTTCTCAAGCTACGAGGACGGAATTAAGGGGGACTTCTACGATGCTATAGAACTATTCCTAGAAGGTATAGCTCCCGCCAAGATAGGCGTAGTAAACGCCTCCAAGGAGAACATGACGAAGCTCTCGAAGAAGCTGGGGGGCAAGCCCGTCGACGTTACGCAGGAATTCAAACTCCTTAGGCGGAAGAAGACTCCGAAGGAAGTCGAGCTTATGGAGAAGGCCGCTAGGGTCGCCGAACAGGCTATGCAAAAAGCCGTCGACAACCTCGAAACGGGCGTTACAGAAGCCGAGGTCGCCGCCGAGATAATATCGCTAATGGTGAAGCACGGTTACACGTTCTCATTCTACCCCATAGTCGCTTTTGGAGAACACGCAGCGCACCCCCACGCAAAACCTTCCCTAAAAACCCTCAAACCTGGCGACTACGTAAAAATAGACCTTGGCGCCAAAGTCGGGGGATACTGCTCCGACATGACCCGCACCTTTGTCTATGGAGACGCTTCTTCACGGCAAAAGAAGATATATAGGGCGGTTCTGGAGGCGCAGAGAAGCGCCGCAGAAGCCATCAGGGCGGGTGTAGACGCCGCGCAGCCCTACAGAAAAGCCTACTCCGTGTTAAAAAAGGCCGGCCTAGCCGAGTATTTCAATCATGGACTCGGACACGGGGTCGGCGTCGAGATACACGAAGAGCCGTACCTCTCCCCCACTTATAAGGGGAAACTGGTGGCAGGCGACGTTGTGACAAATGAGCCGGGCGTTTACATGGCTGGATACGGAGGTGTCAGGATAGAGGACATGTTGTACGTAGACGACGAGGGGACACGTTATATTACGTTTTTCGACACATTTTTGGAGGTGTAACAAATACATTTTTTATAGTAAACCTGAATAATCTACACTATGATTTTGTCAGGCAAATGACGGCGAACAAAGAGTTCTAACAATTTAACATATATACACCTCCCTTCACATATTACTGGAATATTGGGTGAGCGGAGTGGCATTGAGCTTAGACGAAATCAAGAAGATAATAGAGCCTGTGTTCCAGGTACGCGGCGTGGAGGGCGTCGTAGTGGCTACAAGCGACGGACTTCCACTACTCAGTAGCCTAGAGGATAGGGAGAAGGAGGAAAAAGTAGCCGCGCTCACAGCGGTCCTCTCAGAGGTTGGCAACAGGACTAGCATGGAGCTCGGCAAAGGGGAGGCCGAGTGGATAACCATACACACGCCCAGCGGCTCAGGAGTCCTGCTGTTAAAGGTAGGCGAGATAGGCTATATGGCTGTGCTCTTCGACAAGGACACTAAGCTGGGCGTGCTCCTCTACACGCTTAGGAACGTTAGGAACGAGTTTGTGAAAAAATTCGGAGGCTGATTAGCCGGAGCATCATCCCGCCAGTTTAACCACTGACCCGTTAGGTGTTCTTTTAACCTCGTATACCAGTCCTACTGCGTCCTCCAGGTCCCTGTCATGGGTGACTATTATCATCTGCCTGGGCCCTCCACCCATTTCTGGGAGCATTTTCAACGCCTCAACGAGCCTTCTACGCCTCTCCTCGTCCAGGTTCGCTGTCGGCTCGTCAAACATGAGTAGACCTGTTCCCTCTGCGGTGCTCCTGGCTATAGCAAGCCTAAGGCTGAGCGCTACAATAGCCTGCTCGCCGCCGCTCAGCGTGGAGATTCCCCTGAGCTGGCTTCCCTCCCTGACTTCAACTGAGAAGTCGTCGCCTAGGGTAATGTCTTGAATATTGAGGTCGAATACTTGTAGGAACTCCCTCGTAAGCCTTTCAACTCTGGGGACTATCCTAGCCCTAATCTTGCTAGGAGCACCGTCTTTACTGAAAACCTCCCTTATCTTTTCCAACGTGTGTAGTACTTCCTCCGCTACGCGGTACCTCTCCTCGACTCCTTCGAGACGCTTTAATTCTTCCTCTAGTCTCGAGAGTTCTTCTACATAGTTTGCGCGTGTAGACTTTAATTCTCTAAGGCTTCCCAGAATCTGCCCTTTCCTCTCCTTAACGCTGGTTAAAGTCTTTCTAAGAGCCTTAACCTGGTCTTCCAGGTTTTCCTTCTCTTTAACTATAGGGGCAAGCGACTCTTTTTCCTTCTTCGCCCTTAACAGGTCTTCCTTAAGTGTTTTTAGCTCTTCCCTAAGCTTTTTAATCCTGGCGGCATGAAGCCTAAGCTTTTCAGCCTCTTTGTCGAGTTGTTCATATTTCCTTGCATTCTCAAGTATAGTCTCTGGATCCTCGGCCTCGAGGCCTAGTTCTACAAGGCTTTTCCTGGCTTCATCTAAGCGGAGGTTTAGCTCCTCTAGTTTACTCTTATACTCTTCGAGGTCTTTTTCTAACCTCTCCCTCTCCTCTAACAGATATTTATAATGGTGGTAGACGCTCTCCAGCTCTGCGAGCCTGTTTTTAACTTCACTAAGACGAGAAGTATCCCTTTGGAGTCCAGCGATCTTCTCCTCTAACTCTTTAATGTTGGCCTGGAGTCTTCCCTTCTCAGCCTCTAGATTAACTAGTTCTTCGAGCATCGACTTGAGATGCTGGGGGTCTACCCGGGTTAGGCCTTCATGCTTTTTCCTAATAGCGTCTCGTCTTCTCTGGGCCTCTTCGAGGCGGCGGCCTACTTCAACTATTCTCTTTCTAACCTCTTCGTGTTCGCGCGAATAACGCTTGAGAAGCTCTCTCTTGTGCTCCTCTGTGAGCGGGCTTCCACATAGTGGGCATCTACTTTCCTTTATCTCGCTGAGCCCCTTGATCCACTTTAATAATTGTTTCTCCCGTTCTCTGAGCCTTGATAACGTGTCCTGGAGCTCTTCTATCGTTTTTTCGACCGTCCTAAGTTCGTCTTCAGTTTTTCTACGTAGTTCGTCTATCTTCGATGGAATATTAAAGAACTGTTCTCCCCTAAACTCTGAAAGCCTAACTCCTGCCGGCCTAATATATGAGTCAACCCTTTCTCTAAGAATCCTGATACGCTTCTCAACGTCGCTTAGTTTACTGCCTGCCTCTTTATGGGAAACCCTGTTTTTCTCTAGTTCTCTCCACTTCTTTTCCAGTTCCTCGGCCTCTCCCTGGAGAGCCTCATACTCTTCTGCTTCTTTCTTAAGGAGCGGTATTTGGGCGAGTGACCCTTCAAGCTCCTTTATCCTGCCTAGTATAAAGTTTAGGCTATCCTGAGCGTTTTTAATGATAAGCGCCGCCTCCCGGGCCTTATAGTACGGCTCTATCCGTTTAAGCTCTAGGCGAATCTCCTCCAGCTTGGCCTTACTCATCTCGGCGTCCTTTATCTCGTTTTCCAGCCGGCTGGCTCTCTCCGAATAGAGACGTATTTTTTCCTCTAGAACCTTAAACCGGTTAACCGCTTCCTCAACCTCTTCTAGTCTCGCCTCTGCCTCTTCGAGCTTTCTAGAAAGCTCATCTTCGGTTTTCACCAAACCTCGGAGTCTCGCCTCGTTCTCAGATATTTTCTCCTCTAAGGCTCTGATCTCTCCCCTATATCTATCCCTCTCCTCTAAGAGCCTCTTTTTCCGTTCAATGTCGTTTTTTAGCATGCTAACAACTTCGGCTTCAAACCCCCTGATCACGTCGTATAGCCTCTGATACGCATTCTCAAAGTAGTTTAGCCCTAAAAGCCGGGAAACCATCTCCTTCCTCTTGGCCGGCTCCATGGATAGAAGAGAAGCTATCTCGCCTTGCCTGACATAGTAGGCGGCCGTGAATAGCGTCTTGTCAACCCCTATGATCCTACCGACCTCACGGGTAACCTCTTTTGCTCCACGCGCTATAAGCCTAAACCCGCCGTCAGTCTCCTTGTAGAGGTATGCCTTGCTTTCATGGCGTGGCCCCTTTACGCTAACCGTGCGCCTGACCTTGTATACGCCGCTGGGCGTCTCAAAGATTAGCTCTGTCTCCATGTCCTTTTGGCCTGCACGTATTATGTCGCGTATCCCGCCTCTTAGGCTCTCACCGTAGAGGGCGTAATAGACGGCGTCGAGTAGGCTGCTTTTCCCTGCTCCGTTTGGGCCGACAATGGCTATTGACTCGTCGCCTGGGAACTCGACCTCTACGTTAGCGTAGGAAGTGAAGTTCTTTAATGAAATCTTCCTAAGTAGCATTACGGTTCACCTCTTCGTAGTAGTACTTCTTAACGGCCTCGAGGGCTCTCTTAGTGTCACCCGCCTTTCCGAGAGTCTCTAGGAGTTCCCTCGCCAGAGAGACCACTCTGGGGTTGTTCAACATCTCCCTTAGGATCTCCTCTACATCAATGCTGCTTCCCAGATCCTCTACTAACGTCTCCTCGGCCTTGGGGATCCTCTTGAAACGTAGAACCAGTACCTTTCCCGAAAACCTTTTTCTCAACTTCTCTTCGAGTGACCGTGGAGGCAGCTCCTCCGCCTCTACATGTACGACTGGAGCCTTGTCACCCTTGATTCTTTCTATCTCGGCCTCTATCGCGTCGACGAGAACATCGTAGTTATAGACACCCTTCACTCTGACAACAACCTGCGGCCTAATACTAGTTAGCGGCAGCTTTATCACGCTGGCGGGATCCACGGGGCCCCGATCGAGGTCGAAGAGAACAGGACCCTTCTCGCCTCTTCTAGCGGAGGCTATTTCGGAGATATCCATTACCTCTATAGACCCTGGATAAACTAGAGCCCCTCCTCTAAACTTTTTCACAATAAACTCGTGTATATGGCCCATCGCATAGTACGAAAACCCGGCTGGCAGTATTGACGAATCAAACTCTCCGAAGCGGAAAAAGGGCTTCAACCCCTGGTGCAGCATTAACACGCTCATCTCCCCGGGAGGCTGAAGTTTCCTAAGCGTCTCTCTAAAAGCCTTCTCGCCGCTACGCGGGAAGTTCTGTACACCACATATTGTGACGTCGCCCTCTGCCAGGCACGGCTTCCTACTCCAAAGATACTTCACACCCATCTTCTCGAAGAGCATGAGAGGAGGTACATCCGACCTCTTCGGGGTATCATGATCCCCTGAGATCGCATACACCTTCACGCCATCATCGAGAAGGCCCCCTATGGTTTCCTGGAAAAACTTTAGCGCCCTATTTGGGGGCCGCGATACATCGAATATATCGCCGCTCAGCAAGAGCATCTCAATACCCTTATCCGAGAGCTTAGTGCACGCCTCTTGAAAAGCCTCATAGATATCGCGTTCACGTTCCTCTAGGTTGTACTGCCTCCTACCCAGGTGGGCGTCGGCGACATGGCCTACAAGCATCGCCATCTACCTGACTACTCCACCTCTATAAGGTCTTCATAGTTTGTGTCTTCGTCGCGCCTCCTCATAGACCCCCACTCGCCCAGTACGTCTATGTCCGAGCCTCCCAGCTGGCCCTGGAATTTATCGATTTTCACGAGTACGGGGAAAGGAGTCATGGGGCCTATAATGACCGCCTCCCCCACGTTGAGCGCGGGAAGCTGACGCAGGAGGTCTTCGCTTAACTGCTCGCTAGCCTGCTGAACGTGCCGCTGGTCGCCCGGCTCAACGAGCTTTAGGATAATCATATTGTTGACTTGGCTTAGGGAGTCCACGTCGAGGCCCTTTGGCCTCTGGCTCACGAGGCATATCCCGACTCCAAACTTTCTGCCCTCCCTGGCTATCCTGCCTATCCAATACTTGGACAGCGTAGGCCTGTCTTTGGGCGCCAATATGTGCGCCTCCTCCAGCACGACGAACACTGGCGCATTCATAGACTCTACGGCCTCCCCGCCTACGCGGTGCTTCTTCCTCTCGCCAAGTATACGCCTTAGGTAATGGCTTACAACGATGTCAGCGTCGTCCTCGTCTAGCCTGCTGAGATCCACTACGTTTACCTTTCCTCTTTCAAGCAGGCTTAAGGCATCCGGGGCGGCTGGGTCTATTATACCGGCGAGACGCTCCTCGAAGTCCTCCAATTTTGACAGTACCCCAAAGGCAGAGTCCTTAAAGTTCCTGGTACTATAGATGTCTAAGAGCTTCTTATAATTCTCTAGTTTTTCAAGTTCCCCCCCAACCCCGACTAATCCAGCTGGCGGCTCAAGCCCTACAACGGTGTAAAGCATGTATTTAAGCGCGTCTAGGAAGCCTTCAGGACCTAAACTCGTAGCCCCTCCGCTTATAGCCTTCCTCGCGACCTTATACGCGGCCCTAAAGATCCTTGCCTGCTTGTGCGCCGAGGGGTCTATCCTCATAAGCTTATAGAGCTCGTTAAGGCTCATATAGAAGGGATTAAGCCTCGGTTGAACCGGATTAAGATTCCCTATCCCGGAGTACACGTAGTCGGCGTGCATGTCAAAGATTACAAGCGTTGCTCCGAGCCTGCTCAGTCCGTCGGATATCACTGCGACGGTATTGCTCTTCCCAGCGCCTGTTATCGCTAGTATGGCCAAGTGCCTCGTAACCATCTTGTTAACATCCAGGTAAACGGGGACGTCTCTCCGCGAGAGCAGTGTCCCTATTCTAAGAACCCTGTTACCGCTCTTCCCAAATATAGTCTCTAGGACGCCGCGCCCAGCCCTGACAAGCTTTGTACCTGGCGGAGGAGGTATGCGTGGAAGCGGATACCCTTCCCGGGGCCTGTTGAGATCGCCTAGAAGCCTCACAACCCCCTTCACGTACTCGTTTCTACCTCCGTCCAGGCTTCTAATCTTGTCGATTACACTTTCATCGTGAACGTCGGTGAGCGCATCATTGACCCTGAGCACGTACTCTATCATGCCGAGTACCCTAAAGCCCTCATACTCCAGTACAACGTAGTCTCCTTCACGAGGCGGAGTCTTAGAGACAAACGGAGCGACAAGAGTCGACGCCTCTCCAATGATCCTGCCAACCTCCTCCCCACTCATAGGAACCACCTAGCGGCAGTCAATACTTCAAGCCCCAGCAAGCCCGCAATACTCTCAAGATCCCTCCTTCTAACAATGACGTCCCGATGCGCGACACGGAGAACATACGGGTACCCTGCCGGAGAGACATCCGCCAGAAGGCCGAAAAGCTTTACAGCAGTTTTCTCATCAACGCCTGGAGCCTCAACACGTAGCACGGGCCCACCCTCCGCAAGCCTCACATAATACACGTGGATATCCGTATCCATCAGTTTTTTCGAGGCCTCAAGCCCCCTTGGAGGATCAACCCTCGCCTTGCCCACTGGAAGATAACCCCTTCCTCTCGTCAGGTGGTCAAGCACGACTATGTCGGAGACCCCACGCCTAAAGAGGGAATTGTCCGTAGAATTCTTGGCTACCCACAGTATGCGGCCGCTATACTTCTCCACAAGATATGACAGGGATGCGGTCAACTCTGCCAGCTCCAGCGACGCGACAACGCTCTTTACGTCTTCTCCACTCTTCTCCTCTCCAGCTATGCCACGTACATACTCCCTAACGACGGAATCGCATACCCCCCTACATCCCCCCTCTAGCCCCTCGTAGACGCGCCCCTCGTACTCGGCAGCAACCCTGCTCCGATAGTATCTACGCAAAGCCTTCGGGAACGCGTTGAGAAGACTGCCGTCCATCAGCATTATAGTGTCCCTGTTATTGGAAAGAGCCTCCGCCGCAACCCTAGCCTCAAGGATGCTCATATACGTCTTCGCTCTTTCCCGTGGCAGCCAGTAGGGCAAAATAAAGTCAGCAAATCCGCCTGCAGCGGCTCTACGAACACCCTGGGAGACTGTTACGGCCTCCGCGTTCACCACGGCAAAAAGGCAGCCCTTATACTCGGCATAGTTCACGCTCCCATCTACACCGGTGAACACACCTCCACGGCGAAGGGGGTAAAAACGCCACTCTATGCTTGGCAGCTCTGCCTCATCAACTTCCCCTGTGATGGGGGAAAGTATCCTTTCCCTGTTACGTAGCACGTAGTCCACAATGACGTCTCTAAGCATCGCTATCTTGGTGTAGAGGCGCTGCGGCCGGTATTAATGGCTCAACGATGATTGCCGAAACTATATGCAACAAAATAAAATGCATTAAATCACGCTAAATATTAAAAATCTAAAAGACATAGCTCGAAACATAGGCGGCTATGCGCCTCATGCCTTCCTCGATCCTGTCTTCAGGCTCCGTGACAAAAGTCATCCTAACATGTCCCTTACCCTTATCGCCGAAATACCGTCCTGGGATAACAACCACGCTCTTACGGTAGAGAAGCCTGTTCGCAAACTCTTCGTCGTTCCTGTTCATGGCTTCCAAATATCTACGCATGTCCACGAAGAAGTAGAACGCTCCTTCGGGTAGTACAGTCCTCGCCTCCGGCAAGTACTCTTTTATGAGCTTATACATCAGATCCCTACGCTTCCTGTAGGTGGGTATAACGACTTCCTCTAAGTATCGGTCCTTTATTCCGTCTTCGTGAAACTTTATCATAGCGTACTGGGCAGCAGCACTGGGTGCCAGCGAGATATATTGTTTAATCTTCTCCATCGCGTCTATAGCCTCCTGAGGCCCAGTAACGTACCCTATTCTAAGCCCAGGCACAGAGGCTTCTTTGCTAAAACTGTTGATGGTTATTGTTCGTTCACGAGCCTCTGGTATGGCGTCCACCCAGGGGGTTTTACGGCCAAAGCTTATGTGTTTGTACACGGCATCAAATATTATCCAGAAATCATATTTTACCGCTAAATCCACAAGTCCTCTAACAAATTTCTCCGTCACTACTCTCCCAGTGGGATTGTCGGGGCTCAACAGTATGAAAGCCTTGGTTAGGGGGGATATTATACGTTCAAGCTCTTCAAGCGACGGCTGGTATCCAGACTCTACACTAACGGGCAGCCGCCGCACCTTGCCTCCAAACAGTTTTATTGCCTCACTATACCCTAGGTATGTTGGATCAAGGATTATGACCTCATCCCCGGGTTCTATGGTCGCTGAGAGAGCCACGTAGATGCCTTCCGTACCTCCATTTACAATTAAGACCTGGTTCGGGTCGTACTCCACTCCCCAGTGCTTCTTGAGATCCTGGGCTATAAGCTCCCTCAATTCGGGTATGCCACGCGTACTCGTATACGAGACTGCCTTTGCCGGCTCTTCGCGTAACATCTTAGCTAGATACTCCACTACTTCTCTCGGCGGCGGTAGGCTGGGGGCACCTCCCCCGAAGCTTATAATGCTTTCCTTACGTTTTGCCTCCTCAAGGAGTGCCGCTATACGCCTTATAGGCGATCTCCTAATGATGGTTGGCCTGGAGGAAAGAGAGGGCATCGCGCTTCACAAGTGAAATGAGGAGGCGAGATTAATATGCATTATTTAAATCATTTTTCCGGAAAAAATATATATACTAGCCTTGGCCTCGAGCCTCACCCTCCCCCGCCATCAGCCCGAGACGCCTGATAACCTCCTCTATCCTCTCGGTGCTTCTACCAAGCACCTTCCAAATATCGCGTACCTCTAAAATTGCCTCGGCAACCTCCTTTTTATGTTCTTCCGGCGCTTCCCGGTAAATTTTCTCGACATCGTCAAGTCTACCATTCTCTATCAGGAACTCCAGGAACCTTGGAAGTGTCATCGCGCTTACGCGTCCCCCCTTATTTACAACGGCAAAACCCGAGTCATAGTCCACCTCATATTGGAAAATCTTTTCACGCTCTTCTCTACGTCTTCTCAGCTCCTCAAGCGCTTCACGTGAAACTATCCTCTCGATACCGTAGACGCTCGCAGCTTTCTCTATCTTTTCTACATATACCCTGCCCATGCCAGCTATCTCTTCTAGGTCGTCCATGCTGAGGGGTAAACGATATACCCGGCCTCCAACCACGATCTGGGGCTCAAGGCCCTTAACATGCTTACTGGGGATCCTTACATCGAGGAAGCCGTCGAAGGTATACACTGTGACCATGTATTCTACTCCCTCAGGGCTGCAGACACGTACTGCCTCGTCCCAGATTTTAGCAGAAACCTCGCCTAGAATAAGGTGCTTGCCCCCCTCAAGAGAGACGCACCCCGTCGTTCTCGCAAAATAACATGCTGTGCCTTCGATGTACCCCACCACGTCGTATACTAGGAACGGAATCCATTCTCCCTCGATCTCGAGCTCCAGCCTAAACATTTTTTCTACACGGAGGCCGTTCTCCTCTAGTATCCTCCGAGCTTCTTCTGGTTTCAGGCACCCTTCTTTAAATCCTATCCATCCCACTACCCGCACCCGCCTATTAAAGCTACGAGCCGCTGGAGGCTGAGCCCGTTCACGTTAAACATAAAACGTGCTCCTAGTCAAAAAATCTACCTAGACGTTTGAAAGAAGCAGTATCTGCGCCGCTTCCTCGGCGACCTCCGTTAAACCAGCGGCCTCCCACACGTCTTGTCCCACAGCAACAAACCCGTGATCCAGTAAAACCGCCGCGTTTACTCCGCTATTCAGGGCGTTGGCTACCGCTGTTGCTAGCTCCATAGACCCCGGAGAATAC
>JALSNQ010000018.1 GCA_026986905.1 Thermofilaceae archaeon
TATGACTATGAGGGCTAGGAAAAACGCTTCAGCAACCCTCACCGTGTACCGCCCCCGTCGAATTATATAGGAGGAGGCACATGCCTCCCCCGGAGCCCGTATAGCTTATATTGGCTGAGCGGAGTGCCTCCTCGGGTATCGGCGTCGGATAGTATAGCGTTATATTGCTTCCAGGGGGTACTCCACGCTTTACAATTTCTCTCAGAGTATCTGCCACTATTAACGCGGGGGCGGCCTGTGTAGCGCGCCACAGTGGGACGACTATAAGTGAGATCACCAGTAGCGAGGCTGCAAACTCCGCCGCCGTAAAAACTGCGTCGTCCAGCATCAACACCGACTTATCACATGGCTTATTAGGACGACACGCGTAGGCTTCTCACTAACAAATTTTTGCCAGGGGGTTGTCACATCGACGGCCCAGGCGTCTAGAATAGTCTTGTTGGTGGATGTTTCTATGCATGAAGCCTGGCCTGTGAAGTTTGCAGTGTAATACTCCGCGATAACAATGTCCCCCATATTTTTCAGCGATATCCTAGATGAGAGGCCGCAGAATGTGCCGTTACCCCAAGGTGCTAGGGTGCTGTTAAAGGCGCTTGGGTTTAGAGTTAAACCCCTGCATCCCTGAACCGTAATCCTCACGAGGCGAAGAACGTATTTTCTCGGGCCTAAACGCATTTCAGCGGGAAACATTTCTACATATATTCCTCCTTCAACCGAGGCGCCCCCCTGGGAGATACGCGAGGACGTTTCTTCGAGATCTTCCACCGTGTACGGCCTCTCTGAAGCGTGAATAAGTCTCATGGAATACACGTAGACAACCGCGGTGGCGGCAGAGACAACGAGCAGTAGCAACGCTAGGCTTAGGGGGCTCATGCTACCACCTCTGGATCAGCGGTATTATGACCGAGTCTGTGTGGTTGAGGGGGGGCGGCACCCACACGATCCTTACCCTTAGGTTCCGGGTCGGCCTGCCTATGTCGACAATGAAGTTCGTCCCGTTCCAGGCTGCCCTGAACCACTCCTTCCACTCCTCCACGTAGAGCCAGACCTCGCCCGGGCCCCCGTTCCAGGGCTCCGGCTCGAAGTCTTTGCCTACGCGCCACACATACGGCCTGCTGAAGACTATGTAGCCCCTAGAGTCATCCCAGGCTAGGGGCTTCACGCCCCCATAGTAGAGGGTTAAGGGGGGCTCGGCTTGTAGAGGCACTGGGCCTCCAGGCGAGTAGCGCGCGTAAAGCCTTATGCTGGGCGTACTGGGCTCGAGGCGAGCCACAGCGCCCAGTGAGACAGCTATCTCAGGTACATCCCTAGGCGACTCGAAAACCGCGCTGCCCAGGCGGAGAACGTAGACTAGATGCTCCCTCACCGGGGTGCCGGGACAGCACTCGTATACGGGTCTTAGCTTGATCACGAATCCACTCCTGTTATACACCACGCCCTCAACGGGGAGAATTAGCCTAGTAACATTGTACAGTTTGCACCCTGAGTCGACACATAGCTTCACGGGGCCAATACTGAGTGGAGACTCCACGGCAAGCAGCCAGCCCCCCGAGTCCTTTGCCACAGGGAGCGTATGGACGCTAGACATGTTTACGAAAATATAGCCGCTTGGGCCGCGGCGTATGTCCCGCCACGTAGCATTCCGCGGAACAATTACTTTGATCGGCAGCTGAGCACTCCACAGCCCCCGTCCGCTTAGGTTAACGAGCAAGGCAGTAAATCCTCCTTTCAGGCTATGCGCCCCGGGGCCTAGGCCCACGGGTAGTAAAAGGGCGCCGGGCAGTATGGGGGACAGGTTTGCTGTAAGATACACGTACACGCTGTAGGGCTCACCCCCGTCAGTCGCGTTGGGAGTGAAGGCTACTACGGGCGGCTCTCCTGCAACTATAGTCCTGTTACCCCGCTTCACGACAACCCTGTAAGCTCTAAGGGATACCGGCTCGGCATAGTCGACCCAAACCTTCACCCATCCCGCCTGCCAGGAGTAATAGCCGACAACATGCACGCGTATCCTCATGGTAGTGGAGTTCACCCATGTAACGTTTATCCAGCTACCACCAACACCCCTCTCCCAATGGGCTAGAAAGGGCTTGATAGGCGCCGTCCTATTGAAATGCAGATATATGTCTCCACTCCCCCTCCCGAAAACAGTAAGCCTGACCTGCCTATACGGGAAGCCACCCCTATAATCTCCACCATAGGACTTGTAGAACTCTAGGCGCCCAGAACTCCTCCTAGCAACAACCTTTTTCAGCACGTCAAAGTCTGACGCATTAAAAGACGCCGAGGAGACGCCGACATACCAGCGAATCCGAGGCTCTCCCCTCCACGAGCTACCATTACCCATCCAGCGGACACCCCTAAACACGTAGAAGGGGAAGACGTCGGCGCCACCGGCATCGCCAACCACATAGAACCTCGCATCAGTATAATGGCCCCGACCACCGCCTCCCTCACCGCCCCCGCCACACATACCCTGAGCGACAGAGGCGTGCTCGTATAGGGAGGCGGCTATTGTGCAGGAGGAGGTCTCACAGTTGTAGATTATGCTCCAGGCCCAAGGGTTCACATAGGCCCTAGCCTCCCCGTTGATTATTGGACCAAACCTCTTATCCCTGCAGAAGCTACAGCTACTCGAATTGCTTTTGCAGGAGCCTGAGAGCCCGTCAAGGGAGGCGCCGCTACTAGTAGTAGCCCCGCCTCTCCACTTCAGCTTAGTGGTGGCACTCCCATTCGTTACGCTGACAGAGACCTTCGCCCCGCCATAGACCTTGTAGTAGCCCCCAGAAGTGTCATTGAAGACCTCCGACTTCACGGCGCCATATCTAATCCACACCTGAAAGGAACCTGTATGTGGTTCATACGGCCTGATAATCTTCTTTTTAGTAGCAGACTTGCTGACGCTTATCGGGTGAAACGGCGTCCAGGAAGAGGGTGCCGCAACGTTTACGGCTAGCATGGAGAGGACTGTTAAGAGAACGACTACTGTGAGGGGCCTCCTCATGGGGCGACACCTATTATCCTGAAGTAGGCCTCTCTGCCCCCGGTAACCCACACTCTCACCAGTAGTGTTCTCCCGCCCCTAGGCCAGGGGATAGGAGTATCCCTCGCGGCCGGGCCCGTCCCCTTTATCCCGTAGTAGTTGAAGCCGAGGCCTGGCATCATGCTGTACTCGCAGTTCTTCGGCTCAAGCATCCTGAAGGAGGGCGTCCCGTTGTAGCCCAGCTCCACGCCGTTAGCGCCGACGCCCTCGTATGGGTTGAGGAGCCCGTCCCAGGCGACCCGTATGTCCCCTGCAGGGCCCTTGCAGAGAATCTGCATCTCTGGCACTACGGGCGGCCAGCCCTCCCCGAAAAGCACGTCAATACCATCCAGTGAGGAATATGAATTGACCCATGTTCTCCACTTGGGAACCCTTATCTCCACGTAGGCAACCCTCACGCCCCTCGGCAGGAGGAATGGCACCCACAGCATGTTATTGGGAACGTCCTGTGGCACCCTAAAGACGCACGGTAACGGGTCGTAGGCGCGCACCCAGCCACCCCTTATCTCAAGCCTCTCAGCCGGTCTGCCGGGGCTATACTTGCAGCTACCGTTGAAATAGTAGCCGGGCCATAGCGGCACCTTCGCGACGTATGGCAGGTCTCTGAGCCCCGGCAGGTATACCGCTGTTACGTTCGCCGGATGCTTCACCACCAGGGTGCTACCGTTTATCCCGGGGCTCCACCAGTACCTCCTCCCGCCCTCCTCCACCCAGTACCAGCCAAGCCACCACCTATGCGTCCCGTTTATCACGGGGCCCTCAATACTATAGTTTAGCCGCACGGGCGGCTCGTAGCATGCAGGCAACCCGGGCAACGCAACGTTAGACTTCACCGTAACTCCCCTGCACACTTTACGCCAGTAAAGCCTCACAGTAGTATTACCGCTGACAACGACCTGTACCGAAGAATTAATAGGTACAAAGCTCCACCTGCCGGCAACGAGGGGAAGAGAAGTTATGTTTATAAAAGCTCCCCCGCGTAGGGCAACTATATCCAGGGATCCCTTATGCTTGGTTCCATTCACGAGGTACGGCGCTGAATAATTAACTATTATCGATAGAACGTAATACATGCGTCTCGCTTCAACACTTAAGCTAGCGTTCCTATAGATCAGCACGACACCCTCTTTTGGAGCAGGCGCGTCTCCGAGGAATACTGTGGCCACTCTATATCCAGGCTTTGCTACTACACGGTAGCGCCAATGCGATGGGCAAAGCCCTGGGCCGAGCCGCTTCAAGTAAATAGTGAAGCCCGTACCGTTTTCCGCGTTTAAGTAGCAACGGCCACCTTCTTTTCCCGGAGAAGGGAGCTTTGCCGTATTTGAATGCTCTCCGCCACCCTTCGTCGTGTTATATTCAATAGCCGGCTTGTTTCTTTCCGTTAATAAAAGCATTGTCACCGAAGCGGCTGCGACCGTCAATATTATTAGTAAAAATGCGGCGATCAAGCGTCTACCCATGCCCCTTCACCGAGATACTATTTTTGAGTAGCATAAATGGCCGCACCTACGGCGGCGTGACGAGCGCCCCATTACGGGAGATAACTAGGAGGGGAGGCATCCTATAAGCCGTTACGGCTAGAAGTAAAAGTGCTATAATAGCTGTGATTGATAAGAGGTAAATCGCCGCTGTCAACGCCTTCTCCATGGCCGTTCACCTTGGCGCGAGTAGTGGGCCTAGGACTAGGCCGGCGTATGTCGCGAGCAGCATTACGGGCAGGTATAGTGGGAAGTATAGGGGGTTCCCCTCGCGCATGCTCGCCGTCGCCACGCTGTAGGACAGGGAGTTTACTGCCAGCACGAGGTCGAGGTAGGGCTTCACGCGCGCAAACGAGACGGGCGAGATGCTCAGCCCGGCCACGCTCACCGCCGGGAGAGAGGAGAAAACGCTCGACACCATGGAGAGCCCCAGGGCAAGCACGGACACCCCCACTATCCCGTTGAGCAGGGAGAGCATGGTTCGGGCCCTGACATCGCCGAGCAGGCGCCTATAAGACTCGAAGTACTCCACAAGCCAGCGGAGCCCCTCCTCGTCTCTCCCGAAGCGGCCGTAGAGCATGAGGATCTCCCTCAGCACCCTGCTCACACGGAGCCGCACCGGCTCCTCGAAGGCGTCTAGGCCCAGGCACCTGAATATATGGAAGGGGCAGCGGAGCGCCTCTACCAGCAGCCTCCTGTCCCCTTCAAGCTCGCCTAGAATCTCCCTCGCCTCCCTATACGTCAACGCCGCGGAGGGCGCAGAGGCGGCGACGACTAGGAGGAACACCTCTTCGCCGACGCGTATCAGACCTCCAGCCTCTAAGAGGAGGGGCACAGCCATGAGGGAGAGAGCCGCCAGCGCCCGCCTCCCAGGTGGCGGGAAACGCAGCTCTACGGGGATCTTAGCGTAGGCCGCGGCTCCAACTAGGCCCCCGATGGCCGAGAAGGCGACGAGAAGGGGCGCAGCCTTGCCGGGGCTAACCATGAACACGAGCCCCACAACTATTAGGGGGAGCGAAACCGTGAAGAGCATCATCAGCTCCCCAAGCTGCTGTATGAGCTCCTCCGTCGTCTCAACCCTGACCCTGAGCTCCGAGAGTTTGTTCTCGATGTAGTTGCGTAGCCCCTCCCTTGTGCCGCTTAGCTCGTCGCGCCTAGCTATCTCGAGTATCCCGTCGCCCCCTCCGATGTCGGAGGACTTTTCTAGGCGCTTGAGCGTCGCTGAGGGGGGCAGTGGGCTGCTATATAGGATTATGGCAAGGTCGAGGCTGGAAAAAACGGTTTTTTCGCCGGGTCGCCCGTTGAGAGGCATGGCGTTACACTTTCGTGTAGGCTAGGGCTATTTCTCCGCTCGGCGTGCGTACTATTATCTGGCTGGGGGGCTGAGTTGTGAAGGTGGCAGTGCACTGGAGCAGCTGCCCAGACGCGGTGCAGCTAGTCGAGGAAGCGCCGACCACAGTTATGTTGCCCGGGCCCACGGCAGCGGTTCCCACGTTCTTGAGGGTAAAGTACAGCTTCCCGCTGCCGCTGTCATACGTGGGCGTACCCACGACGACCAGCATGGGACTACTTGTAACACTCCTCGTAGCACTCATCACGAACCACACTACAAGCCCCGCAGCAGCGACAAGCCCTATGGTGAGCAACGCGGCAGTAATACTAAACGCGCCCCTACGCCTCAAGGCTCTCAGCCGCAGAGGATTCCCGCACGATTTTTAAGCCTGGACAGCGAGAAAGATTTACAGGTTATAAACCATGATAATATAGTTGGGGCTATAATGCTATCTACTGCTGTCGTTCTGGCCGGCGGAAAAGGCACGAGGCTTAGGCCTTTAACATTAACAATGCCGAAACCCCTCGTGCCTATAGGCAACGTGCCTATACTTGACCATATCCTGACCCTGCTTAGAATAAACGGGTTAAAGAAAGTAGTTATAGCAGTAAATTATCTCGGCGAAATGATTAGGAGACATATAATTGAAAAATACGATAGTTATGGAATGGAAATAATAATACCCCGCATAACTCCACTCGACACAGCTGACGCTGTCAGAAAATGCCGTGACTTCATCGACGGCGACTTCTTAGTCGTCATGGGAGACGTACTCACAAATATGAACCTACGCGAGTTCGCCGAGTTTCACGAAAAGAAGGGGGGAATAGCCACAATAGCTCTCATCGAGGTGCAGTCTCTTCTAGACTTCGGAGCAGTAATAATGGGGTCAGAGAACAAAATCATGCACTTCATAGAAAAACCAAGTACACCTGAGATTTACCTCGTAAGCCTAGCCTACACGAGGATACCCGGGAACCTCACCAAGCTCTACTCAAACCTCGCCAACACGGGTTTTTACGCACTCAGCTACAGGATCCTAGACATCCTGGACGAAAACCCGTACCTAATGGACTGGGGGCGCCACGTGTTCCCCTGGCTACTCGAAAACAATTATACCATCTACGGGTGGGACGCGGGCGATACATACTGGGCGGATGTGGGGAGGCCTAGAAATTACCTTACCGCAAACTTCGACTTACTCGAAGGTAAGGTCAAGCCACTCATGCCAAAAGGAAATAACACCATGCCCGGCGTATACATAGGCAACAACGTGGAAATAAGCACAAGGGCCTCCATAAGGCCTCCAGTAGCCCTCGGCGACAACGTTAAAATAGGAGAAAACTCCTCGATAGGCCCCTATACTGTTCTCGGCGACAATGTCAGCGTGGGCAGCAACGCAACAGTGGAAAGAAGTGTAATAATGAATAACACAAAGATAGAGGACAACGTGAAGGTTACTTATAGTGTTTTAGCAAAAAATATTTTAGTTATGCAAAATGCTGTGATAAAAGGATTCTCTGTGATAGGAGAGGGGGTCGTTGTGAAGAGCAACCATACAGTGCAGCCGAACACCGTGCTCGAACCCGAGCTCAGACTTGTAGAAAAGGTGATACGCCATGGCCCATAGGTCACTGCCAATATACCATAACAGGATATACGGGGTGGCGAATTCCCAGCTTACACCCGAAATAACCGCGGAACTCGGAGCCGCGCTCGGCACGATGCTAGGCGAAGGCTCCCTAGTCGTCACCGCGAGGGATCTCTACCCTCCCTCGCGAATGCTTAAAAGATCTTTTTCCGCAGGCCTTATGTCGACGGGCATATCAGTCATAGACTTCCACGACGCAACCCTACCGGAGCTCTCCTTCGCCATAAAGCGTTTCGGAGCCAAAGCTGGCATACACTTCTCGGTGGCCCCCCATAGAAACGACAGTGTCCAGATAAAAATACTCGACTCAAACGGTATAGAGATAAGCTATGACAAGCTGAACGACATACTCATGCTTTATGAGACAAAGCACATCGTGAGGACGATTCCTCCACGCATAGGGTGGGTCTCCTACGCCGAGTATATACACGACATCTACACGGCCTCACTCTCAAGCTTCCTAGACACAGCCCCGATAAACGCCGCCAGGCCCCAAGTAGCGGTCGACGTAAATTTCGGCCCGGCGACGGACGTACTACCCATGTTGTTCAGCGAGATAGGCGCTAGGTTCATACTGATAAACTCCCATAAACCCTCGCCTAGAAACCCGCCTAGGCAGCTACCCTCAAGGGAGTCCTTGAAGATGCTCTCCAACATCGTAGAGGCATCAGACTCTCTCTTCGCAGCAGCACTATCCTCGGACGCCTCCCAGGTATTCATTGTCGACGACAAGGGGCGTATAATCGACCCCGACTTAATGATAGGAGTCTTCGCGATGATGCTGCCGAGAGGCGCGAAGCTCGCCGTCAGCGAGTCTACCTCCCGGATAGTAGATAAAATAGCGGAGGTACAGAAGATCACTCTCCTAAGGGTAAAGGGGATGATAGGCGACGTCGCCAGGGCTGTACGGAGACTCAAAGCCACCCTCGGCGCCACCGACGCGGGCGAGTTCATTTTCTCACAGTTCACCTTTTCCTCGGACGGCATACTATCTATAGGAAAGCTCATCGAGACGCTCACGATCGAGGATATACGGCTTTCAACAATAGTTGACTCCCTCCCAAGCCTACCGACATTTCACCTAGAAATAGACATAGACGATAAGCGGTACTCGTCCCTTATAGACTACATATACTCCAACCACCCGGAGATCGTGCTTACGCCTCTCCATGTAAAGTACAAGGTTGGGGACACGTGGATTAAGCTGGGCTACGACGAAGAAAACGGTAAGCTCAGAGTGGAGACAGAGGACACGTCGAAGGAGGGGAGAGAAACAGTAAAGAGGGTTGTGGACGAGCTTGAGGAACTAACCCAGACATTCATATAAATACTGATTCCATCAATAGCCGTGGCCGTGGAAATAGAGTTTAACGAAAAAAGGGCAGAAGAAGTAGGCTTAAGGCTCGGCTCCCATCCAGGGCTCCCACAAATCTTTATGGAGGCAGACCCCCAGTACCAGGCTGTAAAGGACATCCTAGAAAATCTCGGGCTCGTCGAGGGAATGCTTTACGTTGTAGGAATAGCCCTTATAAGCTACATGCTGACCACGCGCGGCGAAGAGCACTGGAGGACAGCGGCGAGATACTCTAAACTAGGGTTTCCACGGGGACTCATAGAGTTCGTAGAGAAGTCTAACAGCACTGCCCTCTATAGGAGGGCTAAGAGGAAGAGACTAGAAAAATATCTCAAACACGCCTCACCGTCTCTGAAGCCTCTCATCGAAAAAAAGGCTAACCCCGATGCCATAGTTAAAAGGCTTTCTTCACTTCTCGACGCGCGCGGCGAGTCGAAGACGATCACATTTGCGGCAAAGATGGCATACTATGTCTACAGCGCAGCCAGCATACGCGTAGAGCCCCCCTCTACACCCATGCCGGTAGACTACCGTGTATGCCTAGTAACGGTTACCTCGGGCATTGCTAGAACCGGGATCCCTCCGAGAAAGGCGGCGCGTATACTTAGATCATCCTATACCCGGAGAGTAAGAGAGACTTGGAGCAGGGTGTCTTCATCCGCGCGAATAAAACCGGTACTACTCGACAATATAGTCTGGCTCGCCGGGAGGTGTATTGATGAAAACCTCGACGATCCCGGGGGCATATCTGCGTGCCTACAGCGCAGGGTGCCGTCCTCCAAGAGATACCTGGACGCCCTCAGGGAGCTGTGGCTAGCCCTCACGCGGCCTCCTATAAAAGACTAGCCTACCAGCCTGCCAGTCCCTCAAAACTATACGGGCAGCCTCATCGACCCTAGCCACGCCGCCCTTCCCGAGCAAGCCCCTCCTCTTAGCGAGAGCCTCCAGGAATAGGTATGGGTCATCCGCTCGAACACCGTACTTCTCCTCGAGTATCGATGGCGCCTCACCCATTATCTCCCCTATAAGCCTTGCGGCGGCAACCACTGGATCCTCTAGCGCTTCAGGCCTCAACGCGCCCCTCAAAGCTAGATCCTCCCTAGACCCCCTCGGGATAACACCCGGCGTGTCTATCACCCTAAGCCAGGTCGCCGCCCGCATCCTCGTGGCGTGCTTCGTGAACCCAGGTATAGGCGAAGTGCCTGCGCCGTGTCTCCCCCTTAGAACGTTGATGATCGTCGACTTCCCAACGTTAGGCATCCCCGTCACAGCCACTACGACGACCTCTTTACCCCTGTCAGCCGCATCCCTTATAGCCTTCCACAGAAACCTCGTACCCATCCTCTTAGCGGCACTAATATACACTGCACGCATACCCCGTCTCCTAAAATACTTCACCCACTTCTCGGCAACCTCCCTGGGGACGAGATCCGACTTATTCAACACGACGACAACGGGCTTACCCATCCGGCTAGCCATCAGCTCTAGGGCCCGGCTCCTAGTACCCAGGGGGTCGCGGACATCTAGCACCTCTAATACCACGTCGGCCCCCTTGATGACCCTCCTTACAATGGCCCACTCGCTAGACACGGCTATGAGTTAGAAAAACGGGTTGATAAAAAGGGTTCAGGGTTTGGGTTTAAATCATTTTGACCTGTTCTAGAGGCCTCACCTTAAGAACCTCCTTGTTAACGAGCGCAGGCGGCATCTCGCCCTTAAGGACTGCGATAAGGTTCTTAGCCGCCAGCTCGGCCATCCTGCGGCGTGCCTCGATAGTCGCGCTAGCTATGTGGGGGGTCAGGATCACGTTGTCAAGCTTAGTCAACGGGTGATCCGCAGGCAGGGGCTCCTGCTCAAAGACGTCTAGGGCGGCTCCGGCGATCCACTTCTCTTTGAGGGCCTTTACGAGGGCCTCTGTGTCCACCACTGGACCACGAGCCGTGTTTATGAGGTATGCGGTCTCCTTCATCATCTTGAGCTCCTTCTCACCTATCAGGTGGTAGGTTCCCTTCGTCAGGGGCACGTGCAGTGTGACTATGTCGGACTCCTTGAGTATCCTTTCGAGGTCGGCGTACTCGACGTCGAGTATGCTCTCGATATCCCACCTCCTGCTAATATCGTAGTACAGCATCTTTACGCCGAAGCTGGAAAGCCTCTTTGCAACCGCGACGCCTATCCTGCCGAAGCCCACGATGCCCACGGTCTTCCCCTTAAGCTCGGGGCCGACGAGGAAGAAGGGGTTCCAAGGCTTGTTCCACTCTCCGGAGCGTATTATCTTGTCCGCCTCGAGTATCCTCCTCGTAATCGCGAAGATAAGCCCGACGGTAAACTCTGCTACGGCATCCGTGAGGACGCCCGGGGTGTGCGTTACATAGATGCCCCTCTTCGTCGCCTCCTTGATGTCAATGTGGTCGAAGCCTACGCTGTAAGTGCTTATCACCTTAAGGTTGGGGGCCGCGTCCATGACCTCGGCGTCTATCTTATCCGTGAGAAGGCAGAGGAGGCCGTCTTTGTCGCGGACCTTCTCTATAAGCTCCTCGCGTGAGGGGGGCCACTCCTTAGAGTTGTGGATCTCGACGTCGCAGCACTCCTTTATCATCGAGAGCCCTGGCTCTGGAATGATCCTGGTCACGTACACTTTTGGTCTGGGCATACGCCTTCACCAGTAATAGTGGGCTAAAAACCACTAATAAGTTTTTCTTTTTACAAATATATATTTGTTAACCGGAAAAAACAAAAACACTTGTAAGTAACCCTCCCACAAGGCCTCTAAAAAACAAAAGAGCGGGAAAACAAGGGCTTTATTTTATTTTTAATACTTAAAGTCGCCGGGGTTAGGCCAGACCTGCGGCACCTTGCCGGGCGGATACGTCTCGTGGAGCCACTCCACGAACTCTTTAATCCTCTTTATGGCCTCCTCAACTATTACCTCTCCCTTCTCCCTACTGGCCTTACTCGGGAAGCCTACGCTGCCCTTCGGGTAGTGGTGTATCTCCATGTAGTGGCTCACATCGTACCATGCAAACGGCTTGTTGTAGACGTTTCCAGCCTTGTCAACCCACTTCTCTGGAAGTACGCCGACAAGCTTCTCGGCGTCGGACTCCTTTAGCTTGGACGTGTCAACGAGCTTCGGCGCCACGTACCACAGCACACTAGCCTCGACCTCGTCTGCGTGCACGAAGGGGGTCTCTATCTTAACGCCGGGCTTGAGCTCTGTCCCAGCCCTGAGGATATCCCTTACCCACGCCCACCAGCTCGTAACCATTATCAGGGCGTGGACTCCTTCCTCTATTATCGCCTTGTCCTTAACTATGGGCAGCACGTATTCCTGCCCGTGGCTGTTGAAGAGAATAATCTTCTTGAAGCCAGCATTGCTTAGCCACTTCACGACGCTTGTAACATAGTCTATGTAGGCCTCCTTCTTCACGGGTATCGTTCCCGGCATCCCGTAGTGGTGGCTTGGATGGCTTCCATAGAATATGGGCGGCGCAACCGTAACGCCTGTGTCGTATGCAACCCTCTCGGCAATGTAGGTTCCGATGATGGTATCCTCGCCTGTGGCCTGGGCTAGGCCGTGGCACTCCACGGAGCCTGCCGGCACGAATACTATGTCGTTCTTCTTAACCCTCTCCTGTAGCTCAGCCATCGTCATCTGATCCAGGTATATCTTCTCCCCGAACTTGTTGTATACGGGTCTTGCAAACCTGGACTCATACTCCACCATACTTCTCACCCCATTTTTACATACCTAAAAAGGGGGAAATTAAGGCTTCAGCGTGATCTTCCCGTCTATCCTCTTATGGGCCCTCTCAAACGCCTTGTAGACCTCGTCCAACTTGAACCTAGACGTGATTATCTTAGTCATGTCTATGCGGCCAGCGGCCATCAGCCTTATCACGTTGCCGAAGGTCCTCCAGCCAGAGTGGCCCTGGCTGCCGAAGAGCTGCGCCCTCCTCACCTGGAAGACCTCGATATAGATGGGCACCTCCCTCGGGGCACGGCCTATCCACGCTATCTTCCCGCCTATGGCAAGGCTCTTCTGCATCTGCGGCAGCGTGTGCTGCGGCGCGCCAGCCGCCTCGACGTGCATGTCCGCGCCGGCTCCGCCAGTAACCTCCATTATCTTCTCCCATGGCTGCACATCGTTCTTTATGAGCTCTACTGGGTTGAAGACGTAGTCTGCGCCGACCTTCTTAGCCAACTCCTGCCTCACAGGGCTGATCTCGAACACTATTATTTTGCCGGCTCCAGCGGCCTTAGCGAGGGAGATAGCCCCTAGGCCTATGGGCCCGGCACCCCACACGACAACGTAGCTGCCCGGCTTGAATCCGCCGGCCCTGTTGAACATCGCGTGATACGCGACGGAGGTCGGCTCGACGAGGCTTCCGGCCTCGAAGGCCTTGTCCTCGCTCCCATAGCGCTCTACGAGGCTGTCGATCTTCCACACGTACTTCTCCTTTACTACGACGTAGTCAGCCATCGCTCCGTCGTGCGTGAAGCCTAGTTCGCCGTACTCTAGGTTGCCGGGGTCATTTAGCAGTATACAGTGGTTTAGGTAACCGGCACGGCACGCGTCGCATTCTCCGCACCAGAACATCTCTTCGCTGGTCACAAGGTCTCCCGGCTTCACCCACCTAACAGCGGAGCCTACTTTTTCCACCACGCCGCTGAACTCGTGGCCAATGACTACGGGGAATTTCGTTAGACCCGGATATATTATATAGCCCTCCTCGTCTGTTTCGAGGAAGTGTATGTCGCTCCCGCATATCCCGACAGCCTTAACCCTTATGAGTACCTCGTCAGGCTTAGGCTCGGGAACCGGGTAGTCTGTACGGTAGATGAGCTTCGGATTCTTCCAAACCTTGTTTCCCTCCCTTACCTTACGAGTCTTCATCTCTTCAGGTGTGATATTGTAGCCTGGCCGCGGCGCAAACTCCGCATCTACTATAACGGCCCTCATTGTGGCCATTTTTCCACCGAGAGAAGCCACCTCTATTACCCTTATAAGGCTTGATGGGAACATATAAATTTCCAGGGAGAAGATGTACTCTTGAAAGAAATGAATAATAACGTATATTATTTTAAATTTAATAATTTTTATCAAATATATTGTTAAAAATAAAAATCATGTGTATGTTTAAATCGCAACAAGGAACTCATTGACTGGTAGAGAAAAATGAGGCCCTTCAAACTCTCCATGGTTGTCGCCCCACCCCAGGCAAAATTTGAGGCTGTAGTGAGGGAAAGCTTGGAGAAAGCTCTAAGGACGCTCAGTGAAATAGGATTCGATGGGGCCGAGATTAGCATACTCGACCCGCCGGAGCCGGGCCCCCTCAAGAGCCTCCTAGATGAATACGGCTTGGAGGTGCCGGCTCTCAGCACGGGGCTGAACTATATACACTACGGCCTAAGCCTGACCAGCCCTGATCCGGAGAAGAGGGAAAAAGCCGTGGAACGTCTCATAGAGATAGGTAGACTGGGCGCGGCCCTGGGAGGGGCAGGCGTGATAATAGGGCTTATGAGGGGGCGGCTCGTGGCAGGCGTCGATAGGGAGAAGGCCTATAGCCTCCTCGTGGATAATACGAGGAGGGTCGCGGAAGCATGTGAAAAGATTGGTGTAAAGGTGTTCTTCGAGCCACTCAACAGGTATGAAACGCAGCTGGTAAACACGGTGGCCGAGGGGCTACGCCTGTTAGAGGATGTGGGCTCCGACAACCTCTACCTACTCCTGGATACTTTTCACATGAATATAGAGGAGCCTGTGATAGAGGATTCTATCAGGATGGCCGGCGAGAGGATAGGACACTTCCACGTCGCGGATAGTAACCGCCTCGCCCCTGGCATGGGCCACCTAGACTTTGCAAGCATACTTCACGCGCTCTGGGATGCAGGGTATAGGGGCTACCTCTCCGCCGAGATAATAGTGAAGCCCGACCTTGAGGCTGCCGCCATGACGACCTATCGGACGCTGAAGACCGCTATGAGCGGTATAGGTGGATAGGGTGAACGTGCTATTCGTCGGAACCTCTGGGAGCACGTTCCATAGGGGCAACATGCCTCCTTCGATACTGGTTGAAAATAGGCTGCTCTTCGACTGCCCCGCCCCCTGCCCCTATGAGCTTTCTCGCAGAAAGCTCCTTGAACGCCTCGAGGCAGTCTTCCTCACTCACCTTCACGCGGATCACGCGCTAGGTGTACTTGATCTAGCATGGCACGCATGGATAGCCGGGCTGGAACCCTTTACGGTGATCCTCCCCCGGGGTGCTGGCAGCGAGCTTAAGTCCCTTTTAGCGCGGCTCCATCCCTCGAAAAGCGGGGAGCTGCTTGCCCACCTTGAGATTTTGGAGGCAGGAGCGGGGGAAGAGGTGTATGGCGTAGAGGCTGTACCCGCGAGGCACGGAGTCCCCGCCTTGGGCTACAGGACGGGAGGCTTCTGCTACACCGGAGACACATCGCCGGTTAAAGAGCATGTAGAATATTTCCGCGGCTGCAGCCTACTGGTTCACGAGGCCACTTACCCGCCGGGGATGGAGAGGGAAGCCGTAGCGGATGGGCACTCCACTCCTCTTCAGGCAGCGGAGACCGCCGTGGCCGCCGGTGCTAGGCGGCTAGCGCTCATCCACATCCCGACTGCGAGGCTGGGATGGGAGGCCAGGGATCGATACGTCAGAGCAGCGAGGAGTATTTTCAAGGAGACGTATGCTCCGCTGCCAGGCGATGAGGCAGAGATCTGAGTGAAAATAAAGGGGATATATCCCCGCCGCGATTAATACATAATGGTAAAACACGTTATCGACGGCGAGGCCGGTGAGGTAAAACTTTTACTCGGCAACGAGGCCATCGCGCGTGGAGCCTTGGAGGCGGGCGTCTCGTCCGCGACCGCTTATCCGGGAACCCCGTCCACCGAGATACTTGAATCGCTCGCCTCCGTCGCTGAGAAGTACGGCGTCTATGTAGAATGGAGCGCTAACGAGAAGGTGGCGCTGGAGATAGGCATCGGGGCATCTATGATGGGGCTAAGAGCGATAGTCGCCATGAAGCATGTGGGCGTAAACGTGGCATCAGACCCCCTGATGAGCCTCGGCTATGCAGGCGCGGTGGGGGGCCTCGTGGTCGTTACAGCTGACGACCCCAACGCCTATAGTAGCCAGAACGAACAGGACAACAGGCTATACGGCGTGCACAGCTATATCCCCGTGTTTGAGGCCTCAAGCCCCCAGGAGGCAAAGGATATGACAAGGGATCTCTTCGAGTTATCGGAGAAGTACGCCACGGCGGTTTTTCTGAGATCCACGACTAGGCTGTCGCATACGCGCGGCCCGGTGAGGCTAGGAGATGTTCGTGAGAAGAATAAGGCCGCCTTCCACAGGGATCCGGCTAGGTGGGCTCTGCTCCCACCGTACAACCTCGAGAAGCACGGCGAGGCTGTGAGGCGTATAGAGAGGCTTAGCAGGGATCTAGAGAGCTTCCCCTACAATAGGGTCGAGGGCGAGGGGGATGTAGCCATAGTCACGGGGGGCGTCGCCTACAACTATGTTAAAGAAGCATTAGAGAAGCTGGGCATAGGCGCAGAGGTGTTCAAGGTCTCGTCAACCTATCCCCTGCCCAGGGGCCTCGCGTTGAGGGCCCTGAGGAGGGAGAAGGTCATAGTTGTAGAGGAGCTGGAGCCCATACTGGAGTGGCAGCTGAAGATAATGGCCCAGGAGGAGGGGGCAAGCTCTAAGATCCTCGGTAAGGAGTTCTTCCCCCGTGTGGGGGAACTCAATACAAGGATCGTCGCAGAGGGGTTGGCGAGGGCCCTGGGAGTAGAGTATAGTGAGGAGGAGCCCCCGAAGGTAGACGTACAGCTCCCCAGACGGCCGCCGACAATGTGTCCAGGCTGCGGGCACAGGTCTACGTATTACGGCGTATGGCTGGCGTCCAAGAAGCTGAAGGTGAAGCCGATATATCCAAACGACATTGGGTGCTACACGCTAGGCTTCTTCCCGCCCTTCCAGATGGCTGACTTGACCTGGTCCATGGGGTCCTCCATAGGCATAGGATCCGGGATAGCGAGGTTCAGCGACGAGCCGGTCATAGCCTTTGTTGGCGACTCAACGTTTTTCCACGCCGGGATGCCTGGCCTCGTGAACGCGGTGTATAACGGCATACCCCTCGTACTCGTCGTGATGGACAACAGCATTACCGCCATGACAGGGCATCAGCCCCATCCCGGCAGCGGTGTCGGCCCCCTCGGGGAGCCGAGGCCTAGCGTGAAGATCGAGGACGTCGCCAGGGCGCTCGGCGTAGAGCACGTCAAGGTGGTCGACGCCTACGACGTTAGAGGCGTTAGAGACGCTGTAGTGGAAGCGGTGGAGTACGCTAGGGCTCAGCGGAAGCCCGCCGTTATAGTATCTAAGCGGCCGTGCGCGCTTATGGTTGCCCGCGAAGCCGTAAAGAGGGGGGTGGAGCTACCCGTATACGTTATTGACCAGGAGAAGTGCATAAAGTGTGGTGTGTGTACCGACAGGTTTGCCTGCCCGGCGATCGTAAAGGAGAACGGAGTCTACAGGATCCTCCCGGAGCTCTGCGTAGGCTGCGGCGTGTGTGCGCAGATATGTCCTGTAAAGGCAATCCACGTGGGGGGTGAAAGGCGGTGAGAACAGGGGTCGTGCTGGCAGGCGTAGGAGGCCAAGGCGTTCTAACGCTTAGCCGCGTACTCGGGGAGGCCCTCCTAGACAAGGGCTATGACGTGAGGATAGGCGAGGTGCACGGGCTGTCGCAGCGCGGCGGCTCCGTGGTGGTATTCCTAAGGTACGGCGACAGGGTTTACGCCCCCACCGTGGCTCCGGGCGAGGGAGACGTGATGGTTGCACTGGAACTAATCGAGGCGGCACGCCGGATACGCTACCTGCGGCGCGGCGGCCTAGCCGTGGCCAACCGCCTCGTCCTGCCCCCGCCCATGAGCGGTGAGCCGCCAAGCATTGAAGACCTCGTGGAGTCAATGAGGCGTGCCGGCGTCCGCACGGTGGTTGTCGACGGCATGAAGGTCGCTGAACGTGCCGGAAGTTCTCTTTCGCTCAACATGGCTATGCTAGGCGCCCTAGTCGCCACGCGGGAAATCGACCTAGAGCTAAGCGAGGCTGAAAACGCCGTTAGAAGGATATTCAAGGGGAGAATCCTCGAAGTAAACCTGGCGGCTCTAAGGGGAGGATATAAAGCCCTTAAAGAGCTCTCCGAGGAGTGCGAGGGCTAGTAGGGGGCTCCTCGAGAAAACCCTCACACCCAGCGAGAGTAGAGCCGTGGACTGGAAATCCATGTCGCCCCTAGCCGACAGGGCCTCCCCTCCCCCCGCCCTTTTTATTGCCGAGAAAAGCTTCTCGTAGCCCCTATCATCTAGCCTGGATAGGAAACGCCTTATAGCCAGCTGAACCCTGACTTCCCTGCCCATCCTTCTACGCCACATTTTCTCATAACGGGCGAGCCCGCCGGAGGAGTATGCGTCAGCCAGCATGCGCGCGGCTATTGACAGGTATACTACTCCGCCGCCCGTAGTCGGCTTAGTCTGGCCAGCCCTGTCCCCGATCCTAGCCATCCTCCCGGAGACAAAGGGGTAAAGGGGGCCTCCAGCGTACACTAAGCCCCCCATCACGCCCAGCCTACGGCCGAGGCGGAAGAGCCCCCTCGCATCCGTGGCGGCTAGGCGGTCAAGCCTCTCCTTTACGCCGCTCCTCGAGGCTACGCCCAGCCTCACGCGGCCCTCCCCGAGAGGCACAGCCCACGCGAAAAAACCGTCCGAGTAGGCGTTGCCGAAGAACAGGTGTACGGTATCCCACTCCCCGGCAGAAGCCTCGAAGTCGTACTGAAGTGCTGGAAAACTTAGCGGCAGGGGGCCCGGTAGCCCCCGCGCATCCACTACAAGCTCGGGCTCTAGGAGGCGGCCTCCAGCCTCTACCGCTTCGCCGTGCAGCTCCGCTCTAACGCCTAGATGAACCCTCGCCCCTGCCTCTTCGGCCAGTCCCAGGAGCTCCTCCTCCAACAGCACCCTGTCGACAACGTAGGCAACAGGCCTCTCGCGTTCAACCCTGATGCCCTCACCAGTGGGAGGCCAGAGAACCGCTCCCCTCACCTCGCCTATAACCGCGTCGCGGGGCGCCTCCACGTACTCTGTGAAGCCCCTCTTACTGATGAGGCCCGTGCAGTGCTGTGGACGCCCCACCGAGGGATGCTCCTCGTAGACCTCGACAGTATACCCCCTCTGACTCAGGAAACGCGCCGCCTGCAGGCCCGCCGGGCCTCCACCCATCACCACGATTTCAGCGGCGGCCACTGCCCCTTCCCCGCTCAAGCGCGGAGAGAAAAGCCTTTGCGTACAGCCTGTACGCGGCGACGTCGCCGCCCAATGCTCCAAGCACCCGCTGATCCCCCGAGACTATGAGTCTTGAAAGCTTCTCCCCTATCTCCAGTACATCGAGGCCATTATAGGTGTGCTTAAGGGATTCAAGCTCCTCTAGTACCTGGAAACCCCTCCTCGCAGCAAACCCCCTTAAGAGGACAAAGCTCCTCCTAATCCTAGAGGCCAGGGACTTTGCACGTTCACGGCCTCTCCCGGTGAGAAGGAACGCGGTCACGACCCTGTCCCCCCGGTACTCGACTCGTCTCTCCACGAGGCCTTCTCTCTCCATCTCCGCTAGGAGCCTGTCAACTTTCCTCGAATAGGGGGCCAAGAGTAGGAGCTCCTCCCCCGAGTCGAAGTAGGGGTAGAGGAACAGGACCGTGTGCAGCGCCTCGACCCCATATATCGGCTCGCCGCCAAGATAGAGCAGCAGTAGAATCGCGTCGCCCAGGCTTAGCTCTAGGACGCTGCCGACCCCCATCTGGGACAAGACCTCATTCTTCCACTCCACGGCCTACACCTCCACTATCCTTTCACTCTTCCTGCCCCTCCTGGAGAGAGCCACGATGAAAGCGGCTACCGCGACCACGCCCGCGGCAATGTAGATGTATTCCATTTTCACGTAGCGGCCCTCAACCTTAACCACATCTACGCTTATGACACGGTAGGTGTCGCCTAGCAGGAGTATCTTGTGCTCGTATAGCCCGTCTACACGAAGAACATAGGCGCCCTTGGGGAGATAGCCTAGGTCGGCCCTCCCCGCGTCGTCTATGACCGCTGTAGACCTTATAGACCCGTTAAGCACTGTTACACGTAGCCCGCTCAGCGGACGCCCAAGAGCGTCTACAAGTTTAACTTGAAGCCTGTATACGGGGAGGGCGAAGGAAAAGTCCGTCTGATCGGGCGCCACGGTGATATTCGCGGCGTATATCCTTGCGCCTTTAAGCTCGATGGAGACATTGTACACCCCGTAGGGCACGCCCGGTATCATAGCCTCCCCGCTCGACGCCGCAGCACGGTATAGTAGGCCCATGCCCTCCAGCGTCACGTTAAACGATGGCAGGAGACCACCAGCATTAATCCTCACGACCTTTACGTGGACGGTAGTGGTCTCCGTTATCACGTCGATTATGGAGTCGGATTCCAGCGTGAAGCTCCTCTTACCCACCACGCGGCTCCCAATGTAGACCACTGCCGTGTAGAACCCCTCCGGTAGAGGACACAGCCTGGCCGTACCGTTGTCCATGGTACCCGAGGCAACGGGCGCGCCGCCTCTGTAGAGCACGTACCTTGCCCCTCTTACAGCATGCCCCTGCGAATCATACGCGCGTATAATTAGGGAGTGGAAGGGGGGGTTTATCATGAGCACCGGCGGCGGCGTGTCAACCCTGTAGTCGAGCACCGCGACAGCCCCTCTATAGAACCTTACTACGATGGTTGTGTTCTCCGCTAAATCGTATACGTGCTCGTCGACCTGCTTCCCCCCAGGCGGTAGGAGCACGCTGTAGGAGAGCCTGCCCCCGCAAACCTCGCCCGATGCCACGAGCACCTGCACGCGGTGCATGTGCACTGAGAAGCTAGCTGCTCCAGACGTTATGTTGCCCATGTAGACGTGGGGCGGGTCGCCTGCTACAAGGTTCGGGCCCACACCTCTAACGCTTATCGCCTCCGGGTAGTTTGCGTAGGCTAGGCGGAACTTGTAGGGGGGCACCACCACGTTGGCCTTCCCGGCGACGTAGTATAGGGGTGTATAGGAGGCGTACACGTACGCGCCCTTTAACGTGAAGTTACTATAGGGGACTATTATCTCGTAGGTTCTAAACTCTCTTCCAGCCACCTTTACTATGCTAACGTTGAGGACGAAGAAGCCCTTATCGAGGACGTCGCTGAGCCTCTGCTGGCTGGGCACCATAAGCGTCAGCCTCGCGCCCGCTCTCCCAAAGCCCGGGAGAGGAGGTACGCTCACCTTCACGTCACCCTCAAGCTCCTTTTCAGGCAGGGGGGCGAAGACCCCTATAAACGGGAACATGGGGTTGCTGAGCTCAAACTTTACAGTAACCCTGTGTATACCCCCGTCTAGCGCCACGGCGTAGGCGCCCCAGAGCATACCGGCGCCCTTCCCCGGTATGTAGCGCTTACCGTCGACGTAGACGAGGCTTGGCCTTAAAGGCGTGGAAGGATCCTCCCTTATAACGGCGACCCTTGCCCCGACAGTCTTGAAGGTTGCCGTGCCGTAGACCACTGGATAGTACTTTGAAACCCATTTCTCGCCGTCATACAGCAAAACCTCTACGTATGCCGTCTCGCTGGCTGGAACCGCCACGAGCAGCGCCGGCCCCCAGACGAGTAACGCCACGACCAGCAGCGCGGCTATTCGTCCCCGCAAGTCTCTTCATCCCAACTTTAGGTAAGCGGCGATAATGAATGTGACCTTTACGGAAACAGCTGCGGTGAAAATATGACGGAGACCGTACAGTATCCCAGGGTTAGAATGCACTGGGTGGAAGAATTAGCCGAGAAGGTCGCGAAGCGCCACCGCGGCGGCGTGTTTACAGGCAACGGCGGCCTCTCGGTCTCCGGTCTCCAACACGTGGGCAGGCTTAGGGGAGAGGTAACTCTCGTGGACACGCTGCTAAGGATACTCGAGGAGAAGGGGCTGGAGACACGGCACATGCTTACCCTCTATACGATGGACGCCTGGAAGGGCAAGGAGGCCCAGCTACGCCAGTTCAGCGATCCCGAAGAGGCGAAGAACTACGTCGGATGGCCCCTCTACGCTGTACCGGATCCCCATGGGTGCCATGAGAGTTGGGTAGAGCACTACTGGGAGGACTTTGGAGGAGTGCTAGACCGCTTCGCCAGAAACGTCGAAGTCGTGACTACAAAGGAGCTCTATGAGAGTAATCCCCGCATGAAGGAATTCGTGTCCCTTTCGGTCGGGAAGCACCGGGAGAAGATCGTGGAAACAATAAACAAGTACCGGGGGGAAAAGAAGCTCCCGAAGAACTATATACCCTTCCAGCCGGTCTGTGAGAAATGCGGCCGCATAGACACCACGGAGGCCCTGGAGGTCGACCTGAAGAACTACCGCGTCAAGTACAGGTGCCGGCACTGCGGCCACGAGGGATGGCAAAGCCTCGAGAAGGGTAAGCTTAACTGGCGCGTAGAATGGGTGGGCGTCTGGTATACCCTCAAGGTAGACTTCGAGCCCTACGGGAAGGACCACGCCACGCCGGGTGGCTCGAGGGATAGCTGCGTCGACCTCGCGGAAAACATCTACGGGTTCGCGCCGCCCAGCGGTACAGCCTACGAGTGGGTGGGATACAGGGTTAGGGGGAAGGACATGGGCGATATGGGTTCAAGCGACTTTATAGGATTCACCCCGAGAGAGTGGGTCGAGGTCGCCGAACCGGAGGTGCTCCGCTACCTGTACCTGAGCGCGCCACCCATGAGGCGCATAGTGCTGAGCCTAGAGGAGGTGCCCCGCTACTATGACGTGTTCGATAAGGCTGAGCGCGTATATTATGGCTTGGAAGAAGTTGAGGACAGCGAGAACGTGTCAAAGTCGTACCGCTACGCCTATCTAAGCGCCCCTCCCCCAAACCCGCCTTTCCAGTTGAGATACCTGCACGCTGTCATACTCTCGCAGCTGCTGCCGGGCGGGGGTGAAGATATAGACGAGGTGATAAAGAGGCTCCGAGAGACTAAACAGCTTAGGGGAAGCCTCACAGAATACGACCTAAAGAGAATAAAGACGAGGATAAGGCTCGCGAAGCGGTGGCTTGAGAAATACGCGCCCAGCTACTACAGGATACACCTCGTCGAAGAGCCGCCCATCGAATCGCTCAAAGAAGTCGTAGATAGCGATGTGGAAGCACTACTCCAGCAGTTGTATGAATCGCTCTCCCGCCTCGACACGTGGGATGAGGCTAGCATAAAGGAGGCGATGATGGGGTTGAAGAAGACGCGAAGCCTTGAAAGGCGCATGTTCAAGGCCCTCTACCTGGGATTCTTCGGAAAGCCCTATGGGCCTCGCATCGCGCCTTACCTCGCTATGCTTAATAGAGAAGCAGTCTTACAGAGAATAAAGAAGATGCTCGAGGCAACGGGTAGATAGGAATGGCGTACCAGGACATCGACGACTACAGCTATCTGGGAGAGGGCGAGAAGCCGAGCGGCGTGCTGCTGGCAATGACGGCAGCCCCGCTAATACTAGACGCAGCTATATTCCTGCTCACCGACGGGTTTAGCACGCATCCCCATTTCCCTCATTTTCTCTACATGATAGTGACCATAGCGTTGGCGATCATAGCAGTAGTCGTCTCCATATTCGCCTACCTGCTGGCTAGAGACGAAGAGCCCGAGTGGGGCGACGTGCTGCCCTTCAAGGTGGTTGAAGGGGTAAACCTCGCTTCGCTCCTAGTAGCACTCCTCTTCGCATTCCTAATAATCTACATGTATTATCTCAACCCGGCAAAGTAGTAGTGAAAAACTCACTGCGCCGAGCAGCCCTCCTTAGCTTTTTTAAGCTCCTCCTCGAGCCTCCTCTTCTCCTCCTCTAAGCGGCGCACAGCCTCCTCTAGCTCTGCCAACCTCGCCTCCTTCTCCGCTAGACGTCTCTCGCGCTCCTCAAGCTCGGCCTTCTTAGCCTCCAGCCTCTCCCTGAGTTCGGCGAGCGCGTTCTCCTTCGCGGCCACCATCCTCTGATATCCCACGAGTTCACGCTCCTTGTCGAGAAGCCTCTTCTCCCACTCGGCTAGCCTCTCATGCTCCCTCAGCAGCTTATCCCTATAAGGCTCGAGCTCCTCGCGAATCATCCTCTCCTTTTCCCTTATCTCATCCTCTAACTGCTTAAGCCTAGCCTCTTTCTCCTCAAGCTCTCTGCGCACCTCCTCCAGCTTTGAGTAGAGCTTATTCACCTTAACCTCCTTCTCGGCAAGCTCCTTCTCCTTAGCCGTTAACGCCTCAACCTTCTCCGTATAAGCCTTCTCCCGTTCTCTGAGATCCTCCTCCCACTTTCTAAGCCTCTCCTCCAATTCTTTAAGCACGTTCTCCTTGTTCGAGAGCTCTATGCGGAGCCTCCTAAGCTCCTCGTCCTGACTCGCGAGTCCCTCTTCGTAACTCTTAAGCTCTGCCTCCTTCCTTGCAAGCTCAGCGATCTTCTTGTTTATCTCGGCCTCCCTGTCCTCGAGGAACTTTATGTGCTCTATTAGCTCCCTAACCCTATCCTGGAGCTCTGCCAGAGCCTTGTTGCCCTCTTCGCCGACCTTCGCTATAATTTCGCTCTTCTCCTTTAGATCGCTTAGACCCGATTCCAGTAGTTCGCCGTGCTTAGAGAGGCCCTGCTCTAGGAGAAGCCTATTTTCACGCTCCCTTTCATCGAGTAGGGAGAGTAGCTCCTGCATCGACCCGCTTATAATGTTCTTTACCTCCTCTAGGCCGCTTTTCAACAGCTGGGAGAGCTCACCCCTCCCCGTCTCGATGGAAGATTTTATGTCTCCAAGCCCCTTCTCCAATGAACCGCTTATTTCCCCTAAGCCGGCCTCTATCACACCCTTATGCTCCTCCAAGCCGTGTGTTAGCGCCTCATTTAGCTCAGATAAGCCGTTCTCGAGAGTAGCAGATATATTCTCTGCGATATCGCTTATCTTCCTAGTAGCCTCTAGGAAGGCCTTCTCCTTTTCCCCTACAAGCCTCTCCCTCTCAGCGAGCCTCTTCTCACGTTCCTCGACATCCCTGATACGCTCGTTCAATAGCTGGGCTTTCGCGGAAAGCTTAGAGTACTCGTCTACAAGCGATGTATACTTCTCTACCGCTTCCTCGAGCTTGCCGTAAATCTCGGCTAGCTTAGTGTTCGCCTCTTCGAATACACTTCTCCCCTTATCTATCATCTGCCCAAAAGCTTCCTGTCTCTGCGCATCCCTCTCCTCAACGGATAATATAGTCTTCTCGAGGTGCTCTATGACCGCCGAGACATTGGCCAGGGAATCCTTCACCATGTCAAGGGTCTCCGAAACCGTGGAGAGACCCTGGATACCGCTCCTAAGCTCCTTCTCAGCCTGCTCGAGCCTACTTATCTCGTCCTGGAGAACCTGCGTCGCCCTAACTATATCGCCGCGGGCCCCCTCAATGCTCACAGCCTGCCTGTTTACAAGCTCTACAAGGTCGGCAAGCGTGTTCTTCTGATCCTCGAGGATCGCCGCGAGCCTCGCCTGTAAAGCCTCCACTTCACGCGATACCTCGGCCGACAGCTGGTCCCTAAGGCCCTCGGGGAGCGCCTCCAGCCTAGCCCTAAGCGCGTCGACGCTTTCCTTGAGCTCCTCGACCTCTGACAACACGTCGGCTAGTGTTATCTCCTCCTTCTTTTTCCTGAAAAACGCCATAGCTACCCTGTGCTATACTTAAGTCTCCGATATAATAAGTAAATCTTGGAAAATAGCTTTTAACTCAGCGCTCCCCAACCTCCGAGAGGGGAGCGGCTGCACCCCCCTTAAGGATCCTCTCTATAGCCGCGAGCCGCGTCAAAACCTCGCCGAACATGGCCTGCGTCTCCCTGTTTGCAGCCACGAGATCCGTCTCAAGCCTGTCGACACGCGATGAGAGCTCCGCTATCAACGCCTCCATCTCCGAGACCTTGCTCCGGACAGAGCTTGTCTCGGCCTTCACGTTGTTGGCGGTATCCTCTGAAAGGAGGCTTAGCTCCCTCATCTGGGCTCTAAGCGATGCAACGTCCGCATTCAATTCCTCGATACTCTTTTGAAGCTTCTCCATTCTACCCGTTATTCTCTCCAAGTAGAGATCGAGCGAAATCTTGATGTCCTTCGCGAACTTAGAGTTCGTGTCTTCGAGGCGGGATAGGAGGCCCTCTATCTCGCCCTCAAACTTCTCCCTCTCCTCGTGCATTATGTCCAAGTGCTTCTGCAGCGCGTCCTCCAAGCCGCCTATGGTCTTCTGCAGCTCTTCTACGCGATCGTTCAGGTAGCTTACTGTGAGCTTGAGAGCGTCTATACCGTTGTTAAGCTTCCTCAACGCCTCAACGAGTACGTCGAGGTCCCCGGGGCCGATTTCAACCATCTCGATGTCGTCTTCTCCGGCCGCCACAACCCTCCGCCTGAAAAGACTAGTATCTCGCCCCACTATTAACTCTAATCCAGGAGATTACTGGGGCCCCGCCGCAGAAACCTTAGCCGACTTTACCTCTTCCACAAGCTTGGATAGCTTCTCCTCAAGCTCCGCCGAAAGCTCCGCCACGGCTTCACGCCCCTTCTCGCTCAGCTTGTAGTACGGCTTGTACAGCGTGAGATAGTTCTCGCCGACCACGTAGAGTGTCTCCACGAGCCCCTCCTCAACCAGCGTGGAGACGAGGTCGTCGAGCTCCTTAGAGATTGGGGGTCTGCCATAGAACTTAAATCCCAGCTTAACCCCATACTTGTTCTCCAGCAGGTACACCAACTCGTGAAGCCTCCTCTTGCTCACGGCCTTACCGTATATAGCGAGCAGCCTAAGGATTACCTCGCGGGATCCCTCCTTCTTCCTCCTTCTACGGGCCCTCTTGGCACGCTTCACCTCGCCCCCCTTACCGGGAACGCCGCCCTCCTCACCGGGTTTTGAAGACTCCCCCCTAGATCTACGCTTCCTGGGCAATAGAAGACACCTCACCTATATCAGAGACGTATACTTTTAGCTTTAACGGGATCAGCCCCTTGGAGAAATGCGAGATATGCCTCACAAGGCCCGCCGAGTATACGTGCAGCCTGTGCGGTAGAAGGGTCTGCAGAGAGCACTACGACGAACATAAGGGCATATGCCACGCATGCAGGGAGACGCTGTGCCAGGTGTGCGGCTCTAAGCTAGCCATAGGCTACTGTAAATACTGTGGGAGACTCGTATGCGAGGACTGCAGCGTGGAGGAGGGGGCTGCGCTTGTATGCAAGGAGTGCGCGGCAAAGAGAGGCCTACTTTAAGCGGGCCACTATGTATCCCTTCTTACGCTCGACAACCCTTATACCTGTGTAGTCGTCGTAGTAAAGCTTCAACTTAACTTCGCCGGGCTCTATACCGGCCTTCCTCGCCTCCCCTCTAAGCCTGGCTACAAGTATGTTAACCGCTTTTTGCAGCAAGGCCTCGTGCTTCTCGAGGACGTCGCCAGCCCCGGCATATATCGCCTTCACCTTCGCTGTAACGTAGAGTTTGAGAACATAGGATATGTTAAGCATGACGAGCGTCGCCAATAGGATATAAAACGTGAGAGCCTCGCTCGCCCCTATGAACATTAGTACGGAGGCCCCTACGAGGCCTGCAAATGAGGCCGTAAGAAGCTGGGAGGCTACGCTATCATACCTCCTCAGCCTGGGAAAAAGCGGCGAGTTTAGCGGTACGGATGCTATCTCCTCAACGGCTTTCACAACGTCACTCCAGGGCTCGTCCTCGTACCCAAGGTCTTCGAGTATCTTCTTCGCCTCCAGGCCGTTGAACCTCCTCCTAGCTCTTAGGGAGTCGAGTAATTCTATCAGTTTTTTTATCTTCTTGGCCCGGCTCCGAGCCACCTCCACGGGGGAGTACTTCCGGCTCAAAAGGGTTCACCGGGTCTGCGTCCTCTCCATTCTACCCAGCTCGTCGGCTAGGAACAGGGTGAGGATATCGGTCTTGGTCACTATTCCGCTGAGCTCCTCGCCGTCCATCACCAGCACGGCTTTCTCGCCGCCAGCTAGCATCTGCGCCGCCTGCGCGGCACTCTCATCCGGGTGGAGGCTAGCGACGCTTCTCCTATACACGTCCGAGACCAGCGTCAACCTCGCCTTATGCTCCCTGTACCGCCACTCGACCTTCTCGTAGACCACGGCCATGTGGAGCAGCATGTCGACGTCGGTGACCAGCCCCACTACCCTGCCGCTATCCATGACTGGGAGAGCCGAGTAGCGGTACTTCATCAGGATGTCCCTTGCCCTGAGAAAGCTTTCGTCCAGGCCCACGGAGATAACGTTCCGGCTCATGACCTGGGACACGCTTATATTGCCGTACCTCTTGGCAACCGCCGCGACTATATCCTGCTTGGTGACTATCCCGTCGCCTACGAGAAGGAAGCCTATCTCCTCCTCAACCATCTTTTTAGCGGCGTCGACGAGGCTCCCCTCCGGGGGCACGCCTATGATCGGCTGGTTGGCGAAGCTGCTGGCCCTCAGGTGAGAGAGGTCAACGTTCCAGGTTCTCGCGGAGCCCAGCTTGAAAAGCATGTCCTTCTCTGAGAGCACGCCCCAGTATTCTCCATCCCTTTTCAGCAGCACATGGCTTATCCCATGCCTCCTAATGGCCTCCAATACCTCGCTCAGCGAGGCATTCTTGTCGAGCACTACGGGCTTCCTGTTTACCACGCTGCCCAGATCCGACATGTGTGTAGGAGATTTATGGGACGTATTAAATGTTCCCGGGGGCTTAGAGGAAGTCGTCGAGCGTGTAGCCTCTACGGGCCCCGCCAGACACCTCTCTTATAAGCCTCGCTATCTCGTCGAAGTCTTTTTCCAGGAGATCCCTCAGCTTGGGATTGTAGAGGGCCGCGGCTGGGTGAAGCGTAGGGAAGAATACGGCCTCCCCCCACGGGGCCTTACCCCTGTAGACCCTTCCACGTATAGACATTATTGGCCCGGGCTTTTTGTTTAGGTAACGCTCTAGGACGTGCCTGGCGCTGTGCCTTCCAAGCATGACGACAAGCCTGGGCTTTATCGCGGATAGCTGCTCGTCGAGGTACGGCATACATGCCGCGATCTCATTGGGCCTGGGATCCCTGTTGCCTGGGGGCCTGCACTTGACTATATTCGTAATGAATACCTCCGCCCTCGAGAGACCCCTCTTCTCCAGCATCTCCGTCAAGAGCCTACCAGCAACGCCCACGAAGGGGCGGCCCTTTAGATCCTCGTTCCTGCCCGGGGCTTCGCCTATAAACACTACTCCCCTGCAGGGATCCCCCTCCCCGGGCACGGTATTCGTCCTAGACTCCCAGAGAGGACACTTCCTGCACGTAGCTATGCGCTGCGCGATTTCGTCTAGCCTGCGCTCGGCATCACACCTTGACGTCGAGGAATGCATCCTGCTCACCGACGTGCATCTCAGCCCTCCACCCACTCTCCAACCTTGAGGGGTCGACGCCATCCATGAGGGGTATGCCGGAGATTAAGCAGCCGATTATTATGATCGGCTCGCTGGCCAGGTTCACTATGCCGGCCGGGGCAAGCCCTCGCTTGGCTAAACGTAGGAGAATATACGAGCCGACGGTGCTCCCCTTCCCGTGGGGAAAAACGAGTATACGGCCGGCAACGCTCTCCCCCTCCAGCTCATGCCCCTTCTCGACTACTACGCCGCTCTCCGGGTCAACGCCCCCATAAAACGATATAGGCTCCCTCGAGACCAGGAGCGTGCCCTCTGCCTCACCTTCGACCAGAGGCCTGCCCCTAATCCTCACCTCCACCACCCGTCACGTAGTCTAGCAGTTCACGCCTGCTCATAAGCTTCACAGCATAGCCCTGGGCCGAGAGGTAGTACGCGGCCTTAGCTGAGTCGACAGCAACACCGCTGCCCAGAAAACTCCTTAGAGGAGACACCACCATGCATGTGTCGTAGAATATCCTAGCCCCGGCCTTCTCTGCACGCTTCTCGAGATCACCTAGCCTGCCCTTAAGCGCCCTAGCCGTAAACAACACGAGAGGCCTCCTGGCACCGCCGCGGCGCTCGATGTACGAGACTATATCCTCGAGTTCCCTACTGGAGAGGTGGGGGCAACCCAGCGCCGCGGCCTCAGGCTTTCCGTTAAAATATTCGAGAACCTCCTCCATGTCGCGTTTATCAACTGGTACCTCCTCCGCCCCCTCGACTATGCGGGGCTCTTCCGGCGACACGCCGGGAATATACACGAGCCCCGTACCCCCGCTGGCGCCAACTGCAGCCAAGAATAGCTTTGCCTCCCAGGAACCCATGGGCGGCAGGCCCTTGGCGACCGCCACCCTCTTTCCAGCAATTCTACCTAGGAGATACCCGGCTGCTTGGTGATAACCCTGGGCCACGAGGTCCCTTACATCCTCGAAGTCCACCACGAGGCTCGCCCTCCTGCCCTCGTCCGTGTGCAGCCCCACATATGGGGCCCGCCCCACTATCGCCTCGAATAGCGCTAGGGGGCCGCCCTCTCTATTGGTTCTCGCACCAAGGATGGAATTCGCGTAGAGCACAGCATTGCTCTCAGCCCAGGCCAAGTGTTCGCCCAGCCCCACCTTCCCGTAGAGATAGGGTGTACAGGTGAGCGCGGCCTCCACGCCCATGCTTATAAGGGCCTTCACGACCCTGGCCTGCTTCTCGGCGAAGCCCTCGTCTACACCCATTTCACGCCAGTGCTCCATGTCCATGCCTGCCGGGTTAACGGTTGTTCTAACGGAGACCCTAGCACCCTTTGCCGCCAGCTCTTCCAGGAACTCTAGGCCCGCATCCCCGATATTCTTGTAGGATATGCCTGAGACATGGGCCCAGGTGACGGGTACGAGCCTTTCCGCGCCTAGCGCCTCGCCTACCTTCACCACCGCTCTCATGGCAAGCCTCACAGCCTCCCCGTATTCTCCGTCCAGCGCCTTCTCCTCGTAACTCGTGAGCTCCATACGGCGTCTAGCTAGGAAGTAAGCCTTCTAAGCCTTATAGCTTCCACGTATCCCGGGATAGATAAAAAGAAGTACATATTCCACAAAATGAATGCTATGCGCACCCCACCTGCCGGAAGGCCTATGACACTACTAATGATGGCCCTCTTCATCGTGACGCTTCTAGGGCCGCTCATCGCATCCCAGCCAGCCTCCCTCAGCGAGATAGCCACGTACTCGTCAAATACCAGGATAGCGTCAGTCGACTTCTCGCCCAGCCTTAGGCTATACGCCGTGGCGAAGGAAAACGGTGAAATAGAGGTTCTGGCGAGCAACATGACCCCTCTCGCAGACTACAAGGTTCCCAATCCCTACTTCATCCAGGCAAAGTTTCTCGGAGGCCTCCTCGCGGTTGTATGGGAGCATGGAGGCTATACATTAACCCTTATAAACGTGTCAGACTGGTCGAGGAGAGACATAGAGCTCGTCGGCGACACGGGCCAGCTCGTTGCAGCGCTGCGGTTTAATAGGAGCCTATACCTCTTCCTCTTCAAAAAAGCCCTCCTCGCAGTGGATGTAAGCAGAGGCGCCGTCGTAAAGGCCGGCGACACACCCTTTACCATCGTAAACACCGGAGTCACCCTCTTCAAGATAAATGGCTCCAGAATAGCGCTGGTGGACGTAAACACGAGGTGCCCCTTCTGTATCCGCAACAACGATAAGGAACTCGTGATATTCGACCAAAAACTGAGGATAATTAATAGGATCACCCTACACCACTTCCTCTACGCATACCCCGTATCCAACGGTTCCGAAATACTAGTCATAAGAGATAACGGGAAAGGAGAGTTCTGGAGCCCCTTCCCCCTCTCCCACATGCTCGGAAAAACGCCTATACACGTGTATACGCCAGGTAGGGAAAAAATCGTGTTCACCCGGGGCGCTGCCGCTATCTACAGCTCCTCGGGCAACACGCTGACTATAAAAATATTTTATCCGGCCACCCTCACGTGGAGAAGGGTTACAGCCCCACTCCCAGGTGTAAAGAAAATAGCGAAATCCGAGGCCTCCCTCTCAGAGGAGGGGCTGGCGGCCCTGCTGCTAAAGGGCATCGGCGCTTCGTACCTAGTCGCTGCGGATGGTATGGAGGGGGTTAAGGGCTACGTTAAGCTGCCCCCCTCAGCGGACCTTGCCGGCGTTAG
>JALSNQ010000019.1 GCA_026986905.1 Thermofilaceae archaeon
GAGGCTATGGCGAGCGCGGCAGCGTGAACCCTTGCTAGCGCCGGATCCTCCGCTACTTCTTCGCCGTAAAGCTCCCATAGAGGATTTGGAGGAGGGCTCTGCAGCTCCTCGCCGTCTACCAGGAGCCTTGGAGGCCCCTTCTCCACTACTCCGAGCTCCATGCACGCATACCTTGTTTTTCCGCATATGTCCCTGTCTCCCGAGAACACGAGTAGCGTGCCGTAGCTCGGCGCCGAGAGTATATCTACGTCTCGCGGGAGGCCCGGTGGGGGCTCCGGGAGCCTTGACAGCCTAATGGCGCGGCCAGTGGCCTCCGCGACCTCTATGAGGGAGCCCGCGATGCCGCCTTCCGAGACGTCGTGCATGAACTTGACTTCTTCCAGGGGAAACATGGACAAGGCTTTGGGTAGGGGGGTCAGTTCTTCTAGGGGCACCTTATTTCCCAGCAGCTTGGCCGCCTCTAGGCCTGCCCGGCCTATAAGGAACACGTGGTCGCCCGGCGCCGGGTTCTTTCGGGGCCTAACCTGGGGACCCAACGCGGTCGTTGCTATAAGGGGGAGGGCCAAGCCCTTATATCTCGCAGTATGGCCCCCAACTATCCTTGTGCCGTAGCGCGAGGCCTCCTCCCAGAGATCCCCGAGAATGCCTGTTATGTCGTCCAGGGGGTACCCTGGGGGGAAGACCGCGTCTACTAGCATGTAGCGGGGCTCGGCGAAGGATACTGCGAGGTTTGAGGCCGAGTAGTGGTAGGCGAAGAAGCCTAGCTCTTCTCCCGGCAGTCCTATGGCAGGGTTCGTCGCTGCAAGCATGTTTTCTAGTGGTGATGCGTCGAGGGAGGGCTTTAGCCCGAGTATGCGGGCAAGCTCCTTATACGGAACCTTGCCTATTTCTCCAGCCAAGCGGCCCGCCCCTAAGGCGTCACAGTGATCGTCCTGACCGGCTTCCCGTTGACCGTGATTATCAGCGTGTAGACGCCCCTTTCAACTGGGAAGAAGACGGAGGCCGTGAAGGGCGGGGGCACAACCTGTATACAGTACGTCCCCGGCCTCGGCCCAGTCGCGGCGAGCTCGATGTAGAGCCTCTTCCCAATAGCCTTGTACTCTTTAAGCCCGACGTTGTGGCATGGATCCGGGCGCGAAACCGTCAGGTCTATGCGGACACCGTTTTGTAGCCACACGTAGCTGACAGCTATTCCGGAGGGCACCCAGGCGGCGCCCTTCTCATCCCCCGTTTTCCCCTTGTTGCCGCTGCTCGGCAGCGGTGTTTTCTCTCCAAGGCTTGAGCCCGCTATATATGCCGCCGAGAGCGCTACAACCGCTAGGGTCAGCGTCAGCGCGACTGCGAAGACCGCCTTGTAGTCCATACTGGGCTAACCTTAGCCCCTCTAGTCTATATTGATATCGTATTTCCGCTCTACCCTCTCCAGGTCTTCAATCACTCTCTCCAGTCCGCTACCCCCGTATACCCGCCGGAGGGCACGCCAAAGCCTGATCCTCATGGATACTTTAAGCGTAAGCTTCGCTAACGCCACTCTGGCCGACTTCATCACAATACTGTACCGGTGAGGATATATGGCCGCACTAGCCGCCACGCCAGATGTTTTCAAAGTAGCTTTCCTCTATCGACGCGACCTTGGGGTCGGTTATCATAACGCTTGCCTCATGGTTTCTCTCCATCGCGCTATAGGAGAAGTTGTGGCTTCCAACGAACACTATTTTTCCATCCACGATTACAAGCTTGGTATGAGTTGTAAGGGCCCTGCTGTCGAATCTCACCGGCACGCCGGCGTCTCTGAGCCTCCTATACGCGAGCTCGTTATAGTCTATGCTGTTCTCCAACACAACCTTTACGTCTAGTCCTTGACGCGACTTTGCGATAAGTATCTCTGTTATCCTCTCTATTACCTCGTGGTCGTTCTTGTAGGAAAACATCGATATGTGTATGCTCTTATTCGCGCTTGAAAGGACGCTTATGAGAACAGGATAATAGCTCCTATCGTTGAGAACCCTTATGCCGGCTTCACCCACCAGGGCCTGTGGCTGGCCCACGGGGCACCTTAACTGAAGAGAGGCGGCGGCGTACCCCGCAGTGAAGGCTATAACGGCTACCATCAGGAGAGCCGCTCTATTTTCCCTCATTATGGACGACCATTCTTGAGGGGGGTAGCTCCGTGATAAGGCATACGGCCGCTACAGCTATATATCGCTATCCGATATCGCAACCCGATATTCCATGTCTTCGAGGGGGAAACTTGGTCTAGGAGAGCTGCTGGCTACGCCGTATAGACGAAACGTCATAATACTCCCGCTTCTAGCGTTCACGGTGAACCTGGGCTTCGGCGCGGTTAGCGCTATACTGCCCTACTTTCTACTATACCTGGTAGGCGCCCTCACCGAGCTGCCGGAAGAGATAGGGTTACTCGGCGGCGCGGCACACTATGCAGTAGAATTCGGCGTACTCATGGCCCTCTTCATGCTCACCAGAGCGTTCCTTGCAAGATTCTTCGGAATATACAGCGATAAGGCTGGTAGAAAGAAGATAATAATAGCCGGCGTAGTCCTCTACGCACTAATCTCCTTCATCTACGTCATCATACCAAACCTGCTATGGCTATACGTCGTAAGAGCACTGCAGGGTGTGGCTAGTGCGATGGTATGGCCCGTCGCCGAAGCACTACTAATGGACAGCGTCACGCCGTCTACACGTGGACGCGCGATGGGACTCTACATGGCGGCTACGACCTTTAGTTTCATAGGCGGACCAGCCCTAGGAGTAGCGATATACAAGGCCGGAGTATACCTCCTAGGTATAAGAGACGTGGGATGGGCACTCAGGTTCCCGTTCCTAGTGATAGCCGTGGCCGGGCTGGTCACAATATTCATCTCGTTACTGATAAAGGAGGCCTACCATCCCCACCAGATGAGGCGTAGAGAAGAACCAGCGCGTCTAACAGGCGTCAATAAGAAGAGCGTCGACGCGCTGTACGCCATAGGGTTCGCGAACGGTGTGGGCATGGGCCTCGTAGCACCCTTCATGCTACTCTACCTCGTGGAGTTCGTGACATCCGACCCAGCTGCCATAGCCTACATAACGCTCATCTCCGGCATCGCCGGCCTACTCGCTACATACCCGGCAGGATATCTAAGCGATAGGATAGGTAGACGGGCTCTAATAGCGTGGGGCATCTTGACCTCCAGGACCGCGACCCTGCTCATACCATTCGCCCGTACCGTTGAAAGCCTAACAGCCGTGGCTACCCTCAGGAGCGTTTCCTTTAACGCTTACACCCCAGCATTCAGGGCCCTCCAGGCAGACCTTGTACCCCAGCAGCTCAGGGGGAGGGTCTTCGGGACACTGCAGATGTACTTCAACATAGGAGCCGTACTGGGGCCGCTGATAGGAGGACCGCTCTACAAGATGTTCGCCGAGACGAGCATAGGGCCTCTACCGGGGGTTGCATTGAGCTTCCTGGTATCATCGATACTGGGCTACCTGGCCCTAGTCCTCTTCCTACTCTACGTCAAGGAGCCTGAGAGGGAGGGCTCAGAGTTGTCACCACACCCCATCTAGCGTGTCGGAATTGGAGTCACTCTTCACGGCCCCCAGTATCTCCCGGCACCTCCTGGTATATACATTTTAGACATAACAATGTTATATGTTAAAGTAACAATTTTATAATTGTCCTCGGAATAAGACCTGTGGACGAGCTCCCCAAGATAGTGTTCTGGCTCTCAAAGATAGGGCGCGAGGGGAAGAATCTCTCCGGGATTACGACAAACGGTAGAAAGGCGCGGGAAGCCGTCGAAATGCTGGCCAGGAGGGGGCTTGTAGAGACCCGGAAACTTGGGAGAACTATATACGTCAAGCCCACAAGGAAGGGTCTCATCGCGTTAGCCGAAATAGAGAGACTCGAAAAAATAGTCTCCGGGCCTGAAAACCCCTGGCTAGAAATAATTGCTGATAGAGCTAGGAGGAGGATGGGGCTTGAAGGTTAAGAGCATCCTGATAGGCAAGAGCAGCCTCAGTCTCCCCCACATACTCGTGTTTACAGACGAGGAGGGGGCCCGCATTTTCGGAAAAATGTGGCCTCACCTGAAGGCTTTAGCTGTAGAGGCCAAGCCCGGGTATTCTCCGCTTAAAGTGGAGATCTCACCGTGCCCCGGCACTAGGATCCCGCTCATCCCCGGCGCAAACCTGGTCTCCGGGTTAGACGTAAACCTTGAAGGCGCGTTGAAGGTGCCTCCTCTCCTTGATGCGGACTTCTTAGAATATCTGCTGCTAGACCTGCCTAGGCTTCTCGAAGAGTTTAGGAGGGGCGTCCTGGTCGAGGGGCTTGATGAGAGATTCACAGTCCATGCAGGGGAGGGGCTCAGCTACGCCGTGTCGATTATGGACAGAGTGGGGCGGGTATACGCTGTGCCGGTTGTGGCGATGGGTGGGCCGAGTCTAGCGGGACTTCCCTTTTCAAGGAAAATACTGCACGTGAAGGGGGAGGGGCTTATCTACCTGGATGGGGAGCCGCTCTGCAGGGTGGTGTAGATGGGTACTCCTATAGATGAACTCGTGGGAGAGCCCGGCATTGGGCGCGTAACCGTTGCTAGGCTTAAAGCCGCAGGTATAGAGGAGATAGAGGATCTAATAGTGTATAACCCGGAGGAGCTGGAGGAGATAGCCGGCCTAGACTTCGAGAAGGCGCTGAGAGTAGTGCGCGCGGCTAGGCGCATCTCTGGGTGGGAGACGAGGGCGTATATAGGCTCGGAGTACGCTGGCCTCCTGGCTTCACGCAGCATGTTTACCAGCGGGCTGGAGGGGCTTGACAGGCTTCTGGGAGGCGGGCTGGCGGTGTACGACATATATGAGTTCGCCGGAGAGTTTGGCGCCGGTAAGACCCAGCTTTGCCATCAGCTCTCCGTCACGGTACAGCTTCCACCTGAGAGGGGAGGGCTCGGGGCCAAGGCAGTGTACATAGACACAGAGGGCACATTTAGCCCGGGTAGGGTGGAGGCTATTGGCGGAAGGTTTGGTGTAGAGAGGCCGCTGGAGGGCGTGTATGTTATGAGGCCGATAAGTGTAGACGAGCTGGAGGAGATGGTTGTAAGAATGCTCCCCCGCCTCTTTAAGGAGGGGGCGAGGCTTGTGATTATAGATAGCGTCATCGCGCTGTATAGGGCTCAGTTCAGAGGGAGAGAATGGCTTGCGAGGAGGCAGCAGAGGATAAACTACATGTTAGACTGGCTTAAGAGGCTCAGCAGGGTCTATAAGGCCGCCTCGGTTATAACAAACCAGGTTCTCAGCAGCCCGACGCCGTTCGGGGCGGTGAAGCTTCCAGCCGGCGGAAACATAATAGCGCATGCCTCCACGCATAGGTTTCTCATGCGTAGAAGCGGTGAGAAGCATCTAATAGAGGTACTTGACAGCCCCAGGCTTCCGCGGAAGGCGGTAGTCACTTTCACTATAAGGGAGGACGGACTCCATGATGCCTAGCGTGTACGAAGAGATATCGCTGGCTCTAGACAGGTACGCGGAGGCAGCCGACAGCGTGGATAAAGTCTACGTCTCACGCGCCGCCGGGAAGTTTGGGAAAAGTAGAGGCAATGGGGTAGAGGCTGGGAGAAGGCTTCACAGTAGGATATGGGGGTTCGATCCATACGATGTCCTGGGATATGACGAGATATGCACGCCCTTCCCTCTGGCCTGGCGCTTCAGGTTCGGGTGGCTCCTGGGCGTGCCGGACCAGCTGTGTTTTAGACGCGGCAAGCCCTACGCGGTAGTAGAGTACAAGAGCTACATGGCCCGTGGCCTGGGTGAGAAGATCCAGGCGAGCCTGTACGGCCTTCTCGCAGAGCTAAACTTCACCGCTGAGATAGAGGTTTACATTAGGGATCCCGGGGGCCTCTCCCCTATTCAGGGATGGAGAGCGCTGGCCCTAGAAGGCCTCAGGGCGGCTGCTAGTCTAGCTCGTAGACGAAGTAGTCCCGGGATACGTTCTCGGTCTTCCTCTTTATGGTGTAAAGCGAGGCGTAGAGGGGGTCCAGAATCCAGCTCTTCTCAGTCACCACGTTCCCGTATGGGGTAGAGTAGGCCCGCGGCTCCTCCATCACGAACCCCATCTCCTCGAAGTCCTCCACATACTCCGAGTCTCTTAGAAGACGGTACAGGTCTCCCTCCTCCCACTTGTATGCTTCCACGAGCGCCATGATAATCCCGTCCTCTAGCACGTAGGCCTCGTACACCGCGGGGGCCTGTGCGAGCGCTCTTCCGAGCCTGCGTTCTTCGCCCTTTGCGGCGTTTATTCCTAGAAGCCTGTAGGGGGGTCTTGCCCTCTCCTTGATGCGCACAGTGTTGTATATTATAAACCTCTCGACGTGCCTTGAGAGATGGTAGCTGGCCACCTGCTGCTTTACTCCTACATACCTTAGCCTGCTAGCTATTTTCACGTAGGGGTTGCGCATAAGCTCCGCTATAAGCCACGTATCAACCCTGTCGGGCACCCTCTTCTCGTTGGCCCTAGGCTCGTACGGCTCTATGCTATCGTACACCTCGCTGAGCCTCTCATAGGCTGAAACGGGGATACCATTTCTAAGCTCCGTCAGTCTGGCGGTATCTATCCTCCACCGGGTAGTCATGACTACGCGGCGAAAGATGCCTTCAAGCCCCAGTGCTTCGCTGAACTCTTCCTCCTGCCCTTCGGGCACTGCGGCGTAGATCGCCATTAAGGGCGTCTTGCCGCGCCAGTACTTTATCTTCCTAAGAATATACGGTATCTGTACACCGTTGGGCGGCGAAAAGATCTCGTCGTCGTACTCCGCTAGAAGAAAGACCTCGCTCAGCCCTAAGGCTTCAAGGTCAAATATCCCTCTAATCCTGAAGCCCCTGCCGTAGAGCTCCTCTATCTTTCTGGAGACGTAGGAGGTGCTTATACCGGCCATGCGTGAAATCTCAGCGTAACTCCTAGCCCTCGGTACAGCTGAAAGAATTTTATACTCGGTAGGCGTGAGAGAGTGCTTACTTATCTTTCTCATTTTGGTGTACAAATTACTCAGCTAATACTGCATATTTAACATTAATGCAAACTAGTGGCAAACCTACGTGATAACTATGCGTGTATTCATCGAGACTATCCCGTCCTCTGGCTCGCAGTCCACAACCCTCAGCTCGACGAAATTCCCCTCCTTTCCCAGGAACACTGATGCACCCCTTGCCAAGGGCCGGAGAACCAGGAACGCTCTTAGCCGCGAAGGGTCTATTGACCCGCTACCCTCAACCCTCAGAGTCACACTGCGGAGCTCGCGCACCTTAATCTTTCTCATCTTAACCAGCACTTCACCGCGTAAACCTATTCCCCCCGCTTCTCCGGCATTAAGCGCCGCCACACCCTCTCTGCTCTTCTCAACGAGCAGCGCGAGCTTTTTACCGTTCACGGTGACCTCGACGGGCATACCCTCAGCTAGCCCGGCCTTCGACATGGATCCTGGATCCAGCGCTATCCTGCCCCTACCGGCGTTCTCCGAGGGCTTCACTAGTATAATGTATGATCCGCCGGCCACGAGTAAACCTGCTGGGGCCTGAGGGGAAAAAGTTAGCTTAGTAAGACGCTGTATTAACCTGCAAGCTAGAGGTCCTCTAAGCCGTTCTCCGTTATTACGAATACTGCTTCCTTTTCAGCATGCATTGGGCTATCAATTATCTTGGCTATCCTCTTACCCTCCTTGCCCTTTCTAAGCCATATCCTATAGGTGCATCCATGCGCCATAATGTTGCCGCCCGCGGGCCTCATGGGGTTTCCAAAGAACACGTCGGGCGCCGACATGACCTGGTTTGTCACCACAACAGCTACTTCATACAGGCTTGCAAGCCTGTGGAGCTGGCTTATATGCTTGTTAAGCTTCTGCTGCCTGGAGGCGAGGTTCTCTCTGCCAGGGTACTCTGACCTGAAATGGTTAATGAGGCTGTCAACTATTACTAGCTTTATGTTCTCCTTCTCGATAATCTTCTTCGCCTCGTCTATAAGCAGCATTTGGTGGTCGCTGTTGTATGCTCTGGCGTATACGATGTTTTCTAGTGCTTGCTCGGGGTCTAGGCCCCTGTGCCTCGCTATCTGGACTATGCGCTCGGGCCTGAAGGTGCCCTCTGTGTCCACGTATAGCGCCCTAGCGCCAAGCCCCCCAGACCCACGGGGAAGCTGAACCATAACAGCAAGCTGATGACAAACCTGAGTCTTACCAGCACCAAACTCACCAATCAACTCAGTAATACTACCAACCTCAACACCACCACCCAACAAACCATCCAAAGCACGAACTCCGGTAGATATGTATTCGAGGTTTTTCCTCTTCTCGAAGAGCTCCTTTGCGGTGATAAACTCGTGTCCATAGCCGAGGAGGCGCTGCGCAGACCTGATTATATTCATGGCGCGCTCCTCGGAGCCTATCACTAGGGCGAGCTCGTGGGCTGAGGCGTAGGCTACATCTCTTAGGGAGTAGTAGCCTGCGTCGCGGAGCTTCTGAGCGGTTACCCTACCCACCCCCTCCAGGTCTTCCAGCTTGAACTGGTCGAGGGGTGCTGGCTCCTCCTCCACTATCTCCTTAACCATCTCTTCTACGTCTATCTCTGCCTTCGCCTTAGCCTTGGGTTTGCGGGGCATTACACTATACACCTGTGTAGCTGACCCCCCGACGATGTATATAAATATTGTTTACTCTGAACTCTAAAAGTAAATCTTATATATTATGACAGGGGACTAGATGCCAGGTTCTCTATGGAAGATCGTGGTGACACGGAGTATAGGAAAAAGCTTGATTGCCTGCTCCAAGTCCTCCTTAAAAGACTCGCTGATAAGGCTAAAACCCGGGGATTAAGGGCGACCCCCTCAGGCATAAGGGAGGGGATAGGATTCAGCTACGAGACCCCGTATATCATAGCCTACGGGCTTAGTGAAAGAGGTTTAATAGACCCTGAAAGATGCCTGATAACTGAGGCGGGCGAAGTACTCCTCGACAAAATTATCGAGACGGCAAAGGAGATAAAAAGGTACTCCCTCTTCCCCGAGCTAGACAGGGGGAAACTGCTGGGCGCCCTCCTCTACGCATTCTATGACTGGATAGACGAGCACAGAAGCTCAGAAGACTATCTCAGATATGTGGAGGAAATAGTGGAGAGAATAAAACGTGTCGAGAAGAAGTACCCGGAAAAGTTCAAGATACTCGCCGTGTTGCTCCCCAGAGCTGGCTATGAGGATAGGTATACTCCACTCATGCTTATAGATAGTATAGAGAAAATAGACTAACATATTACTTTTTTGCGTCATCGAGAAATAGGCTGATTTCACGCAAAATACTTGACCAGGCATGAAGAAGCTGAACGTAGCCGTTGTGGGGCTCGGAAGAATAGGGAGAGTTCACGCGGAAATCCTCTTCACCAGGGTGGACGAGGCACGCCTAGTCGCCGTCAGCGATATCATAGAGGACCTCGCCCGCGGCGTAGGCGAGAAGTACGGTGTAAAGTGGTACACAGATTATGACAAGTTACTAGAAGATAGTAGCGTAGACGCGGTGTTCATAACCACTCCCACGTTCCTCCACAAGGACATGATCATAAAGGCCCTAGAAGCCGGGAAACACGTCTTCACCGAGAAGCCCATGACTGTTACGAGCAGCGAGGCCAGGGAGGTTCTCAATGCCGCCAAGAAGGCTGGGAGGAGCTTAATGGTCGGCTATATGCGACGCTTCGACGCCGCATACAGGAGGGCCAAGTCTGAAATAGAGTCGGGGAAAATAGGGGATCCCCTAGTTTACATTACGATAGCTAGGGATCCCGGCGCCCCGCCGGGCTGGGCCGCTGATCCAAAAAAGAGCGGTGGAATATTCCTAGACATGCTTAGCCACGACTTCGATATGGCTAGGTTCCTCATGGGAGCGGAGGTATCCAAAGTGTATGTGGAGGGAGGAGCAAAGCTCTACGACGAAATACGGGAAAAGGGTGATCTAGATGTCGTAACAATAAACTTCACGTTTAGCAGCGGGGCCTTCGGCATGATACATGGTAGTAGGAAGAGCGTGTTTGGATACGACTTGAGGACCGAGGTAATGGGGACGGATGGCACAGTCTACGTGGGCAGCCAGCGCGACCCCAACTTTGCCCTAGGAGTAAAGGAGGGGCTGCTCTATGGCGGCGTAAAATGGTTCTGGGGCCGTTTCTACGATGCATATGTGGAGGAGGACAGGGAGTTCGTAAAATCAGTGCTTGAAGACAGGGAGCCCCCGATAACGGGGGTTGACGGGTTAAAGGTTGTTGAGATCGCCGAGGCATGCTGGCGCAGCTGGAGAGAGAAGCGCCCCGTCACGCTCTAAAAACATAGGCCCTAGAGGCTCTTTTAAACCCAGCAAGCCTTTTTTCTGCAGTAGTAGTCGTGGTTATGTGTCACTAATGGCGCTTCCCGTAGACTTGCTCGGCCAGAAACTTGTCTCGGCTCTAAGAGACATGGGGTATAGTAGCCTAAACCCTATTCAGGTAAAGGCGCTAAGATATACGCGTATATACAATTCTATCCTAATCGTCGCGCCCACGGGGCATGGCAAGACTGAGGCTGCGCTGCTCCCCGTGATGAGGGGACTCGTAGAAGAGGCGGGGCGGCCGGTCTACGCGTTGTATGTGACGCCTCTCCGCGCCCTTAACAGGGATATCTATAGGAGAATGGAGGAACTAGCCGGGAAGCTGGGCTACAGCATGATGGTGAGGCATGGAGACACGCCGAAAAATCTGAGAGCTTACATGGCTAAGCATCCCCCGCACATTTTGATAACGACCCCGGAGACGTTGCAGTTCCTACTAGTTGGTAGGAGAATGAGAGGATACCTTGAGAACGTGAGATGGGTTGTTGTAGACGAACTCCATGAGCTCATGGGCAGCAAGAGGGGATCCCAACTCGCGGTCGCCTTGGAGAGACTAAAACGCGTTACTAAGCGGCGCCCCCGCATTATAGCTCTCTCCGCCACAGTAGCTAAACCTGAGGAGGCGCTACGCTTCATCTCCGGGCAGTACCACGGGGCTGTCATCGAGTGGAGGGGGGAGAAGGACTATGTGATAGAGATAGCTGAGCCTCCCCCTGTAAGCGGCTCCACGCCTTTACCCAAGGAGTTCTACTCCAAAATGAAGCTAGTCGCAGAGCACGCGAGACAGGGGGGCGTTCTAATATTCACAAACACGAGGGACACCGCTGAGGTTGTAGGCAGGATACTCAGGGAATACTTCGGCATAAAACTTAGGGTGCACCACGGGAGCCTCTCCAGGGAGGAGAGGCTTGAAGTTGAGGAAAAGTTCAGGCGGGGAGAGTTACAGGCTGTGGTCGCTACTTCTAGCTTGGAGCTGGGCATAGATATAGGCCACGTAAGGCTGGTTATCCAGTACGGGTCTCCCCGTCAGGCCATGCGTCTTGTACAGAGAATCGGGAGAGCCGGCCACAGGGTCGGCGAGGTGTCCCGCGGCATCGTTGTTCCCACAGACACCGAGGACGCCGTCGAGGCCGCCGTGCTCGCAAGGAGGGCTGAGAGGGGGAACCTCGAAGAAATAAGGCCTTTCAGAAAGCCGCTCGATGTTCTAGCACACCAGGTAGCAGGCCTCGTAATGGAGTATGGCTCGCTAACGGTCGACGAGGCGTACGAGCTGGTTACAAAAGCGTATCCCTACTGGGAGCTGAGCCTGGAGGAGTTCAAGTGGCTTCTAGAATTCCTCGACGACATCAGAGTGATCAGGCTTATAGATGGGAGGATCAGGAGGAGTAGACGTACACTCGAATACTACTACACTGCGGCTTCGACTATACCGGAGACGCTTAGCTTCGCTGCAGTGGACATAGCGTCTAGGAGGAGGATAGGGCGCTTAGACCAAGCATTTGTCTCGGCGCTCGACGAGGGTTACGTGATAATATTGTCGGGGCGTGCCTGGCGGGTAGTGAACATAGACTACGAGAGAAGCCTCGTAGAGCTGGAAGAGTATAGGGGAGAGTTCGGCGAGCCGCCCATGTGGACTGGCGAGACCCTGCCCGTAGACTATAAGGCTGCCAGGGAGGTAGGCTCATTTTATAGGAGAATGGGTGCGGGCCAGGACGTTACAGGAATGTACGGTCTTCCGCCAGGCTACGCTGGAGAGCTTGGGAAGATACTGCGGAAGCAAGAAGAAGAAGTCGGCGTGGTTCCGAGCGATAAGGACGTTCTAATAGAGGTTGTGAAGAGCGGCGGGCGCTACGTGCTCGTGATCCACAGCTTCCTGGGGACTAGGGGCAACAACGCCCTTGCGCTCCTCCTGGCGTACGCCTTCAAGGGATTCTACTCGTGCGGGGCCCGCTATTTCGCCGACCCTTACAGGGTGCTCCTTTTCACAGACTGTGTACTGGATGCCGAGAAAGCACGCAGGCTAGTAAGAGAGGGGCTACCCTGGGCCCTCGGGAACTACTATGAGGCCGTAAGGGAGAGCGGAGCCTATATGGTGAAGCTGATCCATGTAGCTGGCAGGATCGGTGTGCTGGAGAAGAGCAGGGCAGCCGGCTTGGAGAGGGGAGTTCTTAGAAACCTTAAGAGGCGCATGAGGGGCACTCCTCTCGACGTCGAGGCTGTTAGGGAGGCGGTGCACAACTACTTCGACATGGATGCCGTGAAAGCCTTCTTAGAGAAGATCTCTAGAGAGGGGGCGATGCACGTGGTGGTGAGGAGTGAGCTTAGCCCGATGGCACAGCTCGTCTTCGAGAAACCCGTGCTTAGGAGCGGGGTGCTTTCCTCGGCAGTACCTCTAAAGAAGGTCGTCGAGATAGTAAAGAAGCGGCTCGAAAGAAGCCGTGTAAAGCTTGTATGCCTCCACTGCGGGAAGTGGGAGACAGAGACGGTGGTGTCCGCAGCCAAGGTGTATAGATCCTGCCCGAAATGCGGCTCCCGGGCCATCGCGGTACTGAGCCCCTATGATGAAGAGACCTACAACGCTGTTAAGAAGTGGAAGAGGGGGCGCCCCCTCTCACCCGAAGAGAAGAAACTCGTGGAGAAGGCCAAACACTCCGCGTCGCTGTTCGCAACCTACGGGTATAAGGCGATCCTCGTATTAGCCGGTCATGGTGTAGGGCCTCAAACGGCTTCACGGATACTCTCTCATTCAAAGAGTATTGAGACGCTAGTCTCGGAGGTTCTGCGCGCAGAGGCCGAGTTCACCAGGACGAGAAAGTTCTGGTCGGATAAGCGGTAAACCTATTTCGGCCAGTACGGCATAGATTATTTGGCCTTGTGTTGAAGGGTGCCTAAAACTTGAGCGAAGAATTGGAAGAGCTTTCAGAGGAGTTAATAAACCTGTTAAAAGAGAGAGGCGAGCTTAGAGCGGAGGATATCGCCAAGTGGGGGGAGGAGAAGGGCCTGCTGGTGTTTACGCTCTACGTTCTGGTGAACGAGGTCGCGGAGCTAGACTATGTAGATGCTTCACCCGAACGGGTAGTTATAGATGAAACTTTCAACGTCGACATACCTAAGTGGCTCAGGTATCGAGGAGGAAGAAAAGAGAGCACCACTGTGATGAGTGAGCGCGGCGGAGAAGCTCTCCAACGCAATGGCATCTCAGCTTTCCTCGTGGAGAAGAGTGGTAAAGCCTTAGAATCTAAAGACTCCAAGCCTAAGCCTCCAAGACGCCCGAGGCAAAAGCGTGAAAGGAAGAGGGTTAAGGGAGGAGACATATTGTCTTTCCTCACACATCCTCCTAGAGAAGTTGAAAAAAAGAAAAAGCCCGAGGAGGGGGCTGGCCCCCCTAGTAAGAAGGAGAAGGCCCGGAAAGACGAAAATGCTGACGCGGAAGCCCTCGTCAGAAGAGAAGAATTGTTGAAGGAGATAAGCGACCTATTAGAAAAACCCGAATTTGAGAAAGCGTTGAGATACCTTAGTACATATTGGAGCGTAGGCATGTTAAGGTTCTACAAAGATATGGAGAGGAGCGGCGTCAAGAATCCCAGGGAAGTCTTAAAGACTCTCTACCAGCGAGGCCTAGTCGAGCTGGCTGAATTAGAGGTTATAAACGCCACACCTAAGCTTCGTGAATTAAAAGATACTCTTAGGAAGAAAATTAGGCTGGCAGAGGTCTTCGGGGGCTAACAGCTCCCCATCTACTTGCGGCGCACGGGCACGTATATTGGCACCCTGTGGTTCAAGTCATACGCTGAGAGTATACCCTGCGCCTCTAGGGTTTTTAGAACCTTTTTCGCCCTGCTCATCTTTATTCCGAATTTTGACGATAAAATGTATGGCGTAACGTACTTCATCTTCTTTACTTCCTTTATGATAGCGTCCATCGACACTTGGGTGAGCTCACCGCTCGCGTTAAGCGTCATTTCAACCTTCTTCTTCTCCTCCTTGCCCTTGGAGGTTTTACGGGCCTTCTTCTCCAGCTGAGAGATCGAAGGCTTCTTCCTGCCTCCCATTTACTACCCCTAAGCCATCTCAAGTCTCAGGCTTAAATTAGTTTGCCTGTCCTTCGGCTTTTTATGCAAGTCCTCGGTATAGAGCATGATGAGGAGACTTAGAGAACCCAGGTTCCTCCGGAGCGACGGTAAGCCGAACTTTGCCCAGAGAATCTACGAGGCCGAGAGCGAACTGGAGAATATAATGAACTCGAGACCAGCGACTATTCCACTTAAAAGCACTATTGGAAGCCTTGTAAAGAAGATGAGCGACTCGGGGTACAGGAGGCTGCCAGTGGTCTCTGGAGACAACGTACTGGCCGGTATAGTTTCGGCGAGCGATGTTGTAAACTACTTTGGCGGAGGCTCGCTTAACATGATAGTACAGGAGAGGCATAAGATGAACATATTCAAAGCTTACAACGAAAGAGTTGAGCGAATAATGCAGGAAAACGTCGTCTACGCGGAACTTGGAGAGAGTATCCGCAGCGTAGTGGAGAAGATGTACAGATACAATGTTGGCGGCTTACCAGTAGTCTACCAAGGGAAAGTCGCCGGGTTCGTATCAGAGAAGGACGTCATAGCCTACTTTATAGATGATCTAAAAGGAAGCGTAAAGGATCATATGAGCAGTGACCCCGTCTCCGTGGAGCACGACGCAAAGCTCCTTGAGGCCATGAGAACCATGGTGGAGACGGGCTACAGGAGGCTCCTGGTAACCTCGTCTCAAAGACCCATAGGCGTCATATCGGCGATGGACGTCGTCCGCTACCTGGCCAGCGATAAGCCTTTCCTACGCGCAGTCAACGGCAGGTTAGATGAAGCATTGAATATAAATGTGAGCGAAATAGCGTCCCCCGAGCTAATCACCATATCCGAAGACGCCACGCTCCGCGAGGCATTCGAGTCTATGGGCAGGAACGGTGTAGGAATGCTAGCTGTGAGGAGTGAGGGAAAAATTATCGGAGTGATCACTGAGAGGGACCTCCTCAACGCTCTAGCCCTAGCGCGCGGCTAAGCCTCTCGGCTAGAACATCCACGTCTTTCTCCATTATTTCAACAACCTTGCTCTTCTCCCTAATCCCGTATACTATGTCGACCCTAGACGAGGGTACTCGCAGAGCCCTCGAGAGGGCTTTGATCAATGCGGCATTCGCCCTGCCCCCAATGGGGGGCTCCGGCGTATAGAAGACGAGGCCGTCCTCGCCCAGTTCGAAGCCTTCCCTAGAGCTCCTGGGCCTGACGTACACCTTTATGCGCCACCCCTTCCTGCCTTCAAAAAAGAGCCTTTTTACCTCCTCCATACCCTACACCCTTATCTTAGCCTCTTTAACCTCTTTCTCCTTCCTCAGGGTCGCGCTCCTAGCAAGCTCCCTCACTATGTCAAGCTTCGAGATGACCCCGGCAACATTGCCCTCCTCATCCACCACCGGTACGCCGTCGACCCCGTGGCGGAGCATCGCCTCGACCGCCGCCGCCACGCTGTCGCTCGTCTTTACAGTCTCCTGTAACGGCACCATCACGTCCTCGACGAGCAGTGGCGTTATCTTTATATACCTGCCAGCCTTCCTCCCGCCCTTCTCCAGCCTTCTCACCCAGAGGAGCTTCCTACTCTTATGGCCAACCTTTGCGTCTTCCAGAGCAACAAACGGCAGATGGCTCACTGAGACAACGCCCTTAACCACGTTGCCGTCGGCAACAGTGAGGGCGTCGAGATAGTACGCTTTAAGCTTCTTAACCGCATGTGCCAGGCTGTGATGCGGGTGCACGACCCCTATCTTGCCGGGAGCCATGAGATTGGCGACGGTGAGGCCCTCAGGGGCTATCCTGCGGAAGGCCTCGACCAGGGTGTCCTTTGTGACTATGCCTACGAGTTCTCCCCGCTTATTGACCACAAGTGCTATCTCGCTGTCCGCCTCAACCATCCTACGGGCAACATCCTCTATAGGAGTGTCCTCGAAAACTATTGGAAGCTTCTCGTTTAACACGTCCCTGATGAACTCCTTATCCTGTGCACGCCTCTTCCACAGAGGCCCCTTTATGCCTATGGCGTGGAGTAGGCTGCGCTTGGAGACGCTGCCCACCACGCGGCCTTCCTCGTCAACAACTATTACATGGTTGACCCTGTGGCGCAGCATCACGTTGAGGAGGTGCTCCACGGTGTCGGTAACCCTTACCGCTGGGAGCTCTTCGATAGCCGCTTCTTTGGCCGTAATACCGGATACCTCCAGGGGCTTCGCCTCGACCGCTACCTGGCTAAGTATGGAGCCGCGGCTCTGATACACGGGCATCTCGCCCGCCTCGACGGCGATAGGTGTAGGCGCCGCGGGCAGCTTCTTCCTCTCAGGCTTGGCGCCCTCCAGGTATGCGCGCAGCACGTCGAACTGCGTCACTACGCCTATGAGGTTTCCCTCCTCGTCGACGACGGGGACCACGCTGAAGTCGTTCTTCACCATCATGTCCGCCACATACTCTATCGGCGTGTTAGGCCTGGCGACCATTACGCCACGCGTCATCACCGTGCGTATCCTGGCAGGCGTCGAGAGGATCCTCTCAGCCTCCCTGCGGAAGTACCATTTCCCGGTATCTACGAGGTCTTTGGGGGTAAGGATGCCTACGGGCTTCTTATTCTTCTCGTCCCTTACGACTATTATCGCCGGAACCTCGCCCTTCACTAGTCGTGGCCATGCCTTGGTTATCCGCTCCATCTGCGGGAGCACGTACTTGTCGAGGTCCTTCACCGACATTATCTCGTTGACCACCGTGGCCTTGGGCTTATATCCCTCGGCCATGAGCGCGCGAAGCATGTCCCTAATACTTATAGTGCCTAGATAGCGCCTCTCTACAGGGTCGTTCACGACGGGGATCTCGAAGAGGTTATGGGCCTCCATGTCCCCTATGACGTCCTCTATATTCTGCTCCGGTAGCGCGTAGGGAAACTCTCTGAGCACCTCCTTGACGGTTTTATCGGATTTCGCCGATGTGACGACCAGCACGTCGCGGCGATCCAGGTAGCCCTCCATCTTCTTAGAGAGAGGATCCTTGAGCGCTACGACAATCCTCCTGTCGCTTTTCCTGAGCAGGGCACGCGCCCTAGTTATCTTCGTGTCCGGCGTGACGCGTGGCGCGTCTCTGCTCATGGCCTCCCATATCCTCATGCACTAATCACCCGGTGGAAGAAGCACGTACCTGTAAATAATAGTTTGGATAAGATAAAACAGCCGACTCGAGAGGCGGAAAAGAAAGAATAGGGCCGGGGCCAAGAGGTATATTAGCCATGTATACGGGCTCAGAGTCACCCCAGGCGGTATATACATGTGCGCGCTGCGGCGCGCCGCTGGAGGTTGGACCAGGAACACTCATCACAGTCTGCAAGTACTGCGGGTACCCCAATATCCTCTCCTCGACGATAGAGCTCAGCGACGTATACATAGTGCCCACGCAGCCCCGAAACTATGTTATAGGCGCCTTCCAGAGGCTCGCTGCAGGCGACTCAGATCTCTCCTCCCTTAAGCTGGACATACTCGACGTCGAAGGCGTCTACTTCCCCGCATGGTACTCCCAGATCCACGTCTCGGGCATCGCCTCATGGTATAAGAGGGTGTACGTCAAGGAGGGAGACTCCTATCGGGTGGAGACGCGGTACTATAAGGAGAGCATCGACCGGGAGCACATCTTCTACATACCGGCCAGGCACCAGGTCACGGGCGCCGGCACGTACAACGCGATGGCACACTTCGCGGCACACATGGACGGCGCGGTGCAGCTCGCCTCGGAGAAACTCGACTGGGAGAAGATAAAACTCGACTTCCTGGGCGTAGACCTGGACAAGACGCGGGCGCTCGAGTCCATAAAGGATGATGCGGTGGACGCGCTGCGCGAGGAGTATAGGCGACGGGGCGACGGGATAGACTTCTTCGAGGCCCGCGTCGACGCTGTGAGATGGGTAAGGCTTGTCTACCTCCCAATATGGGAGGTCGTGTACACGTACAGGGACAACACCTACCTAGCGGTCTTCACGGGCTGGGATCTCAGATGCGTCTACAGAACGGAGCCGCTAACAGCGGCCCAGAGGGCTGAGCGCGTCGGCGCGGCCAGCCTGATCTCCCTCGTCTCGGGGCCTCTAAGCGGCGTACTCGCAGGCATGCAGAAGAACAGTTCTCTAGCCCTCTTCGTACCATTCCTGCTAGCCGGAGCCGCGTATTCTACGGCGCGCTCCGCGTTTAAAGGAGCAAGGGTGGAGGAAAGTTGACCGGGCTAAAGGAGGTTGTGTGTCCCTACTGCGGCGCCAGGTTTAAGGTGCCCGCCTCAGCGGGCGAGGCTACATGCCCCTACTGCGGGGCCGTATTCGTGATCTCAGAGAAGGGCTCGGAAAAGCCTTCCCAGACCCATTTCTACTACCCCGTAGACAAGCGCTTCGACCCATACGATAGGCTCATGAGATTCCTTCTCAGGCAGTACGCGGCGCCCAGACGTCTGAGGGAGTACTCCACGATAACGCAGCGCCGTCTACACTATGTGCCGGTATACATGTTCTTCGCAAAGGCTGTGGGGAAGGCCCAGGGGAGGAGCAGGATGTACGGGGAAAGGGCTATACTGGTAGAGGAGAGCAGAATGATAACCATACCCGCCTCAAAAACGCCTATCGACAGGCTTCTTGAAAACTACCCCTTCCCACTGGCTGGAAGGAGGTTCTTCAACCCGGATATTATGAAGGCAAGCGTTTACTACGAGCCACGCCTCGATGAGGCTGACGCGCTTGAAATAGCGAAGGCGAACATACTTGAAAGGCTGAGACTCGAGGCAGCCGAGTCGCTTAAAGAGGTTTACCACTTCGTGGTACAGGTTCTAAACGTACAGCCACGGGGCCTAGCGCACTACCCGGTCTGGGAAGTCAGGTACAGGTACATGGGAGACGAGTACACAGCATACGTGGACGGCGCCACGGGAGTCGTGATAAGGGCTGAATACCCGCAAACAGTGAAGGGGCGCGGCCTCGCAATTGGCGCTGCGGCCGCGACGCTCGGCGCCGGCCTGGCTGGAGGCATAGGCTTTATGGCCCTCGCGGGGAGCCACTGGCCCGGTATATGGGCTCTCCTCGCAGGCATTATAACGGGCGGCGCGGCAGCCGCGCCTGCCTTTAGCCGGGGGGTCAGGAGGAAGGTGTCGGTGACCGAGCTCGAGGAGAGGGCGTGAGGCAGCGTTGCCCCGCCTCTACGTGGTCAGGCCCTTCGACCCCTGGCGTAGAGGCAGCCTGTGTACGTGCCCCTTTAAGTACACGGTTAACCCCTATACCGGGTGCGGGCACAGGTGCCTCTACTGCTATGCAAGTAGCTATATACGGGACTTCTTCCACCCGAGGCCTAAGGAGAGGCTTCTTGAGAGGGTCGCCCGCGACCTAGCACATATACCCCCGGGCAGTATAATCAACGTCTCTAGTAGCAGCGACCCGTACACGCCCCCCGAGGACAGGCTTATGCTTACGAGGAGGCTCCTAGGATTACTGTCTAAGCGTCACGTGGTAGAGGTTGTGACTAAGTCCTCCCTCGTGGCTAGAGACGTAGATATACTGTCGAAGGCGAGGAGCGTTGTTTCAATAACGGTGACCACTATGGACAAGGGGCTGGCTAGAAGGCTGGAGCCAGGGGCTCCCCCGCCCCAGGAGAGGATAAGGGCGATGAGCGTGCTCTCAGGGAGCGGTGTGCCCGTGGTGCTGAGGCTGGACCCCATTCTACCCGGCTTGACCGACGACCGTAGAAGCATACGGGAAGTTTTAGAGGCAGCCTCTTTGGCTGGGGCTAGGCACGTCGTGTCATCGATATATAAGGTGAAACCAGACAATCTTGCAAGGATTATAAGAGAGTTCCCGGATCTAGAGTCCAAGTATAGGAGGCTATACTTCGAAGAGGGGGAGAGGATACACGGCTACAGGTATGCTCCACGCGACTATAGGCTGAGGACGCTTAGGATCGTCAGGGAAGAAGCCCATAGGCTCGGGCTCACCTTTGCGACGTGCAGGGAGGGACTAGTATTCCTCCACGACGAGGGGGTCAACTGCGACGGCACACACCTGGCAATAGGGGGTCGTGTGAAACCCGGATCTCCCCATCGCTAGGGTCGGAAAGGCCAGGAAAACTCATCCCCCTCCAAAGATGGCAGGGGATATAGATATATAGTTAGCCCAGCTTCCTCGGCGTATAAGGCTTCCAGCCCAGCCTGGCGCGGAAATTGTTTATCGCCTCCACGGCGCGCTTCTTATCAGAAGCGTTCATCTTCCCCGTCTTTAGGACCGCCATGTATAGCGCGTACAGCCTAGCATTTATAGTTCTCCGGGGCACCCCGTACCGCAGATCCTCCTCCAGCTCTTCGAGGATTCCTTCGACCTCTTCAACGCTGCTCAGGCCCTTAGGCCCTATGTCGCGCACCTCTCTTCCCAGGTAAAGCCTGCCCTTCTCTACGACGACCATTTTGCCGTCTTCAAACGTTATCCTGCCCTTAGCTACCCTGTCGTAGAACCTGAAGGCCTCGGCCGCGGCCGGATCCTCTGCTGCGAGCTTCGTGACTACAAGCCTCCTTATCTCGTCCGTAGTCATACCCTCGTGGACGCGGGCCGCTACGTAGCGGGCTATGTCGCTAGCGACCTCCTCGGAGGCGCCCGCCCTGAGAAGTGCTTTTTTAAGCTTTTCCACGTCGAAGTCCTCCAGTTTCCCGTTTCTCTTAACAATTTTCGTTGGTGCCACCCACCATATTCTACGCCGCCGCAGCCTATATACGTGGTAGCAGCCGATGTATGGCGGCGCTATGAGGAAGCCCCGCGGAGACGACCCCTCCCCGGGGCGTGAGATGGAAAAACGTGCTGAGCGCCGTTGTACGCGCCCAGCGTGGTTCTGTCGCCCCGGGCATCCATTCCAGGGAAGCCCAGGCCTAGCATACACCGCCTCGATACCGCGTGGTTTTACCGGGAGCGGTAACCCCTAAAAATATAGGATCAAAGCCGCCGGGTAGGTGGAGAGGGGAGATAGTTGGCTCAGCAATATTCCGCCCAGCAGGGGTACATCGTCTGCCCACGATGCGGGACGCCGAACCCCCCGGGCACACTGTACTGCATGAAGTGCGGAGCCCCGCTCGCCTATAAGAGGTGCCCGCGCTGCGGCGCACAGGTGCCTATAAACGCGGCAAGCTGCCCCCACTGCGGCTACGTGTTCCAGTACAGGAGCCTCGCGTCCGTCAGGAGAACCATGGCCGGCGCGGTGCCTACCCCCAGCGGAGGCCTAGCGGCAGACCTCACCGCTTTCTACAACCTCGTGTTCAAGAAGAGACGGCCTATACTAAACGTCTCCAGAGAGGTATACGCTACCCTGCCGCTGAAGACGTATCTTGAACGCGGAAAGTACGTGATGGCGGCCGCGGCTCTCTTCTTGATGGGTGTCGGCCTAGTGCTCGCGCTTGCGTCGCGGTACCCTGTTTCGCCGCTGGTCGCCCTCATCTACGCGCTTATACCGGCTGGAGCCTACATGTGGTACATATACCAGCACGACAGGTTTGAGCCGGAGCCCCTGTGGCTAGTGCTCTTCGCCTTTGCCTGGGGAGTGTTCTCGTCGATTATAGCGTTGATCCTCAACGAAACCATAGTGGCTTACCTTTGCGGCGGATTCGCCTCCTGCGCCGCCTTCACAGAGGAACCGTCAAAGTTCATTGGAGTCTACCTCTTAGCCACCCTACCCGCAACGAGGAACGAGTTCAACGACCACCTGGACGGCTTCCTCTACGGCGCCATGGCGGGCCTCGGCTTCGGCGTGGCGGAGAACGTCCTCTACATAGCCAGGAGCTTTGCGAGGCTAGGCATGGGCATAGTGCTCCTACGCGCAACCACGATTCTCATGCACATGTTCACCGTGGGCCTAGCCGGGTGGTGGCTCGGATACCTCAAAATGACCGGCCGTCCGATAAGGATCCCCGAAGCGCTTGTAGGCATGTTCTACGGCATGGCCATACACTTCACGTGGAACCTGCTCGGCTACATAATAGGCCCCGCGGCGCTCCTAGTGGTGATAATAGCCGGCCCGGCGATGCTCTGGTACAGCCACAAGATACTGCAGGCGGCGCTACTCGACGAATACTACTGGGGCTTCGCGCAGGGCTACGCTCCACGGGAAAACTACTCGTCGAGCGGATACAGGTAGAGTGCATAAAAAGGAGTCTAAGACAGTGTTTTTTCAATTCTCACTCTGACCGTGGCCACGCTCCTTGCCCTCATCTTCACCTTGACCCTGTTCTCTTCGTAGACTGCCTCGCCGAGTGGCCTCCCCCCGTGAAGAGCCTCCCATGCGCCTATAAGGCGGGCTGGCAGCCTGACTTCTGCTTCCACGCCCACAGGCTCCGGGTTGTAGAGCCTGAGAAGGTATTCTCCGCCGCTCAGGGGCTCTATGGCGGTAAGGATGGCGCCTCTCGCCTCCGCCGCCGAGTAGCTTTCACTGTAGAGCCCGGAGCCCTCCCTTTCGGCGCGCCAAAGCATAGGTGGTCTGAGGAACTCTAGGGCGGTTTTCTCTATCACATCCATTCCGCCTACACTATACATGGGCGCTAAGGCTATCCTGGCTTCATGCACGCCCTGATCCGTATAGCCCTCGTCGCCGCCGGCGAGGGGGCGTGGATAGTGGGGGGCTCTGATAACGCTGGCCCCAAGCTCCGTGCAGTTAAAGCTGTACCCGTATATGCTATCGCTAACCGTTAAGAGGCCCTCGCCGCTAGTGTAGGGCACGTAGACCCACTTGTTAGCAGGCACCTCCCACATTGCATAGTCGTAGAGGGACGCATCCGGGGAGCAGGGGGCCCTACGCCTGACCCAGCCGTAGGGCTGCCCGAAGTATGCCTCCCCTCTTCTAAGGGGTAACGGCACTACAAGCTTCACAAGCCTGTGGGCCGCGTGCCAGTCGGCCCGTATCCTAAGCTCCACCCAGGGCGACGCCCCGTCAACCCTCCAGGTAAGTGTGAAGACGCTGTCCGGCCGGCCCTCCTGCGTATACCTGTACTTCGCCTCGACCTCGACGACCTGGGAGCCTAGCCTTCTAACCCTGACCTCCTCGGGGGTCTTAAGTACGGTGAAGCTCGTTCCCCCGGCTCCATGGAGGTGGTAGAGCTCCCACGCGTCGAAGACAACGGCGTCTATGTCGCCTATTATAGTGCGCCTACCCGGAGAGGGCTCGTCTACGTAGACCCTGAGCAGGACGGGGGCTGAGAGAAACTCCTTCCCACGGGCCTTCAGTGAGACTAAGGCTCCGCTTCTCCTGTCAAAGGAGGCAGTAAGCCTTTTAGAGGAAACCGTTAACGCGCTGCCGTTCTCCTCCACGTCTACCCTGTATCCCTCTTCGAGGGCTGCTGGCGTGTAGCCGAGAGGGGGCATCTCGCCCGCATGCACAACGCCTTCCTCGAGAACTATGACGCTCTCACGCCTCCACGGCAAGGTGTTGAAGACGTAGAGCCTGCCCGGCTTAGTGTCGCCCAGACCTATGAGGCCGTCCATGGCGGCCGCAGCCACGCCGAGCGCCCTGTCCCTGACCTCTGCGAGGATTTTCTCGCCCTCCTCGTAGACCTCCCTTATAGATGAGCCGGAGATTATATCGTGGAAGGAGAGAGTGAGTAGCCTCTCCCAGGCCTCCCCCAACAGTCTAGCTCCGCGCTCCCCCGCGATGCCCGTCATCGACGCAATCGAGTATAGAGTCTCCGCCTCGATGAGTAGCGTCTCCGCTTGGCGGAACCTCCTCTTAAACTCTGCCTGCGTCGTCCAGACGCCCCTATGGTACTGGAGGTACAGCTCGCCCTCCCATACGGGGAGCCTATAGCCGGCCTCCTCTATGAAGCGTAGGAATTCGTCGGGGCCGCCGGGCTCCACGAATCCCTCCTCGACCAGCTTATCCGCGGCCGAGGCCATTTCCTCGTCGATACCGCCGCCGTGGTCGCCGTAGCCGTAGAGCGTTAGAACAGCGTCTACGCCTTGCCTCTTCATCTCCTCCGCCTCCTTTTCGACCCTTTCCTTTGAGAGAGGGCCCGAGTATCCTCCGGGTGAGATGTAGGCGAGAAGGGATCTGCCGTCGGGCCCCCTCCACTCGAAGACTCTGTGGGGGAAGAGTATGGTGTCGTTCCAGTTCAGTTTCTGCGTGTAAAAGTATCTTACCCCGCACCCCGCGGCCAGCGAGGGCAGTGTTGACGAGAAGCCGAAGCTGTCGGGCAGCCACAGCGTTTTAGGCTCTACGCCGAACTTCTCCGCGAAATAGCGCTGAGCGTACACTATCCCCCTTATGAGTGTCTCGCCTGATGGCATGTAGGCGTCGCTCTCAACATAGGGGAGCACCACCTTCCAGCGCCCCTCCTTGACGGCTTTGAGTATACGGCTGAATATCTCCGGGTGGCGCTCCTCCATCCACTTGTAGTATAACGCGCTGCTCTGGACGTAGACTACCCCGGGATGCCTGTCTAGGAGGCGGAGCACCTTGTCGAAGCTTTTAGCGCACACGTCTATTGTCTCGTTAAGCGTCCAGAGCCACGCCGCGTCTATATGAGAGTGCGCGGCTATGAATATCTTCATCTCTAAGCATAGAGCCGGAGGCTATTTTAAAAAAGCGCCCCGCCGGGGCGTTTACCCAAAAACCTCTGAGAGAACTGCGCCGGCCTCCCTTATAGTGTCGACGAGCGCGCCGCGCTTCTCCGGGCCGTATACGACGGATCCTCCCACCACCGTATACGCTACGTCGCACCCGCAGGCCGAGTACACGATGTGGCTTACAGCCCTCCTCGCGGTGAGGGGGGCCAGTCTCGGCGAGGACGCGTTGAGGAGAGCCAGATCCGCCGCCGCCCCCGGCTCCACTACGCCTCCCTTGAGACCTATCATCCTGTACCCGTTTACTGTGGCCATCTCTAAAGCGCCCCACGCGTCTACGTCGGTACGCCAATAGTTGTTCCTGGCTAGTAGAACCGCCATCCTCATCTCGCGGAACATGTCCAGCGTGTTATTGCTTACAGGGCCATCGGTGCCGAGCGCGACGTTGATCCCCGAGTCGAGCATCTCCCTTAGCGGGAGAAAACCCCCCGTGGCAAGCTTCATGTTGCTTGAAGGACAGTGAACCACCGTAGCCCCACTCCTCCTAATCTCCTCCAGTTCCCAGCTCGTCACCCACCCTAGATGAACCAGGGAGGAGCGGGGCCCTAGGAAGCCTATCCGAGAGAGAAGCTCTACGGGGAAAACGCCGTACCTCCTCTTCACCTCGTAAACCTCGTCCCTGGTCTCCGAGACGTGCGTGGAGAGCAGTACGCCGTACCTTTCGGCAAGCCTCGCAGCCTCCCTGTAAACCTCGACACTAGACGTGTAGGGGGCATGGACGTTAACCACAGCTCCCCCCAGCGTCGCGCGGCGCGTGATGGAGGCCAGCTCTTCCTCCGCCCGCCTAATCTTACCCTCATCGAGGCCCCCCACGAGCGTTGGCCCCGTATATGCCCTCACGCCAAGCTCTTCCGCAGCCTTGAGGGTCGCATCCACGTGAAAGTACATGTCGACGAAGGCCGTTACACCGTTCATAAGCATCTCCGCCACAGCCGCCCTACTCGCCTCGTAGACAAGCCTCCACGTCAGCTTGGGCTCGACCCGCCACACCGCCGAGAGCCACTCGTGCAGCTCGCCCCTATCGAAGAGGCCTCTGAATGCCCACATCGCCGCGTGTGTATGGGCGTTCACGAGACCGGGCATCACTATGAGACCCCTGCAGTCGAGCTCGTCGCTCCCCCCGCCGAGGCCCTTGTCGACGGCAACGATTCTCCCATCCTCGATGAGGACGTCTACCTCCTCCTCTACAATCCCCCTCCTCTTGACGACTAGGCTACAGTTCCTTAGCAGCAGGCCTCCCAAACCCGGTCACCTCTTTCTCCTCAAGCCAGGCATCGTCGACCACGTAGAGATACTCGAACTCGCCCTTCTTCTCAACATGGCCCTGTACCCTAAGTATAGACCTGAAGAGGGGCGCGTCCACTACGAGCGTCTCGGCCTCTCCACCCTCAAACGCGGGGTTAAAGCCGTACCGCTTAGCCCGGGCAATTATCTCCTCCACGTCAGCTTCTCCTAGAGGTCTACCGAGAAGCCTTGGCGGGAGACCGTAGGCGTTTATAGAGGTTAAGAGAAACTTGAAGCCGTGCCTCACCAGGTCCCTCATATACGATGCCTGGTTCTTTCTCCATAGGGGCGAGTAAACCTTTAACCCGAGCCTATGTGCCACGAAGTTTATGTTCATCCTCTGATAGTCGGATAGTAGCGCCCCGGTAACCACGCCGTACACGCCGTATTCATCCACGGCTTCGCGTAGAGCGTCTTCCAGATCGCCAAGCTCAGAGTTCTTCTCGCCCGAGGTGCCGCGGACTATGAGGGGGAGCCCGAGGGCCTCCGCTTGTAGAGGGGTAAGTTCTACGGCGGGCCTATGGAACATCCACGAGTCGCTTCTCTCGGGCCTCAAGGTGACGAGAACCTCCACGGAGAAGCCCTTTAGGAAAGCCCAGTGCAGCGCATAGGTGCTGTCCTTCCCCCCTGAGAAGAGCGCCGCGGCTCTAAGCCCCCTGTAGCGCATCACGTATCCTCCGTGCTATACGTTCACCCTCCTCGGGATCTAGTGGACGGCGCCACGCCTTTTCAACGCCATAGGGTATAACGTGCATGTGCACGTGAAAGATCACCTGCCCAGCGGCTGCACCGTTGTTTACAACGAGCCTAACCCCGGGCGCGCCAAGGCTCTTCCTTAGGGCCACGACCAGCTTCTTCGCGAGCGCGAACATCTCCGCTAGTACGTCGTCCGGGGTATCGGTTACGTCTCTATAGTGCTCGACGGGGACGACTAACGTATGGCCCACGTAGAGGGGGTATTTATCGAGGAAAGCGACGACGCGTTCGCCGCGGTACACGAAGTGCGCCTCTCTTCTTCCCTGGATTATCTCGCAGAATACGCACCCCATTAAGGCTGCCCCTAGAGGACTCCGAGCCCTGATATAAAAAACCTGCAATGGCCCGGCACGCCACGGCTTATACAAAAAAGGGCGGCCGTTACCGCTGAAGAGGCTTTACGTCGTGGGGCCCGCGGTGACCCCGAAGAAGGCCTTCACGTGCGGCTTAAGGAAGTAGTAGAGTATCACGGCGTCTATTATCAGGGTCACTATGCCCCCAACATTTCCGCCGGCAAGCGATACCAGCGCCAAGATTACGCCTAGGCCGTTTAGGATAACCGTCACCCACCAGGCCCAGCTAGCACCCTTCCAGAGCCCCCAGCCCACGACAAGCTCGATTAAACCGAGTATGATGAACACCACGCCTACAGCCGCGAATATGAACAGTGGTAGGCCCTTCATGCCGGTCATCATCGTCCCGGCGAAGGCGGCGCCGAGCACGCTGGCCAGAATTCCTAAGAGTAGGAAAAGTATTCCTCCCAGGATTGAAAGTACTGCTAGGATCGTTACTCCTAGAGGTCTTTCAGGCCTTTGAGGCTGGTATACCTGCTGCGCGCCCCATTCCTGTGGCTGACCGTATTCTACGCTCATACTATTGAAGAATGGCTGGGATAACGATATAAACGTTACATATTGCCGGTATTTCCTGTTTAAAATGGTAAAAACTCAACCTGTATTCGATAAAAATTATTAACACTTCAGTCGAAGACCAATCCTAGAAGCATGATACTGACCAACCCGGTCGCAGCCGCCCGCGAAGTGCTCGGCGACAGGCTCGCCGCGGTACTCATATTCGGGAGCTACGCTAGACCTCAGGACGCGTCCCCGCTCAGCGACGTCAACATAGCGATTATAGCCTCCAACAAGCCGTCACCAATCGAAAGAATCGGCATATACTCCATGCTACCGAGCCCCGCCTCTCCGCTCGTCATAGGCCTAGAGGAGCTACACACGCTCTGGCTGAAGGGGGACTTCATCGCGCACATGCTGCACGCAGACTCGAAGGCGCTATACCTCACGAGCCGCGCCGCCGACCTCCTATCGGATCCTCCCCCCGTAACCGAGAAAACCACCGGGTATCTGCGCAGGTACTCGGCTTCAGCGCTTGGAATAGCCCTTGAGAACCACCTGGCTAGGAGATGGGGCGGCTCCCTGAACTACTCGTATAGGGGCTACCGCGCCGCCGCAAGATTCGTGGCTGCGGCGAAGTATTCGAAAATACCCTTCCCAGACTCAGAAGTAATAGCGTTCCTGTCTAGGAGGAAACAGGGAGCTGTGGAGTATAGACGCCTAAGGGCTCTCCGCAGGCTGGGCGGTGGTGAGCGTGAAAGCCTTTCGGCGCTAGAGATCGCCGCAAGTGGGGTAGCGAGGCTTCTAGGGGTGGAGCGTTTCGAGGTGGACGGGGTGTTGGAGCGTTTAAGGGGGAAAAGAGTTGGCGTAGTCAGGGTGGTGGAGGAAAATGGCTCCCTCCGAGTCTACGCGGGAATAGTGGAGAAGTCGGGCGGGCTTAGAGAAAACGTGATATGGCCCTAAGCGGCTTGGCTTCTCCAGAGCTCCGCGTAGACAGCGCCTTTCTCCACTAGGCTTTCATGGCTCCCCTCTTCGACTACCTTGCCGTCCTTCACTACAAGCACTCTATCCGCTATTGGAGCTACTGCCGGAAGCCTGTGCGCCACTATGATGAGCGTCATATCCCTCTCCTCTGCGAGGCGGCGGAGACCCCTATATACCTCCACTTCGCTCTCCGGGTCGAGGCTACTGGTTGCTTCGTCTAGGAGGAGAACCTTGGGGGAGGCGGCGATGGCTCGAAGCAGCGCAATGGCCTGTCTCTGACCCTTACTCAGGTTCTTCCCGCTCTCCTCTACTCTCCCGTCGAGGCCTCCCGGTATAGTGCTGATTACCGGCCGCAGGCCTAGCCTGTCCAGTAGCCGTTCGACGTCTCTCCTGGTAACGCCGGAGAACAACGTGATGTTCTCGAGAACAGTCCCCGAGAATACGAGGGGCTCCTGTGGGACGTAGACCGCGTACCTCCTCAGGGACGCGAGCCTGTACTCCCTGTTACTCTTCTCGTCGACTAACACCTCGCCGCTCCAGGGGTCATAGAATCTCGGCACAAGTTTTAGCAAGGTACTCTTCCCGCTACCCGTGGGGCCGGCGATCACCACTATGCCGCGCAGCGGCCCCGCGTCCACGCCGCGGAGCACGGGCAGACCCTCCTCGTACCCGAAGACTACGTCGCGGAACCCTATCTCGCCTAGGCCGGGGGGCGCTTCACGGCCGCCCTCATCCTCCTGTGGGAGGTCGAGCACTCCTATTATCCTCTCAGCGGCCGCCAGCGTTGACTGGAGCGTGTTATAGAAGAATACGAGCGTCTGGAGCGGTTGGAAAAACCCGTTGAGATAAGATATGAACGCCACTAGCACGCCGACCGTTACGCGGCCGCTCACCACCAGGCTGCCGCCGTAGAAGAGTATAGCCGCCATGCCAACCGCTCTTATTATTCCCGTGGCCGGGCCTACCCCCGAGGCAGCCCTCTCCGCCTCAACGTTGGACTCCACGTATTCGTAGGCCGCTTTTCTAAACTCCTTCCTCTCAAGCTTCTTCCTGTCCACGAAGACCTTCGTGACAGCGGCGCCGGAGACCCCCTGCTCCACCTTCGCCATGACCTTGGCTATGGCCTCCCTAGCCCTCGTGTAGGCCCTCCTAGCCCTTTTAGCGAAGTACACGTTTATGAGGAGCACGGGGGGTACGAGCGCGAACACTATTAGGCTAAGCTCCACGTTTAGCGTCAGCATCGCCCAGGCCGCGAAGAACATTGTGGAGAGATCCATCAACGTGTTGATTATGTCGCTCGTAAAGACATAGCCAATAGTGTCCACGTCGTTTGTAACCTTTGACACTAGGCGTCCCGTCTCCTCCCTCCTCAAAGCCTCGAGGCGGGCGCCGACTATTCTCTGGAACAGGTTGAAGCGGAGATCCCGTATAAAGCTCTGCCCGATATACGTGTTGAGCACCTGCCTAGCGTAGACTCCCGCGGAGCGGGCGGCGACGAAGCCTAGGTAGAGCAAGAGGTTGTAGAGGAGCAGCTCCAGGCTGGCCTTCGTCAAAGCGTCTACAAGCGCCCCCTCAAGTAGCGGCATTATAACCCTGGCCGCCACGATAACCGCTGAGACAACAAGATAGCCGGCGAGGTGCTTCGCGTAGGGCCTCACGAGGGGGGCTAGCCTTCTAACAGCCTCCAGCAGGCCTATATTCGCCTTCTCCTCAGACGCGTTTCTCAGCCGCCACGCCAACCCTCATCAACCTCCTCAAAACCTCCTCCGGCTTACCCTGGTAAGCCACCTTGCCGTCCCTCAGCACTACGACCCGGTCGGCGAGCCTCATGGTGGAGGGCCTCTGCGTTATGACGATTATGGTTCTGCCCCTGAAGTGCCTTGTAAGCGCGTCGTAGATCGCCTTCTCGGTCTCGGCGTCAACCTCGCTCGTCGAGTCGTCGAGTATTATTATCTTCGGATCAGCAAGAAGCGTCCTAGCGATGGCCACCCTCTGCCTCTGGCCTCCGCTAAGCGTGACACCCCCCTCGCCGACCGGGGTGTCATAGCCCTTAGGGAGTCCCTCTATGAACTCGTGTATATTGGCTAGGCGCGCGGCCCGCTTCACCTCTTCGAGGCTTGCCTCGGGACGCGCGTACGCTATGTTGTCTCTCAGCGTGCCCGGGAAGAGGTATATGTCCTGGTGGACTATCCCGACCTGCCTCCTCAGGGAGGAGAGCTTCACCTT
>JALSNQ010000020.1 GCA_026986905.1 Thermofilaceae archaeon
GCTTCACCTCTTCGAGGCTTGCCTCGGGACGCGCGTACGCTATGTTGTCTCTCAGCGTGCCCGGGAAGAGGTATATGTCCTGGTGGACTATCCCGACCTGCCTCCTCAGGGAGGAGAGCTTCACCTTCCTCACGTCGACGCCGTCGATGAGGACGCTCCCTCTCTGCGGGTCATAGAGCCTTAAGAGAAGCATCGCCAGGCTGCTCTTGCCGCTGCCCGGGGGCCCCGTTATGGCGACTATCTCGCCGGGCTTCACCTTTAGGTTGAGCCCCTTGAGCACCCACTTCCCGCCGTCGTAGCTGAACCACACGTCTCTAAACTCTACCTCTCCCCTCTTCACCTCTAGGGGCACCGCGTCCGGCGCCTCCTCGACCTCCTCCTTTGCGTCGAGTATCTCGAAAACCCTCTGCGCCGCGACTCTTGAAAGCTCGGCCCTCGTGACCGCTAGGCCCAGGCTGGCCATGGGCCACGTAATCATGGAGGAGTAGAGCCCCAGTGCCACCACGTCGCCCACCGTGAGCTGGCCGGCCAGCACCTTCTGGCCTCCCAGATAGTATATCACGACGAAGCTCAGCCCCTGTAGCACGACGAAGCTCGACCATACAAGCGCCCTCAGCAGGCCTACACGGTACATCTCTCCCCAGTACTTCTCCAGCCTGCCCCTGAACTTCTCCCCCAGCACGTCCTCCGCCACTAATGCCTTCACCGCAAGTATACCGACTATCATCTCCCTGAGGAAACTGGTCACCTGGCCGTACACGTCCCTTGCCTCCCTAAACCTGAGCCTAATCCTCCTCGCGAAGCTCCTAAATATGAACGGTAGCGGCGACAAGGCTAGATAGCTCGCGGCCGCCACGAAGGGGTCTATGGTAAGCATGCTTGCCAGGGAGAATATGAGCGTGAAGAGGCTGCTTACAAACGCCATCATGAAGAAGAGGAAAAGCCTCTTGACCTCCTCTAGGTCGGCGGTGGCGCGGCTCATTATCTGGCCCGCACCCTTCCTATATATAAAGCTCAGCGGGAGCTCCTGCATCTTGGCGTAGAGCTCTATTCTCAGGTCGGCTGCAACGAGCTCGGCCAGCTTCCTGGCCTCTATCCTCTCTAGATACCAGAAGAGGCCGCTCGCCACTATCATTGCCACTATGGCCACTACGTAGACGTTCAGGTCGGCTAGGCTACGCCTAACCAGAGAATCGACGATGAGCCTCGCAACCTGCGGTATAAGAACCGAGAAAACAGTTGAGAGAGCGGAGGCGGCAAGCCCCACGGCTAGGGGCTTTTTATGCCTAAGCGCGTAGCCCGCCAACCGTTTTAACGCCACTCAGGTACACCGTTGATGAAGCGCGTTGCCCTATCTTTATGTTTTTTCGAAAGAGAAATTTAATGGCCGTGCCGGCAGCCCCACTCATCCCAGCCCTCAGGGCCTGTCGGTGGGGCTGTCGCGGGCAATAATTAATCCCCGAGCCACGCATATATCGATTGCCCACAATGGACTCTAAAGAGGAGATCCGGAAACGCGTGTGGAGGCTCTTAAGGGAGAGAGGCGTCGCGAGGTTCCCCTTCCCCGTGGAGGGCAGGATACCCAACTTCGTCGGCGCCGAGAGGGCCGCGAGAAGGCTCGTATCCTCAGCCCTCTTCGAGGGGGCTGAAACCGTGTTCTGCAACCCCGATTCCCCCCAGAGGCCCGTGAGGGAGGCCGTACTAGCCTCGGGGAAAACCCTCGTAATGGCCTCCCCCAGGTTGAGGAGAGGGTTTATATTGATAAGGGCTGGATGGGTTCCCCCTCGCAGGGTTAGGGAGGCGTCCACTATTAGGGGCGCATTTAAGTGGGGAGAGTTGACCGAGGAGCCTCCTCCAGTAGACCTCAAGGTTACTGGCAGCGTCGCAGTTGACAGGAAGGGTGGGCGCGTCGGCAAAGGCGGGGGGTACAGTGACCTAGAGTACGCGATACTCAAGGAGATGGGGCTCATAAGCGATGAAACACCCATAGTGACGACGGTACACGACCTACAGGTTGTCGACGAGGTGCCTATGACGCCGCACGACGTCCCCCTCGACCACGTGGTTACGCCTACCCGGTGGATAGAGACGCGGACACCGTATAGGAGGCCGGCGGGGATCATCTGGGAAGAGCTTCCCAGGGAGAGGATAGAGTCCATACCCTTATTGAAGAAGCTCTACAATAGGCGGCGCGGGTAGGAATATTACGTTCCCTAGGCTAAAACTACCTATGCCGCAGGCACCCCGGAAGCCAACCATCCTGGTGACGAACGACGACGGGCCCTTCAGCCCCGGCCTCTGGATACTATACGAAGCCGTGAAGGATCTCGGCAATGTACACGTGGTTGTCCCAGAGACGCCTAAGTCTGCCACGGGGCTAGGCCTTACACTCCACAAGCCCCTGCGTATGAACAAGCTCAGCTACAGCGGTAGGACGGTGTATGTTGTGAGCGGCACGCCGAGCGATGTAATATACGTCGCGATGAACACCGTGGTGGGGAAGCCAGACCTAGTGGTCTCTGGCGTAAACATCGGAGACAACCTCAGCGTACAGGTCATACTCAGCTCGGGGACCGTGGGCGCTGTTCTCCAGGCCGCGATAGAGGGTATACCCGGGATAGCGTTTAGCGCCGCCGTAGACGAGCCCGAGGAGATGGAGGAGGAGAGGTATAGGGAGCACGTGTTAAACATTGTGAGAGAGCTCACCTCCGCCGTGCTGAGGGAAGGCATGCCACGGGGAGTCGACGTCCTCAACGTGAACTTCCCCTCCGTGCTGGCTAGGGATATAGCGGTTGTGAGAGCGGCACGTAAGAGGTTTACCACGAGCATAGTTAAACGCAGGGATCCACGCGGCATACCCTACTACTGGCTCTACGGCCAACCCGTCGAGGCCGAGCCCGGGACGGACGTGCACACGGTGCTGGAGAAGGGGAAGATAGCTGTAACCCCGCTAAAGCTACCCGTGAGCTACGTGGAATCCGAGGAGGTTAAGAGAATAGTTGAAGAAATAAAGGGTAAGATTACGTGGTGAGCGGCCCTGGCCGCGAAGAATCTCCTAGTGACCGGGCGCCCCGGTATAGGCAAGACCACGTGCGTCATGAAAACCGTCGAGCTTCTACGCGATGCCGGCCTCAGAGTGGGCGGCATGGTTACGCTTGAAGAGAGGATGGCGGGTAGGCGGGTCGGGTTTAAGGTGGTAGACCTGGAGAGCGGGGAGGAGGCCTGGCTTGCACGTGTCGGCGTGGCCGGGAATGTCAGGGTCGGCAGGTACACCGTATTGCTGGGAGAGCTTGAGCGTGTCGGCGTGAAGGCCATAGAGAAGAGTGTAGGCTCGTGCGACGTCACCGTTGTCGACGAGATAGGCCCTATGGAGCTTAAAAGCACACTGTTCCGCCGTGCCGTCTGGAAAGCCCTTGACTCCCCGAAGCCCGTGCTAGCCACCATACACAGGGCGGCGAACAGGGATCCATACGGTAGGAGAGTGCTCGGCCGCGGCGACGTGAAAATATACACACTAACTTTGGAAAACAGAGGGCTCATGCCCCGTCTACTAGCAGAAAAAATACTTGAGACACTTGGCTAGAAGGCAGAGAGATATATGTTCCTTATATCTTCCTCGCTGAGGTCGAGTGGCGCGTTTGCCAGGTTCCGCCTGTAAAGTACAGCCCTCTCTATCAACGACTCTAGCTCCTCCTCTGTAAACCCGACATCCCTAAGCCTCATGGGCGCCCCCACGTTCCTCTTAAGAGCCTCTAACGACTCCTTCAACCCGCCGGGTAGGCCTGAAAGGCACAGTTTGTCCAATAGCTCCTCCATTTTATCGGGTGCAGCCAGCGCATAGTAGGGGGCTGCATGGGGCAGGATGAGTAGGTTGGCGAAGCCGTGGGGGACGCCCTTCCTGACCGTGATCTCGTAGCCAAGCCCGTGGCCCACGTTTGTGCCGGCGATGTTTATCGCATACCCTGCGAGCATGCTGGCGTAGAGCATTTCCTCCCTACACTCGAGGCTCCCCTTAACCGCGCAGGGGAGGTTCCCGAAGATTATGCGTGCAGCCTCTACTGCGAATAGGTCGGAGAGGGGGGTGGCTTTTGAGGAAAAGTAGGATTCTATGGCGTGGCTGAGAGCGTCGAGGCCTGTGGCCGCGGCCTGCTCTCCTGGTAGGTGTCTGAGAGGCTCGGGGTCTAGAAGGGCCACGTCGGGTAGTATACCGTCGCCCACGACGACCGTCTTCATGCCTCTCTCGGTGTCGGTGAGCACTGCGTACTTCGTAACCTCGCTGCCAGTTCCATGCGTCGTCGGTATAGCTATTATAGGCTTCACCTTCTCCGATACAACCTTGGGGTACACCCAGTCAGCAGCCCTGCCGCCGAGCGTGGCCACCACGTCTATTGCCTTAGCCGCATCCATTGCGCTTCCGCCGCCGAAGGCGACGTAGAGGTCTACGCCCTCCTTGCGGGCTATCTCGGCCCCCCTGTCGACCGTGCCGAAGCTTGGGTTAGGCTCTACCTCAGGGTAGAGTACCGGCTCTACGCCAGACGCCTTCAGGGCCTCGGAAATCCTGTCAAGATAACCGTGTTTTTTCGCGAAGTGCTTCCCGGTCACCACGAGGGCCTTCGACCCGAGCTTTGCCGCCTCCTCTCCAAGTCTGTTTAATGCTCCCTTGCCGAACACCACTTTGGTTGTATGCCTGTACGTGAACATGATACTCGCCCCAAGCATTCTACGCACGGGGTAGCTGATATTTTTCTCCTGCCCCGAGGGGCGCTTTTTCAAATGTTTATTTTTTATCTCATTGCGTGGAAAGATATCCTGGGTTTGAGGCTTGAAGAGTTGCAAGATATACGAGGTCGCCGAGCCGCTCGCACCGGAGGAGGTCTATGACAGCCTCAACGGCTACAGCCAGCTATGGGAAGAGGAGCTAGACGGCAGGAACGTCACGGTCGGGTTTAGGGTCGCCGAGCTGGAGAGGGGGGAAGACTCTGTGTGGGGCGTGGCCGAGGAGAGCTGGATTACGACCACGGAGTTCCGCGGCGAAGAGCTACGTATACCGGTGAGCTCCACTATTTCCTTCACATTCATATACGAGAAGCAGAGGGAGTTCCTACTGGTATATGCTTCAAAGAGGCTTGCGGACAGGCTGGCTGTAAGGTTCTCCGAGCTGCTGTTTGACGCCCCCGACAGGATACTCGAAGTGTACCTGCCCCCCGAGAAGATGAGAGAGGTATACTCTAAGGGGGAGGTTAGGAGCATGATTATAGACAACCTCCGGCTCCCGGGGATCAGGAAGGTCACGTTGTTCGGCGAAGACCTGAAAAACGCTCGTACAGTGAAAACCTACCTCACCAGGGGTAAGGGTAGGGAGCTATACGTAGTGTACAGGGACGAGGAGGGGGTGTTCGGCATATCCAGGACGGGGCAGATAGTAGCCTTCTCCAGGATAGCCCTAGAGGACTTTGAAGCATATATTAGGGAGAAAATATTGCCCTTAGCGGAGCCACCGCCCGAATAGGCATCTACCTATACCTCGACCACACGTGGGATAGATCTACGCTACGCGGCACGCGCTGCCCGGGGGGCGGCGACATAGCGTGGGGGAAGTTCTCCCTGAACGGCGGTTTTTTGGTTTCGAAGAATACTCCTATCGGTATCCTCTCGGTCTCCAGGCTCTTCCTTATGGCGGCCTCTAGGCTGCGCGTGTCGTGGCCCTCATCCTCGAGCTTGTATACGCGCCGCCTAACCTCCCTGTAGATGTTGAAGAAGGTGGCGCAGGGCTGTATCACATCGAGGAAGGAGAAGCCCTCGTGGCGTATAGCCCTCACTATAAGCTCCTCTAGATGGGCTATGTCCCCGCTGAAGCCCCTCGCCACGAAGGTTGCCCCACTGGCCAGGGCGAGGAAGAGGGGGTTCAAAGGCTCCTCCGGGTTCCCGTAAGGTGTGGAGCGGGTAATCCTGCCCTTAGGCGTGGTGGGCGTCGCCTGGCCGGTGGTGAGGCCGAAAACCATGTTGTCGTGAACTATGAGGGTTACGTCGATGTTGCGCCTAGCCGCGTGGGGTAGATGGCCAAGCCCTATCGCGTACGCGTCGCCGTCCCCGCTGTGCCCTATAACGGTCAGAGAGGGGTTAGCGAGCTTTATGCCTGTGGCCAGCGGCAGCACGCGGCCGTGTATAGTGTGAAACGTGTTCGCCCTAACGTAGCCACTCATCCTGCCGTGGCATCCTATACCGGTTACTAGCACAACTTCCTCGGGCTCCAGCCCTAGCCGTGCGAGAGCCCTCCTCAGGGCGACAAGTATGCCGAAGTTGCCGCATCCCGGGCACCAGACAGGCCTCCTCCCCGTATCGAATTTCTCGGCCACCACGATCACCCCTCCATAAATCCCGTGATCCATTCCTCAACCTCCTCTGGTGTAAACGGCCTTCCATCGTATTTTCCTAGAAAGCCGTCGGGCTCTAGGAGGAGGTGCTCCCTGAGGAGCGAGGCGAGCTGCCCGGTCTTATTGGCCTCGACAACGAGCACGCGGTCAGCGCCCTCTAGTTCCCTCGAAAGCCTCTCCGAGGGAAACGGGGAGAGATACAGCACCTGCACCACACGTACACCGTACATATCCCTCGTCGCCTCGAGCACCGCGTTTTTCGTCGACCCCCACGTCACCACTGCAAGCGGGCCCCCGCCGTATGTCTTCACGCCCTTCCCGTTAGCCTCCTCGATCATCCCGGATAGCTTCCTAAACCTCTTGTCCTGCATGGCCGTGACTACCTCCGGATCCGTGCTCCCATAGCCATCTTCTCCATGCTCGCTGCTATTAGCCGTGACCAGGGCCCCCTTCGTGCCGGGGATAGCCATCGGCGACACGCCGTCAGGAGTTATCTTGTACCGCTTGTATGGCTCCTCGCCCCGGTACTCTCCCCTTATAACCTTGCCCTCCGACGGCTCAAGCCTAGGCGGCTCGTCAACAGTCCAGTAGCCCTCGGCGAGATACTTGTCCGTCAGAACTATCACCGGCACCTGGTATTTCCATGCAAGGTTTAACGCGTCGAAGCCAGCCATGTAAGCCTCATAGGGATCCCCCGGCGCCAGGACAAATCTGGGGAACTCGCCCTGCGAGGCGTGTATAACAAAGCGGAGATCCGCCTGGGAAGTATATGTGGGTAGGCCCGTGCTCGGGCCAGCCCTCATCGCCTCCACTATCACGACGGGGGTCTCCGTCATCGCTGCCTGGCCTAAGGCCTCCGTCATGAGGGAGAACCCCCCGCCCGAGGTGGCGGTCATAGCCCTGGCCCCCGCGTATGCGGCGCCGGTAACCATGTTTATGGCAGCTATCTCGCTCTCAGGCTGCACCACCACTAAGCCGTACTCCTTCTGGAGCTCTGCCAACAGGTGGAGTATAGGCGACGCCGGGGTCATGGGGTATGCGGCGTAGAAGCTTAGCCCGCCGGCCAATGCGCCGAGGGCCACAGCGCTGTTGCCGTCGATCACTATCTTGCCTCGAGGCGGCTCGCCTATACTCAACGGCTCCAAGGCGAGTTCGCCGGCGGCCTCCGCGGCGTACTCGTAGGCCCTCCTCGCAACCCTAGCGTTCACCTCAGCGACCTCCCGCTTCTTCGAGAAAACGTCCCTGATAACCGCCTCAAGCCTCCCCACATCGCCGCGGTAGAGGCCTAGCACGAACCCCAAGCCAGCCATGTTCACGGCCACGCTGGGCGCGCCCACTTCTCTCACAGACCTCATAAGGGGCGCCGCCACAACACCCTCCAGCCCCCTCGCAACGCTCTCGTCGGCGACTATAACCTCGCGCACTCTCCCCCTATGCCTCGCAACAGTCTCTTTGTCTAGAGCCAGGACGGCGTCCACCTCCTCTCCATGGGCATAGACCTCCCGCTTAGCAGCCTTCACCATCATCCATTGATGCCCGCCCCTGATAATCGACGGGTACTCGTTGTCCCCGTGGACATAGTAGCCGTGTCTAAACAGAGTCTTAGCTGCGACGAGGCCGGAGCGGAACACGCCGGCGCCCGCCGGCCCTCCCACGAGGAACGTGAACTCCTCCCTTCCACTCACACGCTACACCTCAAGCTAAGCTTTACCTAAGTAAACTGCTATATACTAGTTTCCGCCACTGGGAAGACGTGAAGCCACCCGAGGCACCGGGCCTCTACGCACTCATCATAGAGGTCCCCTCCACTATAGGGGCGAAAATAGGCAGCTTGGGGGTAAAGAGGTTCACTGCGGGCTGTTACGTCTACCTGGGCTCGGCCAAGGGGCCCGGGGGACTTGCCGCTAGGATATCAAGGCATGTTTCCAGGGAGAAAAAGCTGAGGTGGCACATCGATTACCTGCTGACGAGCGGCGCCTCGGTACATGCTGTAGTGTATGCGGAGGAGCATGTGAGGCCTGAATGTATACTAACACCCCTCCTAGAGGAGCTCGGCTTTACGCATCCGGTTGAAGGCTTCGGGTCAAGCGATTGTAGGAGGGGCTGCAGGTCCCATTTGCTTAAGTGCCCGTGTGGCGGTTGTAGCAGGTGCCTAGAGGAGGTGGTCGAGGCGTTTAAGAAGGCGGATCTCGAGCCCCGAGTCCTCCAAATAGCCAGAAAATAAAAAAAATAAATAAAAAA
>JALSNQ010000021.1 GCA_026986905.1 Thermofilaceae archaeon
GACTCCATTTCCCGGGCCCCCTCTAAGGGATCTCTTGGAGCCTCTTTTAAGAAGCCTGGCGGCGTTGCTCCGGCCTAGGCGATAAGCTTCTATACCAGTATATTAACCGATGTACAAGCAGTAACCCGGGGTCTATGCATCCCCTTGGTATGGGGAGGCTTTCTAGGAGATAGTGGGCGGGGCCTTTGGCGCCTTGGGCGAGGAGATCGTCGGGGAGAGAGTAAGGAGGGCTGTGGAGCTTCTCTACGTCCTCTTCGAGTTCGCCGCCTTGGCGGCTCTTGTCGCGGCGACCTCTGCGTCTATATACGAGTTCTTCCACGTCTTAGTGAGCAGCGGGTTTAACTACACCATTGTACTCGAGAAGATCCTATTAATATTCGTGTTCATAGACTTGACGAGAACGCTTGTAGCCAGCATAGTTGCTGGGCGCTTCCGCATGGACATACTCCTCGAGGCCATAACCATAGCGCTCGCAAGGGACCTGATACTGAGCATAGCCGTGGAGTCCCAGAACATAAACCCGCTGAAAATAGCCACCCTGGGAGCACTGCTCGCAGTAGCTGTGCTGTTATGGGCTCTGGCCAAGAAGATAGAGTCGCTGAGGCTCGACAAGATAATAGAGGCGTGAGGAAAAGAGGAAACTGTTGGTGAAGAGAGCGTGGAGACTCCACGTTATTTTGCTACTTTCTCCACCCTATTTCGCCGTTGAGGTACTTCTCCACCGCCTTCGCGGCGTCCAGCCCGCTCTTGAGCGCTGGGCCTATTAGGCTTGCTCCGTGGCTCACGTCGCCAGCGGCGAATACTGGCTCCCTCGTGGTTCTCTTGTACTCGTCAACGTCGATGGTGCCCCATTTTGTGAGCTTTATGCCGCAGCACTCGTCCTCGAAGGGCGGTGTCGGCACCAGGCCTATGCTCTCGATAGCCATGTCCGTCTCTATGGTAACGTACTCGCCTGTCCCCTCTATCCCTGGTCTCTTCTCACCGGGCCTGGGCACTAGCCTCATCTTCTCGAACCTAACCGCTTTCAGGTGGCCATCAGGGCCTGCTATGTACTCCACTGGGCTGAGCAGCTCGTGGATTATTGCTCCCTCCTCCTCGGCCTCCTTGAAGCCCTTTGGCCCAGCTGGCGCGTATTGCCGGGTCCTCCTATAGGCTAGGTGTATCTCCTTCGCCCCCAGCCATCGCGAGACGTGTACAGCGTCTATGGCTGTGAGCCCCCCGCCTATAACCACGACGCGCGGCTTTATCATGGGCTTGTCTCGGCGGTACTCGTACTTCCATAAGTGGTACTGGTATATCCAGTCAAACGCGTCAACGACCTCTGGTAGGTCGCGGCCCGGTATGTTGAGCCTCCTACCCTTCCAGGTACCAGTCGCTATCACCACGGCGTTGTACCTGTCTATGAGGTCTTGGAGAAGAATGTCCCTGCCGACCTTCACGCACTGCTTGAACACGACACCCATGTTTATGAGCTCGCGTATACCCTCCTTGACCTTCGGCTTGTTTATGTGTATGTCGAGCACGCCGAAGATGAGGAGCCCCCCGGGCTCGGGGAGCATGTCGAAAACTGTGACGTTGAAGCCGCGGCACCTAAGGTAGCCGGCGGCCGCGAGCCCCGCGGGCCCAGCTCCTATAACCGCGACCTTCTCTTCACGTGGCTTGGCTTCTCCGGGTTTGCACCCGATCACGAAGCGCACAGGGATTCGCCTCCAGGTGTTAAAGAAGAGCTATTGCCGTGGGTTAAGAAGGTGATGGGAAACAGTGTCCTAAGGGTAGGACTAGATCCTCTGGGCGAGGAGCAGCGCGATAACCAGGGCTCATCTATGTGTAAAAAACCGTGTAAGGGGGGAAGAGGCCTTAGTCTATCTCGAGGCCTAGTTTGCGCAGATAGTCTAGGAGGTTGTAGTAAGCCCTTATCCTGGCCATGTTCTTGGATCCGCGCGGCCCGGGGTCCTTCATGAAGAACGCGT
>JALSNQ010000022.1 GCA_026986905.1 Thermofilaceae archaeon
ACAAACATGTTTAACCTAGAGTTTAAACCCATAAAACAGCACGCCGATCTCTTCGGCGACAGGCTTTACCAATTCGAGGCCGATGGCAAGAACCTTGTCCTGAGGTATGCTGCATGCCACCAGCAGTTTGCGATGATAAAGGACTGGGAGATAAGTTACCGCAACCTGCCATTCGGGGCCTTCGAGGTGGCTGACAGCTACCGGCTCGAACAGCCAGGCGAGCTCGTAATGTGCTTCAGGCTACGTAGGTTCTACATGCCGGACTTCCACATATTCTGCCGTGACCTAGATGAGGCGATCAACGTCTCATATAGGATACACGACAAGATATACGAGGAAGTCAGGAAGCTTGGGAGAGACTATGTGAGCATATACAACACGACTAGGAGCTTCCTTGAAGAGCACAGGGATTTCGTCAGGAAGCTTGTAGAAAAAGAGGGTAAACCCGTCCTGCTCCACTTCGTCCCCGAAGGAAAGTACTACTGGGTCATAAACATAGAGTACAACATTATAGATCAGCTTAGGAGGCCGCGCGAGATAGGCACGTTCCAGATAGACGTTGGCAACGCGAAGCGCTTCGAAATAACTTACACCGATGAGAATGGAGATAAGAGATACCCTGTGATAATCCATACAGCGCTTATAGGCTCGCTTGAGCGCTACATATACGCGGTTTTCGATACAGCGGTAAGGGCCATGGAGCGCGGCGAAACGCCTAAACTGCCCACGTGGTTGGCTCCAATACAAGTCCGCATAATACCCTTCTCGGGCGATTTCATAGGGGATGCCGAAAGAATAGCTGACGAGCTCGAGGCGCGCGGTTTCCGGGTAGACATAGATGACAGGGAGGAAAGTATCGGGAAGAGAATAAGGGATGCAGAGGTCAAGTGGATACCGTTTATAGTGGTCTACGGGGCTAAGGAGAAGAGCAGCGGCAGGCTGAGCGTGAGGGTACGGGGAGAAGGGCAGAAGGAAATGAGTCTGCCAGAGCTCATAGCCAGGCTAGAGGAAGAGGTCAAGGGCTATCCGAAGATTTCGAGTACTCTTCCTAGAAGGGTGTCTCTGAGGCCTCACTACCGTTAGTCCCTATCCTCTGGTGAAGGAAAAGATTTTTATATTTCGTACAGGCCCCCAGCTCGTGGAGAAAGTGGAGAGGCTTACCACGGGCATACCCGGCCTGGATAATATGCTCGCGGGCGGGATACCAAAAGGCTTTCTGGTGGCGGCCGTGGGGGAGCCGGGTTGCGGCAAGACGATCTTCGCGATACACTATATATGGGCCGGCGTCTCGCGGGGTGAGAGGGCGATCTTTGTAACGACGGAGGAGACTCGTGAAAGTATAGTCAGGCAGGCGGCTATGTTTAACATGGATCTGCGGCGGTACTTGGAGGAGGGCAGCCTAGTGGTTATAGATGCTCTGCTAAAGGACAGGGAGGATCCCTACTCCCTGTACAGGCTTGACCCCGAGGAGCTCGTAGAAAAGGTGATTTCGGTGAAGAGGAGTATGGGCTATGGCCACGCCCGTCTCGTTATAGATAGCCTATCCGCCTTCTGGTTAGACAAGCCGGCTATGGCCAGGAAGTACAGTTACTACCTGAAGAAGGTTCTCTACCAGTGGAACTTCACCGTGGTGGCGACGAGCCAGTACTCCATTACTACGTCTGAGGCCTTTGGCTTCGGGCTAGAACACGTGGCCGACGGCATCATAAGGTTCAGGAAGACTGTGAGAGGGGGAAGGCTTCACCGCTACATACTAGTCGAGAAGATGCGGCAAACGCCCCACGACTTGAGGATGTACGAGTTTGAGATAGTCGATGGTAAGGGGATAGTGATACTGGGGCCCACGCAGTATAGGAGGGAGGACGCTGTACTGCCTAGATCTGTTACGGACAGAATATTAGAGGCCAAGCGTAGAAGGGAGGCTGAGATGGAGTGAAGCCTGTAAGGCTCTCGCTGAACGAGCTGCTGTATAGGAAGCAGATAGCGTTGAAGACGCTTGAAGCAAAGCTTTCAGGGGAAAGCCTAGAGAAGGCTAGGAGCGACTATCATGCACGCCGGCTCCCCAGGCCATGCGGCATCACGGTTCATGTGGCTACGGGGTGTACATACAGGTGCGCCTACTGTTATATACCAGACATGGGTTTTAGCTTCTCCGAGTATCGCCTTTACGGTCTCCGGGGCGAAGAGTTGGCGTACGCCCTCTTGTCTAACAAGGCCTTCCTGCCCGGGAGGAAGGGGACGTTTATAGCAATGGGCAGTGTAGGCGAGCCCCTGGGAGACGACGTCTTGTTCTCTAAGAGCATCGAGTACCTTAACAGCATAGAGCGTCACCTAGGCAACCCCACTCAGATATCCACAAAGGCCTCTCTAGACACTGAAAAGGCTAAGCGTCTAGCGGGCTTCAAGATGCCTCTGAGCATCCTCGTAACCATTGTAACGCTGAAGGAACACAATCGCCTAGAGCCCGGGGCACCCAACCCCTGGGAGAGGCTTGAAACGATCAGGAGGCTTAGGAAAGCGGGCGCCAAACCCTTCCTATTTCTGAGGCCGCTGATGCCGGGTATAAACGACGAGGAAGCCGAGGAAATAGTGAGGGAGGCAGCGCGGCACGGTGCCTACGGTGTAGTTGTGGGAGGATTTAGGGCTTCCCCATCCATTCTGGCCAGATTGAAGGGGGCGGGTTTTAACATTGGAGAGATTAAAAGGAGGCTCAGGGGGGCCCTTGAACGCGGCCGCCAAACCCCCGTATACACGAGGGATTTAAAGGAAAAAATTGTCGAGTACGCGCGTAGAAGAGGCCTGCACCCCTTCCTTGCAGCATGCTGCGCCAACAACTACGCCGCCTTCCTGACAACTGGGGAGAGAATACCATGCGCCGGCCTCGATTTTGTAGAGGGAAAGTTCTGTACACGCTGCCCGGTTCTTTGCGAAGAAATACCCGTAGAAATAGATGCCGGGGAGGTCACGGCTAACGTTAGAAAGCTTACCGGCGTCTCCGAGGTCGAAGCCCGGATAGACGGTTTTTATATAGAACTCGTGGGCCCGGGGGCGCGGAGAGCCTATAGGAGGCTTAGAGGATGGAGAAAGATAATCGTTGAAACAGCGTATAGGAGAAGGGTGAGGGCTCCTTGAAGAATCCAATGCGGGATTTTTTGTCGAGGCTCAGGTGGGATAAGAGGATGCGTGGCCGCCGCTACGTAATCAGGTTTGTCTCGCGCGGAGCGCCGAGAAACTACGAGGAAGTAGAGAGCAGCGAGGTAGTAGACGTCACCAGGGACGGCTTCGTTATAGTCTCGAGGGGCGAGGAGAAGTGGATCCCTTACCATAGAGTAGTCGAGATCAGAGAGGAGGATTCGGGTAGAATAATCTTCAGCAAGGAGAAAAAGGTTTACAGGTTTAAACCCTAAAAGCTGCCCTTGTCGTACATGTACACCATTAGGTCGACGAGCCTGTTGGAGTAGCCCCACTCGTTGTCGTACCACGAGATCACTTTCACCATCCTGCTCTTCTCCCCTATCACGCTGCTCGCCAGCGAGTCGTATATAGAGGAGTGGGGGTTGCCGACTATGTCGCTGCTGACGATCGGCTCGTCGACGAACTGAAGTATACCCTTCAGCTCGCCCTCCGCAGCCCTCTTGAAGGCCTCGTCCATTTCCTCCTTTGTCACCTCCCTCTCCAGTAGGGCTACGAAGTCTACGACAGACCCGTCGGGGACTGGAACCCTCATGGACATTGCGTGGAGCTTGCCCTTTAGCTCGGGGAATATCTCCATTATAGCCTTCGCGGCACCCGTGGTGGTGGGTATAATGTTCACCGCGGCGGCACGGGCCCTCCTGGGATCACGGTGCGGGAAGTCGAGTATCCTCTGGTCGTTGGTGTACGCGTGCACGGTCGTCATCATGCCTTCGACTAGTCCAAAGTTTTCCTTGAGAACCTTAACTACGGGCGCGAAGGCGTTGGTCGTGCAGGAGGCATTCGACACTATGACGTGCTTCTCCGGGTCATATACATGGTGATTGACGCCCAGCACGATGGTTACGTCGGGCTGCTTGGCGGGGGCAGAGATAACGACCTTTTTTGCGCCGGCTTCGAGATGCTTGGAGGCGCCGGCCCTGTCCCTGAACCTGCCGGTCGACTCTAGAACCACGTCTATGCCGTAGTCCTTCCATGGAAGCTTCGCCGGGTCAGGGTTGCTTAGGACGTCTATCTCCATCCCGTTTATTATCAGCTTGTTGCCTTCCGCCCTGACGTCTCCCTGGAATATCCCGAAGACGGAGTCGTATTTGAAGAGGTGGGCTAGCATGTCGGCGCTTGTAAGGTCATTTATGGCGACGACCTCGAAGCGCTGCATGAACTTCTCGTTTTTTAGCGCTGCCTTCAAGAAGTTTCGTCCTATTCTGCCAAATCCGTTTATGGCGACTTTAGCCTTCATACCGTCATATAATCTCTCGGGCTAGATATAAGTTGTACTTTTCGCGAGATAGGCCGCTAAAAATCTAAGCATGTTATTATCGATGATTGTTAACAGCACCTCAGGCCTGCACGGGCCGGTCATAGATCCCGCCTTCCGAGCCTCATCACCGGTGCCGGGTGGTGGATTACTCGCCCTTGGATTAACTTTTCTCCCGGCTCGACACAAGGCTAACTATTTTATTCTCCACGCGGTGTGATTATTCCGTGTCAGGAAAAGGCAGTGAGATGAACCTCGACAACCCCCTAGTAAAGGAAGTGGCGAGCAAGATTGCCGGCGAAATAATAATGTCGCCTCACCCCGGCAAAGAGATGAGGAAGTGGCGTGAACAATTCGGGCTAACCCAGGTAGAGTTGGCGGCGATAATGGGCGTCTCCGCGTCCGTCATAAGCGACTACGAGAGCGGTAGGAGGAAGTCCCCGGGCTCGAGGTTCATTAAAAAATTCGTGAAGAGCCTCATCTACAAGGATTTCGAGAGGGGCGGAATAGTCCTCTCGGGTCTTTCGAGGATACTATTAGGCTCGGACAAGCTTAGAGAAGCCGTACTTGACATGAGGGAATTCTCACTGCCCATAACGGTGAGCAGATTCTGCGAGATGATAGACGCAGAGCTCGTGACTGGAGAAAATTTCGCGTCCACGCCCTTGCTGGGTTACACTGTTGTCGATAGCTTGAAGCTCGTATTGAGCGTGCCTTCCTTCGACTACGTTAAACTCTACGGCGCTACCACGCAGAGGGCCGCTATATTCACGAAGGTATTCTACGGCAGGAGCCCCATGGTCGCGATCAAGGCTATGCAGGCCGGCATGGGCGGGCTAAGACCGGCGCTCGTGGTCTTCCACGGGACAAAGAAGGTTGACCAGCTGGGCCTCGAGATAGCGAGGCGGGAGAACATACCCTTAGCCATCACGAGTATAGAGGACGTAGAGGCCCTGCTTAAAAGGCTTAGAAGCATAAAATAAGCCTCCTGCCCTCTTAGGTGCCTAAGGAGATGTTCGAGATAGGATACAGAGCGGACGGCCTCCCGCTAAACATCCCCCTGCGACACTGGAGGACGCACGCGGCAATATTCGGCATGACCGGCTCGGGCAAGACTGGGCTAGGCATAGTTATCCTCGAAGAGGCGCTGATAAACGACGTACCGGTAGTGGCCTTCGACGTTAAGGGTGATATAGCCAATCTGGCGCTCCGGAGGAGCAGTGAAGGTAGGGCTTCACGCCTCGCAGACAAGGAGGTTCTAATATTAACGCCTGGGAGCAGCGCCGGCCTGCCCATATCTATATCCGGCCTCCTCAGCATGCCGGAGTCCCTCTCCTGGGAAAGCCACGAAGAGATACTATTAGAGAAAATCAACACGATATCCGACGCCATACTCGGCCTAGTGTATAAGGGGAAGAGGGATCTGGAGCGGGAAAAATCCTTCCTAGCCGCCTTGATAGAGTATGCCTGGAGAAACGGGGAGCCGTTGGATCTCGAGAAGCTCGTAACATATATACTCGAACCCCCCTTCCGCAAGATAGGTGTACTCCAGCTGGAGAACTTCCTCCCTCTAAAGGAGAGGAAGAGACTCGCTGTGGCGGTGAACAAGCTACTCTCACTGCCCAGTTTCAAAATGTGGCGGCGAGGCGTTTCACCGGACTTCAACAAACTTCTCTGGAACAGGGGTGAGCCCCGTGGAGTGGTCGTGTACATGGCGCATCTAAACGAGGAACAGAGGATGTTTACAGCCACCCTGTTGCTACAGCAAGTTTATGGGTGGATGTTCGAGAGGGGGGCGTCGGAAAATTTACGTGCACTACTGTTTTTCGACGAGATATATGGTTACCTTCCCCCCTACCCCAAGAACCCTCCTACAAAGCACCTGCTGATGCTCTTGTTCAAGCAGGCAAGGGCCTTCGGCTTGGGCCTCGTAATCTCAACCCAAAATCCTGTCGATGTAGATTATAAGGTGCTCTCAAACGCGGGATTATGGTTCGTCGGCAAGCTCAAAACGGCTAACGACAGGCGACGCCTGCTTGAGGGGATGGGGCAGGAGTCCTCGTTCTATGAAAGGTCTCTACTTGAGGGTGAGATAGCGTCGCTTGCCCCTAGGGAGTTCATACTGGTTAATTCTAGGGACAAGGAGATAGTGAAGTTCCGTACACGTGATGCTTACTCTGAGCTTAGAGGCCCCATGACCTTGGAGGATATTAGGCGGATAACTGGAGGCGCGAAGGAGGGGGTGCCTATCATAGAGGTTACGCATACGCCGCCTATGATACCCGAGGAGTTGCCCAGTTATTATCTCCCCGTAAAGGCCGGCGGCAGATGTAGGGGAGGGGTCTACAAACCCCTGATTTATGTTAGAATATACGCCAAGGCGTATAATAGAAAATATAAAATCGAGAAGACGGTATCCACCTCGCGCTTCCTCATACCCCAGCCGCTGGTGAAGCTTTCCTCGCTCGTCAGCCGCGCATACTGTATCAGCGCAGAGCAGCTCGATGTGGAGAAGCTTTCTTCAAAGTGGATGGGGACGCTGAGGTTTGATGCGCTGCCGCCAGAGTATATGAGAAAGGGGATTTACAGGAAGCTTGAACGTAAAGTGAAGCTTCTACTCTCCACAGGCGCTAGTGGGAGCATTTCCTTCTTCATTCACAGAGGTACCGGGATGATCTCTGAGATAGGTGAGCCCCTAGAGGACTTTGTCTCAAGGGTTGAAGACGAGCTTTCGAGGCGCGCAGAGCAGGAAAAGAAAAGAATTCTCTCAGACTACGAGGTGCAGGAGAAGCTGCTTAGGGAGAGGCTAAATAGTGTTAGAGCCGAGGCCGTGAGGGTGAGAATGCGCATCGAGGAGCTTAGCAGTTTTGCCTCAAGGCTTAGATCCTTGTTTTCTGGCTCGGATAGGGAGAGGGTTAAAGGCGAGTTAATTGTTAAGCTGACGGAGCTTACCGAGAAGGCTAAGAGGATATCTTCTAGGTTGGAGGAGCTTGAAAGGGAGAGGGATGAGAGGCTTAGGCTGCTGGAATCGGCTGTGAAGAGCGAGTCGAGGAACGTTGAGGAGGTGCCGCTGCGCCTGAAGAAGAATAGCATAAATATCGAGCTCTTCTTGATA
>JALSNQ010000023.1 GCA_026986905.1 Thermofilaceae archaeon
ATACACCCGGCTCTCAGCGAGGTCGTTGAGAGGGCGTTCTTCAGCCTAGCCCCTCCCGACCACTGGCACGTGCATGGGACGCATATACACCACGTCCACCACCACTAATAATCAACTAATAATCAAAATTTTTAGTAGAGAACCATGTAATATAACGTGAAAGAAAAAACCCGGTTAATAATCTACGCGCCGTGGATTTTCCTTTTAATAACATCCGCCGCCCTTATCAGCGGGTAGACCACCGGTGACGAGGTCAGCAAGGGGTGGGTGCCCACCTGGAGGCTGAATAGCTCCTGAGCGGTCAACCTACTCTGAATGGCGAAGCCTATAAGATTGGTTATCTCGCCCGCGCTGGGGCCGCCCATGACCTGGCCGCCTATGATTATCCCCGTCTCCCGGTCGGCTATCAGCTTAACTAGCAGCCTGTGCGCATCGGGGAGCTTGCCGGGATGCTTATCCACTGTTTCGAACAGCCCCGTGACTATGTCGAGGCCCTCCCTCCTGGCGTATTTCTCTGTGACGCCGGCTGTCCCGAACCCCACGCCCCCTACGACGGTAGAGAATATCCCTATCACGCCCAGATGCGGCCTGCCGCGTAGCTGGTAAAGGTTCATCCCGGCTACACGCGCCTCGGATACGGCTATCGAGGCCAGCATTAAGGCCATGGGCTTCCCGGTGAGGAAGTGGCGCTTCTCGGCGCAGTCGCCTACCGCGAATACGTCTGGCCTGCTTGTCTGCATGTACGCGTTGACGGCTATTGCGCCGCTTTCACCTATTTTTAAGCCTGCTTTCTCCGCGAGCTCTGTGTTCGGCCTGTAGCCCATGGCTAGTATGACCATGTCGGCCTCTATGCGTGAGCCGTCTTCGAGTATTATTCCCTCAACCCTGCCGGAGCCGTATATCTCCTTTATTCCCTTTCCGGTTATAGTGTTCACGCCCTTCTCCTTTAATATGCGCTCGGCCTCGCCGGAGAATTCTTCGTCGAATGCTAGGGGTAGTATGCCGGGCAGCTTCTCGACTATGGTGACCCTTTTGCCCGCTCTAACCAGGTCGTCGGTTACCTCTACTCCTATGAATCCGGCCCCTACAACCACTATATGCTCCGCTTCCAGTGCGCGGGCTTTGAGTTGCTCCAAATACTCCTTGCTCTTCTTTATGAAGTAGACCCCGTCGAGGTCTACGCCTTTGAGCCACCTAGGAACCTTCGGCGAAGAGCCTGTGGCCAGTACGAGCCGGTCGTATTTTATCTCCTCGCCGCCCGCTGTGCGCGCGGTCTTGGAGTCTAGGTCGAGGCCTGTGACCTCGTCTATTAGTAGGTCTATGTCGTTGTCTCTCAATATTTTATCTGAAAGGAGGTCGTCTCTTAGACTCCTCAGCGAACTTATCGTGTAGGGGATTGCACAGGGGATGAGTACTTCTTTCTCTCTCCTTACTATGAGAAAGTTCTTGTCCGGGTAATAGCCCTTCCCCGTAACAGCTGCAACTACGCCGGCGGGGCCGCCGCCTATTATTAATACGTCGGTTTTTCTCATCTTCCCGGGGGAGCTAATATATACGGGGAATTATATATTTGACCCGTGGCCCAGATATTTGTTTTATAAACATTTATAATTATAAATGTGTGGGAAAAGATATAGCAGGAGGCTAACAAGACAACGTCGATAAACGATGGGCGTACTACCCACAGGCGAGAAGAAGGTATTCCTCTCAAAGCTAGAGGAGATATCTAGGAAGGCCCTGGAGCGCCCAGAGGAGTTCTGGGACGAGCACGCACGAGTCCTAGAATGGTTTAAGCAGTGGGACAAGGTGCTCGACGACAAGGATAAGCCCTCGTACAGGTGGTTTGTGGGCGGAAAGATAAACGCCAGCTACAACGCCCTGGACAGGCACGTGAAGACTTGGCGTAAAAACAAGGTGGCGTTGATATGGGAGGGCGAGGACGGCTCCGTGAAGAAGTACACGTTCCGGGATCTATATGTTGAAGTGAACAGGGTTGCACAGCTACTCAAGAACTTTGGAGTAGGTAAGGGTGATAGAATTGCCCTCTACTTGCCCATGATACCCGAGCTGCCGATTTTCATGCTTGCAGCGGCCAGGATAGGGGCGATACACACTGTAGTGTTCTCGGGTTTCAGCAGCGACGCCCTGGCTAAGAGGATAAACGACGCTAAGGCTAAGCTCCTTATAACAGCTGATGGGGGCTTCCGACGCGGGAAGATAATACCGCTCAAGGAGATAGCCGATAAGGCTCTCGAGTCAACCTTCTCTGTTGAAAACGTCATAGTGGTGAAGAGGACTGGCAGCAACGTGAACATGGTTGAGGGGCGCGATTTCTGGTTCCACGAGTTAATCGACGGGATACCTAGGAACACTTATGTTGAGCCGGAAAAGCTGGACGCGAACCACCCCCTCTTTATACTGTATACTTCGGGCACCACAGGCACGCCTAAGGGTGTCTACCACTCCACGGGCGGCTACCTTGTGTGGGTCTACTGGACCCTCAAGTGGGCCTTCGACCCCAAGGACGACGACATATGGTGGTGTACAGCCGACATAGGGTGGATAACCGGGCACAGCTACATAGTCTACGGCCCGCTCCTTCACGGGCTGACGAGCCTAATGTACGAGGGCGCGCCCGACTACCCGGCGCCTGATAGGTGGTGGAGCATAGTTGAGAAGCATGGCGTGACGATACTCTACACCGCGCCGACTGCGATCAGGATGTTCATGCGTTATGGTAGGAAGTGGGTCGAGATGCACGACCTAAGCTCGCTTAGGCTCCTCGGCACGGTGGGGGAGCCGATAAACCCCGAAGCCTGGAACTGGTACTTCGAGGTTGTGGGGAAGAAGAGGTGCCCCATAATCGACACGTGGTGGCAGACGGAGACAGGCGGTTTCATGATCGCCCCAGCGGCCGGTATAGCGCTGCCGCCGCTAAAGCCGGGCAGCGCGACGTTCCCCCTCCCCGGCGTCGACGCAGACGTGGTCGATGAGGAGGGTAGGCCGGTTGAGCCTAACACTAGGGGCTACCTGGTTATAAAGAAGCCGTGGCCAGGCATGCTTTTAGGCGTCTGGGGCGACCAGAAGAGGTACATAGACACGTATTGGAGCAGGTATCCGGGCTGGTATTATCCCGGAGACTATGCGATGAAGGACGAGGAGGGATACTTCTGGATACTGGGTAGGGCAGACGAGGTGTTGAAGGTCGCGGCTCATAGGATAGGTACGATGGAGATAGAGAGCGCGCTCGTCTCCCACCCCGCCGTTGCGGAGGCGGCTGTCGTGGGCAAGCCCGACCCGGTTAAGGGAGAGGTGCCTCTGGCCTTCGTGGTTCTCAGGGAGGGTTACGAGCCTAGTAGGGAGCTAGAGGAGGAGCTGATAGAGACTGTGGCCGAGAACATAGGTCCCATAGCTAAGCCCGCCGGCATAGTCTTCGTGGGGAAGTTGCCTAAGACAAGGAGTGGGAAAATTATGAGGCGTGTACTCAAGGCAATCGTGAGGGGTGAGCCGGTGGGTGATATCAGCACTATAGAGGACAGGGCTGCATTGGAGGAGATAATGGGCGTATTTAAAAGTTAGCTTAAAAGTTTTTATGTAAACCAATGTATATAAACTAAGATATAGTCCGTGGGGCTTTCACAGCCTGACAGGTGATGATGGACCAGGCCACTACCGTCTTTGTAGTGCTCGTGCTAGGCCTCCTAGGCATGGGCCTAGCCCTGCTTCTATCGAAAATACTCGTCACAGGCGAGGAGGCACCCTTCAAGAGGAAACGCTACGAGGCGGGCAACCCCCCAAGCGGGGAAGCCAAGAAAAGGCTTCCCTACCAGTACTACGGCTATATAATCGTCTACCTAGCGGTGGAGCCAATCTTCGTGATACTGTACTTCCTCCCCTACATGCCGCGCCTTACCGCCCTAATCGTAAACCTCGTTTTACTGGCGATATATTCCCCGGCCCTCCTATACGCCATCAGGCTCGCCGGGGACATTAAACGGTGGGGCAGGTGATGCGGGCATGACGTGCCCCTTCATGGGTCTAGCCTTTCTAGGCAGACTAGAGGAGAGCTCTAGAAAGGCTGCGCAGTGGCTCGTCGAGAGGACTCCTGTGAGGAGCCTGAGAGACTGGGCTATAAGCTTCAGCCTATGGCCGGTCCACTTTACAACCTCGTGCTGTGGAGCAGAGTTCGCTGCGGTGTCGGCGCCGAGGTTTGACATGGAGAGGTACGGCTTCCTGCCCTTCAACTCGCCTCGCCAGACTAATCTACTGCTTATAGAGGGGACGCTTACGCGGAAGATGGCTAGGGCGGCGGAGATAGTCTACCAGCAGATGCCGTCCCCGAAATTCGTGGTCGCCATGGGGGCGTGCGCGATAGATGGCGGGATATTCCACAACAGCTACAATATCGTAAGGCCCCACGAGCTCTTCCCCATAGAGTATTTTATACCCGGCTGTCCCCCACGGCCCGAGGCGGTTGCCCAGGCGATTGTGAGGCTCCACGAAAAGGTGAAGAGGAGTGAATACGGGGTCAAGGCTAGAGAGACTTGAAAAGGGGCTTAGGGATATAGGCCTAGAGCCCGTGAAGGCGCCAGGCGTCCTCCGGGTCGATGCGCAGCCCGAGAGCCTGGTACCCGCGGCGAGGCTCGCCGTTGAACACGGCTACGACCATCTAGCCTCGGTGGAGGGCATAGACTGGCCCTCCGAGGGCGTCATCGAGGTGATATACCACGCTGAGAGCTATGATGAGGATCTAAGGGGTACGCTGCTCGAGATAAGGGTCAAGGTTCCTAGGGATGAACCCAGGCTTCCCAGTCTTATAGAGGTCTGGCCCAACGCCCTATTCCTTGAACGGGAGACGTGGGATCTCATGGGGGTAGTCTTCGAGGGGCACCCGGAGCTTAGGAGGCTCCTTATGCCCCCCGACTGGGATGGGCCTCCGCCGCTTCGCAAGGACTTTAAGGTGAAGACTGAGGGGGTGTTCGTCAATGTCGAGTAGCGTGATGGAGGCCAGGCTCCTGGAGAAGGAGGGGGACGAGGAGGTCTATGAGGTCTTTATAGGCCCCCAGCACCCGGCCTCAGGCCACATGAGGCTCATAGTGAGGCTGGAGGGAGACGTGATAGTAGGGGTCGACCCTGATATCGGGTGGGTTCACAGAACCATGGAGAAGCTCGCCGAGAGCAAGGAGGCGTTGAAGGCCATCCCCCTTCTCGAGAGAATGACTATAATCGACAGCCAGAACGTGACAATAGGGTACGTGAGGGCCTTGGAGAAGCTTCTCGGCGTAGAGCCGCCGCCCAGGGCCAGATATCTTAGGACGCTGCTCTCCGAGATTAACAGGATTGCAAGCCACCTCTACGGGATGGGTCTCGCCGGTATCTTCGTGAACCACTCCACCATGTTCATGTGGTGCTTCGGGGATAGAGAAGTCTGGATACAGCTTGCAGAAGAGCTGACCGGCGCCAGGCTCACCCACTCCTACAGTGTCCCGGGCGGTGTGCGCCGCGACCTCCCACAAGGATTTAAGGAGAAGGCCTTGAAGGCCATCCGGTACATGGAGAAGAGGCTCGACGAATATCACAGGATATTCTTCGACAACCCTCAGGTGAGGGCTAGGTACGAGGGTGTCGGTGTTCTTAAGCCACATGAGGCGAGGAGGCTCGGCGTAGTCGGCCCCAACCTCCGGGCAAGCGGGGTGAGGTACGATGCACGGCTGCTGGGAGACTACGGCGTCTACGACGAGTTGGAGTTCGAGATACCTGTGAGGGAGGAGGGGGACGCCATGTCGCGTCTCCTGCTTAGGGGGGACGAGATAAGGCAGAGTATGAACATTATAAGGCAAGTGCTGGACAAGATCCCAGAGGGCCCTATACTCGCCGAGAAATACCTGCGCCTAATACCCCCCAAGCTGCGCGAGCCAGCCCTCAAGGAGGGCAGGATAAAGTTTCCGGGAATATTCGCTAACCTCAAGCTGCCCAAGGGAGAGGCTGTGGCGAGGGCGGAGATGGGGCACGGCGAGATATTCTACCATGTTACCAGTGACGGCTCGAAGAAGCCCTACAGGGTGAGGGTGGTGACGCCGTCTTTCAGGAACGTGATACTGTTCAGGTACCTGCCCCCAGGGCACCGTTTTATGGATCTCCCAGCCATTTATGGGAGCCTAGACTATTTCCCGCCTGAAGCCGACAGGTGATGTGTATGGGCCTCGTCTCGTCTCTTGTAAGGCTCGTGCTGTCCCCACAGTTTTTCGGCCCAATAGTATTCCCGGGCTTGGTGACAGTCCTGGCAGTATTGCTGTCGATAATATGGGTTGAACGCAAGATAGCTGCCAGGGTTCAGATGCGCGTAGGCCCACTATACATTCTGAGGCCGCTGGGAGGCGCCATACAGATGCTGGCCGACGGCCTCAGGTTCTTCTTCCAAGAGTTCATCGTGCCCGAGACCGTCGACAGAGTGCCCTTCCTCCTAGCCCCAGTGGTCGCCATGTCCTTCGCCATGCTGCCCTTCGCCTTCGTGCCCCTGGCGCCAAACTTCAAGCCCTACACCGTGCCCTACAGCATGCCGGCCTTCCTGGGCCTCAACACCGTTATCCCCCTCACGGTACTCGCCATGGCGTGGGGCTCCAACAACAAGTTCTCGATACAGGGCGGTATAAGGGAGGCGTACATGACGATCGCGTACGAGGCGGTGCTTTTCATCTCAGCCTACTCCATGGCGCTCCTCTACCACACATTGGACTTCGCCGAGATGGTTGAGGCGCAGAAGGTGCCGGGGATACTTCTAAACCCGATATCCGCGCTGGTCTTCTTTATCGCGATGATAATGAGCGCCGGCAAGCTGCCCTTCGACATAGTGGAGGGGGAGCAGGAGATTGTTGCAGGCCCCTTCACCGAGTACTCAGGGATAGCCTTCGGGCTCACCATGGGCATAGGCTACGTCCAGCTCTACGGATTCACACTGGCGTTTACTCTCATGTATCTCTCGGGGTGGGAACCCCTCGTGGCGCCGCTATACAGTATCTACCCGGCCCTCGGCGGTATACTACTCTTCGTGAAGGCGTACCTCCTGCTGGTCTTCATAGTCTTCCTGAGAGCAGTCTATGGGAGATACAGGCTTGACCAGGCGCTAAGGATAGGTTGGCGTACACTCTTCCCTCTAGCCATTGTTTCCGTGTTTTTATCCATCGCTTTAGGGGTGATAGGCGTTGTTTAGAGGCAAAGTTAGGAGGCATGTAGAGGCCATAGCTACCGGGTTAAAGTACCTAGTGAAGCCGAACAGGATCACGGTCTACTACCCGGAAGAGGCGATAGTCCTAAGTGAGCGCTACAGGGGCATGATACACTATGACTGGGATAAATGCATAAGCTGCGGGCTCTGTGCGATGATATGCCCCGCCGATGCGATGAAGATGTATAGGAAGAAGGGTGAAAAGAAGGCTAGGCCGGGCATAAACTATCAGCGGTGCATATTCTGCGGCTACTGCGTCGACATATGCCCGACAAACGCGCTCAGCTTCACAAGGGTTCACGACGTCGCCTTCGAGAAGCTCGACGAGATGCTGTATCCTCCCGAGAAGTTCACCTCGGAGTGGCGGTCTCCCGCGGAGGAGAGGGGGGCCCGCAGGCTTAGGGTGGTGTTTGACGAGGAGAGGGGGTTGAAGCATGTTCCCGAGCAGTAGCCTATATATACTCTACCTAGTCATGGGGGCAGCGTTCACCCTAGGCGCAGCTATTATAGCACTGGCCGCCAAGGAGGACGTCTACGCGGCGCTCGGGCTAGGCCTGGTCGGCGTCGGCGTGGCGGCGCTAATAGCGCTGCTGGGATACGGGATAATCTCCGTGTTCCACATACTGGTCTACGTGGGGGCAACCGTGACGTTCGTAGTTTTCAGCGTGCTCCTAATAGGGAGAGGTGTAGGGTGGGAGAGGCGTCTTCTACCGCCGGCGCTGGCTACAGCCGCCCTGATAGGAGTTGCCTATTTCGCCTCAATGTACGTGCTTGCCCAGAAGCCTATAATGCCGGTAAACATAGGCCTCGGGGATCTCGGCGCAGAAATATTTGGTAGACACCTTATAGCGGTGATATTCCTGGCCTTCGCCCTTGCCTCCGTCATGATAGAAGGCGTACTGATAGCTTCTAAGCAGGGTGAGGAGTGATGGAGGCCATGTTCATACTGGCCGTATCGGCATGCCTGTTCGGTATCGGAGCGCTTGGAGCAGTGGTCCACAGGAGCGCTACGAGGAAGCTGATCTCCCTAGAGTTGATGTTCAACGCGGAGCTACTACTCTTCTTGGCGCTCTCCACGATATACGCCCCCGTTTCGGGCCCCCTATACGCTATTTTTGTCATAGCCCTCACCGGATCCGAGGTGGGGGTTATAGTCCCGATCATAGTCCTCCTCTACAGGAGGATCGGGACCGTTGATACTACCCGGCTCGCTATAAGTGAAAGAGGTGGTGAGGAGTGATCATGGATGCGCCTCTGTTATGGTTGTCTATACTTGTGCCTCTCGCCGCGGCACTGTTGACGCTGGCCTGGAAAAGAGGCTCCGCGAAGGCCCTGGCGATACTAAACTCTGCCTCGCTGGCTGTATCCGGGCTACTAATACTCTGCTCGTACCTTTCATGGGGCATACGGGGGCTCTCATTCGACCCCCTCTACTTCAGCATCGGCGGCATAGGGGTCTTCGCTCTATCAATGGACGCCGTCGTCTTCCTCTCATCCTTCTCGGTGGCTGCTGTAACGGCGATCATAGCCCTCTACAGCCTCCCCTACATGGAGCACAGGTTCAGCGAGCTAGCTGAGGAGGGCGTAGAGTTCCCCGGGTGGAGAACCTACTACTTCCTCTACACGCTCTTTGCCCTCTCCATGATAGGCACCGTTATGTCGACCAACATGATAGAGTTCTACGTCTTCCTCGAGCTCACGCTTATACCGAGCTTCCTGCTAATAGCGTTCTACGGCTACGGCGACAGGGTTAGGATAGCCATACTCTACCTAATATGGACGCACGTCGGCGCCCTCCTCTTCCTCATAGGCGCGCTGGCGGTCGGCAACAACGTCGGCTTCAACTTCATAGACGTCCAGAAAGGCTTCCTCCTGGGCTTGGGGGAAAAACTTGGAGCAGCCGCTGCCCTGGCAGCGGGTCTCCTGGTACTGGGCTTAGCGGTTAAGATGGCGGTTCTAGGCCTCCACATATGGCTCCCGTACGCGCACGCCGAGGCGCCTACGCCCATCTCGGCGCTGCTCAGCCCCAACCTTATAGGAATAGGCGGCGTGATGATGTACAGGATAGTGTACGTCCTCTTCCCTGACACCTTCGCGGGCTTCAGCACGATCCTGTACGTCTGGGCCCTCGCCACGATGATATACGGAGGCCTCATGGCCCTCAGCCAGACGGACTTTAAACGCCTCCTAGCCTACAGCAGCGTCTCACAGATGGGCTACATGCTGCTAGGCCTGGCCTCTCTATCAGCCTTCGGCTTCGCGGGCGCAATCCTCCACTACATGGTGCACGCCTTCGGCAAGGCGCTCCTCTTCGCGGTAGCAGGCATCCTCATAGCGAACCTGCACGGCCTCAGGGACATAACCAAGATGGGCGGCCTAGCCTCAAAGATGCCGTACACGGCCGCGCTAGCGCTGCTCGGCTTCATGCACATAACGGGTATACCACCCACGGTCGGCATCTGGAGCGAGTACCTAATAGTCAGGGGAGCCGTGGAGAAGGCGCTGGGCATGGGCGCGGCGTGGTACATGGGGCTCGTGGGAGCGCTGCTGCTGGGCATAGGCCTGTCCACGGCCTACGCCTTCCTCACGATGAAGAGGGTATTCTACGGCCCCCTGCGCGAGCACCTCAAGGAGGCCCGCGAGGCGCCGCCTAGCTACTGGGCGCCGCTGATAGTCCTCGCCGTGCTGGGAGTAGCCACGTTCATACTGGCCTCGCCCATTATAGACCCTCTCGTCTCGCAGATAACCTCTGTAATGGGAGGTGCCTAAGCGTGGAGGCCCTACTGCTAGCCTGGCTTGCACCCTACCTCGGGGCTGGGCTGCTAATACTCATGAAGAACCGCAGCTGGAAGGAGAAGTCAGCGGTTGCCATAGCCTCGATACTCACGGCCGCTCTTGCCTCCACCCTGGCGGCATGGAAGGTGATAGAGGCGGGCGAGACGCTGCGGTGGGCCGTGACCTGGGTTTCCACGTTGTCGGTTGACATAGGCGTCTACTTCGACGGCCTATCAAGCCTCATGGCCCTAGTCGTGTCGTGGCTGAGCTTCCTCATAGCCGTCTACAGCTACGAGTACATGGGGCACGAAGAGGGGCAGACGAGGTACTGGATATTCTTCACATTCTTCGTCGGAAGCATGATGCTCCTCGTGCTATCCGACAACATACTCACGATGTTTATAGGATGGGAGGGTACAGGCCTGGCCAGTTACAGCCTTATAGGTCACTGGTTCAGCGACGAGGAGGAGCACTGGGTGGGCGACCCCGGGAGAAGAGCCCTGGGCAAGCAGATGTGGTTCGAGCCCAGCCACTCAGGCCTCAGAGCCCTCGTGTTCACGCGGCTCGGAGACGTGGGCCTGCTAGCCGGTATAGCCACACTCCACCTGGTCACCGGGTCGACAATGTTCAAGGCTATAGCTGACGGGGGCTGGGCGCCCACGCTTGCCCAGGACGGAGTCCTCCTCTTCTTCCTCTGGATGCTCTTCCTAGGAGCCATGGCTAAGAGCGCCCAGTTCCCCTTCCACGAGTGGCTGGTAACCGCGATGACGGGCCCGACCTCTGTCAGCGCGCTCATACACGCAGCGACCATGGTAAAGGCCGGCGTATACTTCTTCCTAAGGTTTGCGCCGTTCCTCGTGGCGGCAGCCTACGTGCTAGAGCACACGGTTCCAGGAGGAGCTGTGCAGATCGCAGCCTTCCTTCAGTGGATGGCCATCATAGGCGGGTTCACGGCCTTTATGCTCGCCACAATGGCCCTCGTGAGCAGGGAGCTTAAACTCATACTCGCCTTCTCGACGGCCAGCCAGCTAGGCTACATGTTCCTCGGCGCAGCCGCTGGGACACTGGTGGAGGGCGGCCTCGGCGGGATGTATATAGGCTTCTCCCATCTAGCAAGCCACGCCATATTTAAGGCAACGCTCTTCCTCGCAGCCGGAGCCGTTATACACGCGGTTCACTCGCGCTTCATAGACGACATGGGCGGCCTCTGGGACAAGATGAAGATAACAGCCGTCTCCTTCATTCTTGCATCCCTAAGCCTTGCGGGACTACCCCCCTTCATGGGCTACTGGACTAAGGATGAGATAATCCACGTGTCGTTCCAGGGAGGCCTGCTGCTGCCAGCCATACTATCATGGGTCACGGCCGGCCTAACTGCCGCTTACATTGCAAGGGCCTTCTCGAGGGTGTTCTTCGGGGAGAAGCACTGGCGCGTCAAGGAGCCACACGAGCCCGGCCCCTACATGTGGGCCCCCTACCTGATCCTAGGCACGGCGAGCCTCGTACTGGGGCTCGCGTGGCCGTGGATCGGCGGGCCCATGGAGGAAGTACTGCGTGGGAGCATGGGGGTGAAGGCCTTAGAAGTAGAGCTCGTATCAAAGGTTTCGGCCCCGTTGGTGCCGGCGGCGACGCTCCTGCTCGCGCTCACGGGCTTGCTGGCCACAATATACCTCTACGTGGTGCGCGGCGCAGATCTCTACGCCTACGTGGAGAGAAGCGGCTTTGTACGCGCGCTTCACGGCTTCCTCTACGACAGATGGTACGTCAACAGTATATACTACATAGTCTTCGTGGACGGGATAAGAGAGCTATCCATCCTGCTGAAGAAGTACTTCGACTCCCTGATAGTAGACAACTTCTACCACAGGTTCATCCCCTCGGCCGTCATGGCGACGGTGAGGTTCACCTCAGGCACCCTAGAGAAGAGCTGGGACAAGCTTCTCCACGAATACCTCGTGGCCGCCTTCAAGAAGGCGTGGCGCGCGTTTAAGAGCATGCAGACAGGCTGCCTCTCCCACTACATCTCGTACATGTGGCTCGGCATCTCAATAGTAATCATACTCCTGTGCCTCATAATGGGGTGTAAGCCTTGATAGAGGAGATATTTTTACTATCAATAGTAGCGCTCGGCGCGCCTCTGCTCGCCATACCCTTCACCAGGAAGAGGGCGTCGTGGCTTATAGCCCAGCTAGCGCTGCTCTCAACGCTTATCCTGGTGCTCCTAGCGGCTCTCTATGCGGGGCGGCCGGTGCCCCTCTTTGGCGGAGAGGTAGAGGTGGATCCCATATCGATCGCCCTGCTCGTCATAGGACTAGTCGACACGCTCATAGCGGTTCACGGCAGCGGAGACCTGGTTGAAGGCTACCCAGACCCCTCGGGCTTCTTCAGCGTAGTACTCCTCGCCGCGCTCGGCATACTGGGCATAGCATTCTCCAACACATCGATAATGCTCATGACCTCGTGGATACTCTTCTCAGTGGCCTCGTTCGCGCTGATGGCCCTTCCAAAGGACGACTACTCCGTGAAGGCGGCTGTAAAGTATGCGATCATGGGGTCGGCGTCGTCGACCCTCCTCTTCCTGAGCTTCGGCATAATGCTGTTCCTTTCAGGCTCGCTGCACTTCATAGGCGCGACTTTCACGTCGCCCAAGCTCCTCTCCTCAGTGCTGCTCTTCCTCATGGCGGCTGTAGGCTTCAAGATAGGTGTCTTCCCCTTCCACTCATGGCTCCCAGACACCTATGGCGAAGCGGATCCCGTGCCCGTAGCGCTAATCTCCTCCATCGCGAAGATAGGGGGGATACTGGCGCTCTACAGGGCCGCGAAGATCCTCGCAGGCCCCATGGGTTTCTCATGGCTACTGATAGTCGCGCTCTTCGCCGCTGCAACGATGTTCTACGGCAACATAACAGCCCTGCTCCAGGGAGAAATCCAGCGGCTGCTCGCCTATAGCAGCATAGCACAGGCAGGATACCTGCTAGTAGGGGCGGCGGCGCTCACAGCTATCCCGGGCGTCAACAGGGAGTGGGCGGTCTACGGCATAGCATTCCAGCTCGCAGCGTACTCCTTCGCCAAGACGGGAACCTTCCTCACCGTAAAGGCTGTCCGTAGAAGAGGGGATCCTCCGCCGAAGCTTGAAAGCCTTGCGGGGCTCTACCTGGAGCACCCCGTGCTGGCGGGCTCCTTCGCCGTGCTAATATTCAGCTTAATGGGCATGCCTCCGCTCGCAGGGTTCTGGGGCAAGCTATTCCTCTTCTTCTCGGTTGTCGGGGCCGCGCCGTGGCTTACAGCCTTCGCCCTAATAAACACGGGAATAGCGGCGGCCTACTACGCCAGGGCGATAAAGGCCGTGTACTTCGAGAAAAAGACCGGGGGCTTCCAGGCCGAGCCGAGCATGCTGAGAGCAGTAGCGGCCTGCGCGGCAGCGACCATCATAGTGGGAATCATACCCTTCTTCCTGGCGTTTATCTGAACTCCACAATTTTTCCATAATCATCTCTTGGACGCCGATATTCCCGTCACTTTCTCCCGGAGAGTATACCACGCGACAAGCCTCCTCAATACGTCGGTCCTGGTGACTATGCCTAGCGGCCTCATAGTGCCGTCGACGACGACAACCCTTCCCACGCCCCTCTCGTTCATAGCCTCCATCACGTCCACAATGTCCGCGTTCTCATGGACCGTAACGATGTCTTTCTCTACGTGTAGGCCCACAGCCTCGTCCCCCCGCCCCTCGAGTAGCGCGTTCATCACGGCCTGTGCTGTTGCAAGCCCCACAAGCCTGTTCTCGCCGTCGACGACAGGTACAGCCCTTATGTTGTGCTGTAAGAGCAGCCGGGCAACGCTGCTAACCTTAGAGTCGGCCGTGGCCTTTATGAGACGTCGCGACATCAAGTCCCTCACCGTGGCCCGGGGCACGGCAGCAAGCGTGTCCACCTCGACCACGACCTCGCTCCTAGCCTCGTCTATCGACGCTATACGGCCAGCAATCACGAGGCGGGTATAGGGTGTAGGCCCGACCTTCACTCTCATGCCTTCACGCAGCGTTCTTTCAAGCCCTCTCCTCCCCAGTACCTTTAGGATTGCCCTAGCGCCCAGGGGGCTAGGTATATCTATTAACTCTATATCCACCACCCTGATTCTAGTGGCCATGCCGTCTGCCTCCAGGATGAGGGGCTCCCTGAGCCCTGAGACACCCCTCTCGACGATCTCTACACCCTTAGCCGTGGGCGTATAGCCCCCCTGGGGGCCTGTACGCGCGTCGACGAGCCCCAAAACCTTGAGGGAGGACATCATGTTCCTTACAGTTCCGTCGCTACGGCCAAGACGCGCCGCTAGCTCGACGCTTCTGATGGGTCTACGCAGCTCCCTATACAAGTCTATCAGTGCGCAGAGCACTTCGAACTGACTCCGAGTAAGCTCCACGGGGAGTGAAAAATTACTATGTGATAATTATATCCTACTTCTGGCCGAAAAGTGTATACAACCCCTTATCCGTCAGCTCGACTTGCGCTTGCCTAACCTTCACGTAGCCGAAAAGCACGAGCCTGGCAGCGGTCCATCGCCCCTCCGCGCCCCCAAGCTGCTCAGCCATCTCCTGGAAGGCCCTATAACTCATCACGTAGCCGCTCTCCTCAAGCCCCTCAAGCAGCGTCAAGGCCAGCTCGCCAGCTCCACCGAATGCACGGTTGACTAGCTCGACGCTGTGCAGGCTTACAGGCTCAACGCGCGCCACATCCACGTCTCCTCCTTTAAGCCTGGACTCCGCCTCATCGAACTCCACCTCCTCCTTAACCCTGGCCTGAGCGTAACGCGGGAGCCTCATGCCCTGAGCGACATAGGAGCCGTATCCTCCACTTAGGACCGCCTCTGAGAAAAGCCACGTCTGGGGAGGATCTATCAAGACAAGGTTCTCGAGGCCAGCGGCAGCGGCGGCATAGATAAACTTTTCCAGAAACCTCCTCGGAAGGGGATACGCGTACACGCAGGCATTCTTCCTGGACAGTGCTGTGAGAGACGAGGTGCAGGGGAGCTGGGGGAGTAGAGAGGCGCAGCTACCCGGCTTCTCGGCGAAATAGCCGGAGGTCCAGAGGAGGGGCTTCCAGTCGTCAGGCTCTACCGCGGCGGCCTTTAAAGGGGTATTTGGCCCTCCAGCCATGCGGAGTAGAAATGACAGCCTACCGGCCTGCCTGATGACGCCGTCTTCTCTCAGAGCCTCCGCGAGTAGCCACTCCTGAGCCGCCGAGGCCGGCCTCTCCCTACATGAGGGATCCACCCTGAAGTATCCTTGGGGGCATCCCTGGCCGTAGAGGAGCTTTACTTTAAGCCTTTTCACCCACCCCTCTATACAGGCTTGAAGCCTGGCTCACCGCCCTTTTCAGGGGGTGAGGGCAGCGGCAGCGTGGGCGGGAAGCCTAGCTCCCTCATCAGCATCATTGCCTCGAAGAGCACATTACTGGTGAGTAGGCGGACAAGCTCGGGATCAGGCTTTCCCTGAGAGAGCCCCTTCTCGAGCTCGTCTATCTCCGCCTTCTCGCCCCTAGCCCTCACAGCCCCCTTAAGCGTTATCACTACTAGAGGCGGCTGAGATGTAATATTTGTCAAAAACCTTGCCTCCAGGCTGTCGCCCACGCGTTGCGGCGGCGACGAGGGAAAAGTTAGTTGGACCTGCATGTTTGCCTGGCCTTTATGTTCGCTCGAAAGTCTTTCCGCGTGAAGGTATTCGTAGCTGATATTTATTTCCACAGTAAAGAAGTATCGCTGCACCGGGTATTTTAGTTGTCGCACATATACCAGGGGGTCTAATAGCTCTTCGCGACATACACTACCATGCGCGCCGGCCTACCACACCACGCGCACCTACCGTAGTCCCCCTCCTTTAGGTCGAGCGGCGTGCCACGCACCTTGCCCCCGTCTGTCGCCTCCTTAAGATCTGCGGCGCAATCCTCCCTGCCGCAGAACGGCATCCTCACGATCTTTCTCTCCTTGAGCGCCTTCTCGACTTCTTCCCTGCTCTTCGCGTCGACAATGTTTTCTTCGAAGAACCTCTTTGCCCTCTCCTGGAGATTCTTGAGGAACTCCACCTCTATCGCCTTTATCCTCTCAACCAGTTTCCCGTCTTCGACTCTCTCCTTTTCCCCAGTGTCACGCCTGGCTAGCGTCACGTAGCCTCCATTAGCCTCACGGCGCCCTATCTCAAGCCTTACCGGCACACCCCTCAGCTCCCAGTCGTTGAACTTCCAGCCGGGAGTTCTCTCCTCCCTGTCATCAACGATGACGCGATAGCCTGCCTCCTCGAGGGTTTTCTTGAGCCTATGCGCCTTCTCCATTACCGGGCCTTTATCCTTCTCCTTGTAAAATATGGGTATTATCACCACGTGCACGGGGGCTACGCTGAAGGGCAGCACAAGCCCCTTATCGTCACCGTGCACGGCTATCAGCGCCGCCGCTATCCTCCACACGCCGGGGCCATAACAGGTCTGCCACACGTACTTTTTCTCCCCATCCCTGTCGAGAAACACGACGTTGAATGCCTTCGCGAACCTTTGTCCGAGGTCGTGGGTTGACGAGACCTGCAGCACGCGGCCGTCGGGCATGAGCGTGTCCGCCGCATAGGTGTCCTCGGCGCCTCCAAACTTGTCCCATGGGGGTCGCCTGAGGAAGAGGAATGGTATCCCCAGTTTCTCCCATATGACTCGCCGCGAATTCTCCATGTCTTCCTCTATCTGTTTTAGGGCTTCTTCGCGTGTGGCGAAGGCGTCGTGGGCCTCTATCCACAAGAACTCTCTACCCCTGATAAGGGGCCTCGTATTCTTCTCGTAGCGGTAGACGCTTACACTCTGATAGAGTTTTAGCGGGAGATCCCTCCACCCCTTAATCCAGTACGAGTACATGTAGTAAAAGGCCGTCTCCGAGGTGGGCCTTAGGGCCAGCCGCCTGTCGAGCTTCTCGTCGCCGGCCTCGGTAACCCAGAAAACCTCCGGCTTGAACCCCTCCACATGCTCCTTCTCTCTCTCAAAATTCTCCTCCGGGATGACTAGGGGGAAGAGCACGGGCTCGTGGCCTGTGCGCTCCAGCTCTTCCTCGAAAAGCCTGTAGATATTCTTTATAATCCTCATGAGCCAAGGCCTGTGGACAATAAAGCCCTGGACATTGTACCGGAGATCCACGAGCTCTGCTTTTTGAAGCACCTGAGTGTACCACTCCGAGAAGTTTTCGCTTTTTTTCACTGTGATGCCGAGCTCTGACATGGAAGTCCCCCTACTTCTCTGGAGAGGTACAATTTATAGTTCTAGCTCCCCGGCCGGGTCGGGGGTGCGTCTATGCCGAGGGGCTAGGCGGAAAAGATAAAATATGCTTTTGTCCCATAATGTCTCGAGCCCCGGTAGCTCAGTCGGTGGGCCTAGCCCTATGCTTCATGGGCCGATAGCGCCGCCTTGGTAAGGCGGAGGTCCCGGGTTCGATTCCCGGCCGGGGCTCCACGGCTCATTCTTATATTGGCGGCCTGGCAAGTATTAGGGTGTGGTAGTATGCCTAAGACCAGTTTTATTTTTGCAATCCACTTCCACCAGCCGGTCGGCCAGCTGAGGCACGTCCTCGACCGCGTGCAGAGGAACTCGTACGAACTCCTGCTCAGGGTTATGCGGGATTTCCCCGAGATGCATTTTACGCTGCATTTTAGCGGCCCCCTCCTACTCTACTGGAGGGAGTACTACCCGGATTTCCTCTCCAGGCTTGTAGACTATGTGAAGAAGGGTAACGTGGAGGTGCTCGGCGGCACCTTCAGCGAGGCCGCGTTGCCGATACTTCCCAGTGAAGACCGAGTGAAGCAGCTGAAGATGGGGAGAGAGCTTGTAGAGGAGGTGTTCGGCGTAGAGCCCCGCGGCGCCTGGCTACCCGAGAGAGTGTGGGATCCCACGCTGCCGGTCGCCCTCAGGGAGGCCGGGTACGAGTACGTGATACTTGACGACGAGGTGGGCTATAGGGCTGGCCTCTGGAAGGGCGATGTCCACAGGGCACAGTTAACCGAGTACTCCGGGGTCAGGAGCGGCGTGTTCTTCATAGACGCCCCTATCAGGTACATACTTCCCTGGCGCACACAGGAGGAGGTATTCGACTACCTAAAGGGCTTCGCCACAGAGAGTGGAGAACAATACGTTCTCTGGGGCAGCGACGCCGAGAAGTTCGGGGAATGGTGGGATCCAGCCCCCGCGGAGGCGTGGCTGCGCCGATTCCTCGACATGCTTAGGCACGCGGTGGACGTGGAACTCCTGACTCCCAGCGAGTATCTACGCCGGTTCGGCTACCAGGGCCCGGTCTACCTTTACCCTGGGAGCTACGACAAGATGATGGAGTGGAGCGGCGGCTACTTCCCCAACTTTGTCAGAAAGTATAGGGAGAGCAACAATATGCACAAGAAGATGCTCTATGTGAAGGAGAAGCTGGAGCAGCTGGAGGCGCCCGGCGAGGCCTGGCTAGAGTATGTTACCGGGCAGTGCAACGACGCCTACTGGCACGGCCTCTTCGGCGGCATATACCTAGCCCATCTAAGGCAGGCGGTGTACGAGCACTTCATAAGGGCTGAGAGAGTCGCCGAGGAGAGGCGCGGTACCCTGGACGTCGCCTCCAGGATAATTGAAACTGATTTCGACTACGACGGTAGAAAGGAGGTTCTCGTGGAGACGAGGAGGGCAAACTACTATATAAAGCCGGACGACGGTGGCACTCTCTTCGAGCTAGACGTCAAGGAGCCCGGGGACGAATACAACCTCGTGAACACGATGAGCCGTTACGGCGAGCCCTACCTCTCCGGTGTAGCGTGGTATAGGCCGGACTGGTATAGGAGGGTGAGCTTCCGGGAGCACATATGGCGCAGCGGTGCCGGTATATGGGACTGGTTAAACAACACGCCCTTCGTCGACGTGAGCGACTTCGCGCTTGGGCGTTACATCCTCGAAGACTACGGCGAGGGCTTTGTGAGGCTAGTGTACACTGGGAGGGACTGGAGCGACCACGAGAACCCTAAGAGGATACTTCTCGTAAAGACCTACAGGTTCTCGCTCGACGGAAGCGTTCTAGAGGTGGAATATAGGTGGCGTAACATGGAGAACTCTAAGATAAAGCCTAGGCTCTCGGTGGAGCTGACACTTACCCCTAGGCTGAGCTATGAAAGCGGGGAAATTCCGTGGTACACGGTTGACGGAGAGTTTAACAAGAACGTGAGGGAGCACCACGTGAGCCCCTGGTCGAGGAGCGTCGTGCTTCACTCGCAGGCGTTTAGGGACGTGTTCGTCGAGAACGAGAAGCATGCTGCGCTGTGGGTTGCGCCCATAGAGACGCTCTCTAGAACCGAGAAGGGGCTAAGGAGGGAGTACCAGGCTCTGGGCATAGTGTTCATCCACGAAGTGGAACTCGAGCCAGGTGAAAGTTTTTCGACGAAGATAAAGGTGGGGTGGTAGCGGTGGCGGTTAAAAGCGTCTGGATGCTGACTTTCGAGGCGCGGCCTATAGTAAAGGTCGGCGGGCTCGGCGAGGTTCCACCAAACCTTGCCGCAAGCCTCGTGAAGAAGGGTGTGGAGGCTGTCATAGTTATGCCTAGCCACGCCCCCGCGGGGCTCAGAGGAGAGGAGAAGAGGGCTGAGGTGGATATAGGGGGGACTAGGGTCATCGTCGGCTATAGGGAGTGGCGCGGCGTGAAGTACGTTCTCTTTTCCGGGGGCCCCCTGGACGACCCGAGGGTCTACGCGGAGGACACCATGATGGACAAGGTCGCGCTCCTGGCGAAGGCGCTCGGGTGGCTTCTCCTAAACTATGAGAAACTTGGCTTGGCAAGGCCCGACGTAATACACTTCCACGACTGGCACAGTGTGATCGCCCTGTTAAAGGCTAGGCGCGAGCTGGCCGATAAGGGTTGGAGGCCCGGCCTGGTGTACCACATACATCTACTCGTGGAGAAGCGCGTAGAGCCCTCCCTTATTGCCCGTGCAGGGGTAGAGGAGGACTTTAGGCACAGGGTGAGGCTGGGCGGAAGGGTCCTCGAGGTCACCGTGAGGGATGCTATAGGCATGGCGAGGGGCATCGCGGAGAGGCTCGGCGCCATAGAGTCGGACGTCTTCGTCACTGTGAGCAGAACCTATCTCAGGGAGGACAGGGACGGCGTGCTCAACAGGCTTGGCTGGGATCTAGAGGAGAAGAGCGGCGTCATATACAATGGAACCGATTGGCGCTATCGGGACGCAATGGAAGAGGTGCTAAAACGCCACGGCAACGCGCTGGCCAAGTTCACCGGTAAAAGGGATGGTTACACGAGGCACGACCTACGCCGCTACTTCCTGCTTCAGGCGTTGGGCAACATGCCTGGGGCCGAGCCAAGGCAGCTGGATAAGGAGCTCTTCAAGAAGATACAGGAGTGGCTTGCTCCCCCATTCAAGCCGAACGGAAAGGTTGAGCCATTTGAGACTGACGGCCCGCTGGTGATAACCACGGGGAGACTCAGCAGGCAGAAGGGTATAGACGTCCTAGCCGAGGCCGTTCCTAGAGTCGTCGAAGAGCTTGGAAACGTGAAGTTCGTCTTCCTAGTACTGCCCGTCTGGGGCGGGGAGGAATACGCCAGGCAGCTAGCCGAGCTTACAAAGGATTACCCATACAACGTTAGAACGGTCTTCGGCATCGCGCCCTCCATTTACAGGCTGGCCCATCTCTCAGCCGACGTCTTCGCGGCGCCTTCCAGGTGGGAGCCCTTCGGCATAATGGCGCTCGAGGCAATGGTTACAGGCAACCCGGTGGTCGCCTCCGCGGTCGGCGGGCTCAAAGAGATAGTCCTCGACATAAGGCGCCACGGCCTCGAGGGTACGGGCCTGCACGTGAGCCCCGGCGACCCCTACGAGCTCGCGGACGCTATCAGGGACATGGCGGCCTTCATGGAGGCTTCACGTACAGGCGACCTGGATAGGTATATGCCGAAGATAGGTGAAGCCAAGCTCAGATCCCTGCTCGAGGAGATAGTCGACGCGGGCGAGATCATAAGGAAGAACGCCGTTGAGAGGGTTGAGAAGAAGTTCACCTGGGATAACGCCGCCGACATGGCGCTTGAAGTCTACGAGAGAAGTGTCGCGTCTAAGCTATAGTGGCACGTGTGCGGCTAGCGTCGAGACAGCCGCCACAACATTCTTTTTCCTATACATCGCCTCATAGTACGCCTCGTAGAGGCCGCGCTCCACATACCACGGCTCAACGATCTCGAGGAGCTCCTCGGCGTTTTCCAAGCTCATGGCCGCCCCGCCCCCGCCCAGCTCTTCCAGCCTTTCGAGATAACATTCTGCTAGGATGCGTGCCACGCTCCTCCCCCACGTCCTAACGACGCTCATCTCATTGCTATCTGTGAAGAGCGTCTCCGCCGCCTCCTCCATGGACAGGGACCCTGCCTCCTTCACTGCGAAGAAGGAGATATAGGATATACTCCTTAGGAGTGACGCGAAATCCCTAAGAGGGGGCTCGAGCTCGCCCCTCCACGCCTCGGGTCTACCGGGCTCCCCCTCGAAGTCGAGTATAAAGTATTCTCCCCCTACCCGCATTAGCTGCGATAAATGGAAGTCCTGGTGTATCCTAGCCTTTAAGGATCCGAGATACTTCTCCATCCCCCTCGCAGCCGCCTCCACCCTCTCCTTAAGGATAGGTGAATGTATCCTCCCATAGTAGAAGCGTATCCTCCTCCTCCACGACTCCACGTCCCCGGCATCCACTATGGCCGTGCCACACCATCCCTCTGCGCAGCCAAGCATCGCTACGTGAAACCCAGCGAGAACCCTCGCCACGCGGCACGCCTCCTCCTCTGGCGCCTCCGCCTCCCCGCTCTTCAGGGAGTTGAGGAGCGACCTGTAGAATTGGAGGCCCCCATCCTCGCCCTCGAGGTAGCCGGTGATAAGGCCCAACGGCGACCCCCTCCACTCGTAGTATGCCTTAAAGGGCGGCGTGAGGCCTTTCCCCCTTAGGTAGTAGTAGAAGAAGGGTTCATAGTTGTGCTTCGTCTCTTCCCTATACCCCTTAACTACTACACGCTGGCCGCCGGCCCAGTACAGCGCGAGCGGGTGAGTCGAATCCTCCCTCAACACGCCTAAGAAGCGGAGGGGGAGTGGAATAGAACCCACAACCCTTATCCCCGGTACACGCCCTGAGGCTACGTCCTCGAGGAATTCCCTGCAGAACTCGGCCTCGCATAGCTCTTCTCCCCGGAAACGCACCCCGTGTCCCGGCGGGCAGCCGCATTTGGAGAGGGGAAGGAGGTATTTCCTCCCATCAGCGCTTATCCTTAGCACCGCGTGTCTTCCCGCCTTTAAGGAGGCGATATCGGCTACTCTGCCCGCCAGCCACCGCTTCCCCTCTAGGCCCTCTACCATGCCTTTAGGCCACCTACATGTAGAGTAGTACGTAGACCCCTATTGCTATAAGCAGTATGCCGGCGGCAGCCTCAAAGTACTTGGGCAGCCTTGTCCGGGTCTTCATGAGTGCCCTCACCTTGCCGCTGGCCAAGCCCACGGAGACTGTTATAGCGACTAGGGGTGCGACGAAGATGGCGTTGTACAGCACGAGGTAGAGTAGCGCCAAAGTGAAGGGCAGGGTGGAGAGAGCGTACATGGCGACGAGGTAGGGCCCACTGCTACAGGGGAGCAGTGTCAGGCTTATTATGATTCCCAGAGTGAAGGCGAGCACTGGGCTGCCGCTCCTAGCTATCCTTGAGAGATACTCTTCTATGAGTTTCTTCCACCGAGCCGGAACGGGGGAGTGGAACTCCCCGCCCCTGACGCTGTAGAGGGATTGCGCTCCGAATATGAAAGCTAATGCCGCGAGTAGGTACTTCAGCCATGGGAGGCTAGAAAACACTTTTAGAAGCCCCAGGCCTAGGAGCATGTAGGCCGTGTATACTGCGGCTATGAACGCTGCCGCTGCTAGCAGCATGTTTCCTCTGCCCGATATGCGCATGGTCATTATTAGCAGCGCGGTGAAGACTAGGAACGTGCATGGGTTTACGGAGTCGGCGGCCGCTAGTGATACTACGAGTGGGAGCAGCGCGGTATGCCTCTTGGGTATGCGGGCCGAGCCTCCGAAGACTATCTCCCTTATTAAGCTCTGGTTTACCTCGAGGAGCTTCTTATGCCCCACGTCGTCTACAACGAGAACCTTCCCCTCCACGGCCTGCGACAGCGTGCTCCTCCACCACTCCGCGTCGCCGCCGCCGACTACGGCGAGTATAAGCCTGTCTCCCTGGAAGACCAGTGTTAAGGGTACGAGCCCCCTGTTACCGGCCTTGAGGACTCTGTAGAGTTCTTCGTACTCTTCAGCGTATTTTCGTGTGGAGATCTCCCTGAACTCCACGTGGGGGAGAAGCCTTCTAAGCGTCGAGTTTACTTCTCTACAGTGGGGGCACCCGGATAAGCCATATATCACGGCCGACAGTTCTTCCCGGTTCAAGGGCTCCATTGCAAGCCTTACTTCCATGTCCTTTGTTAGCGTCACCTCTACTCTAGCGGACTTGTAGCCTTCGGCATAGCCCTCCACCACGTAGTGGCCGCCGGGTAGGCTCAAGCTCACAGGCCCGGTGACCGTCGAGTTGTACACGACGCCGCTAACCCCCTCAATGACTAGGCGGAGCCTAACCCCCCGCGGAGGTATAACGGTGAGTACCCGTCTAACCGCGAGTTCTAGAGTCAGGCTTGCGTTTGAGGAGACATCGAGGAGTGTGCTGTTTTCAGCCCCCCTATACCTTGCCACCACCCTGTAACTCCCCCCAGGCACGAGTAGGCGCGCCGGGGCGGCGCCCCCGTAGAGCCTTCTTCCATCGGATGTATACACGGTCAGGTTGGCCGGGATGGGGGTTCCGTTATCGGACTTCACCGTTATCTCTACCGTATAGAGCACGCGGTGAAGCTTTACGTCGACAGCCATATTTGAGGTGACATTCAATACTATGTCTTCCCAGTGGAAGCCCGGCGCCCCAATCCTCAACCCGTGAGTCCCGGGCTTTAGCCTAAGCACACATATTCCCTGAGGGCACTTGGTTACTGTCCCATTTGTGTACACTTCTGCGTCCCCGAGAGGCGTGCCGTTGTCGTCCGTTACGCGCATGGTGACGTTGTAGAACGCGCTCGGCGCTGTGAAGCTGTAGAACAAGGCCTTATAGGGCGTTGCCACAATCACAGTTTTTCCCCTAACGCCGGCAAGGTTCGCTGAGGGGGGCAGCTTAACGTAGCCCTTAACCCCCTCCATACAATCCGCAGCGACTAGGTACGAAGCGCCGATGCCCTTTAGCAGCAGGGCCGCCAGCCCCTCCTCTGAGAGGGAGGCCTCGGATTTCGCTATTTTCTTTACACCTGGGAGTGGGGCTGTAATCCTTCTCCACGTGAGGGTGGCCGGATAAAATATTTTTATAGTCAGCGTGTTGCCCGAGGAGCTGTAGATAGCGGCAGCGCCCCGGGTGAACACGATTTTTTCCCTACCTGGCGTGTACACGTGTATAGGCGTTTTTCCGAGCATGTGGGGGAGGGGGGAGGGGCTCCAGAACTCTCCTTTCC
>JALSNQ010000024.1 GCA_026986905.1 Thermofilaceae archaeon
TCTCTACATGAGGTTAAAGCTCGACCTAGCCGAGAAGGTGGAGGCGGCCGCTAGACAGCCGGGAGAGGTGCAGGCCATACCGGTACAGCAGCCTCCCCCTATGCCGGTTCAAGCCCCCCCAGTGACGCGGCCCGCTGTACCGCCGTCGCCCATAAAGCCCGTGGAGCAGCCCGTGGAGGTCGCTAAGCCTGTTATAGTGCAGAAGCCCGCCCCCCAGCCCTCCCAGCCGGAGGAAGAAAAAAGCGTTGAGCCCGTGATAGAGATAAAAGAGGCGCCCCCACAGCTTGAAAGAGTGGAGCCGGAAAAGCCGGCCTTTGTGAAGCAGCAAGCCCCTATTCCCCCGCAGCAAGCCCCCCTCCAGCCAGCGAGGCCTCCCGCCGCCCCTGTGGCGGCGCCGGCCGTTCCAGCGGTTCAGCCAACGGCTGCCACGGGGCAAAGCGGTGGAAAGAAGCGTTGCCCGTACTGTGGCCGCGAGCTGCCATACGGGGATTTACACGTTATATGTCCCTACTGTGGACGTAGACTTAAGTAGGGAGATGACGGCTAGCGCGGCCAGTAGTGCTAGAGCGGCGATTGCTAGGAGAGGGGGCCTGTTCGAGGTAAAGTAAGAGTTTTTGGTTATCTCTATTTCGACGTTCACCCTCGAGTTGTTCGACGGAGCGTAGACTAGAAGGTAGTCGTTCGGGTTGGCGTCGAGTATCCTGTAGAGTACAACAACGTTGTCGCCAGTATTTATTCCGGCGTTGCGGATCGCGGAGAGGGGGTCGCGCGCTGCAGGGTACGTCAAGTCTACCGGGAAGTCCCTGCCGCAGAGTCTTACCGTGGCGAAGATGTGTGGCAGGGCGTTTACGGTCTTGAAGGAGGCTTTCCGCGACGACATTTCTGCGGAGGCGCCCCGCCTATATATCAGGGCGTAGTAGACATAGGATGGTATCCTCTTGATTCTGAGCATTGTTACGATGAAGGAGTGTATGTCGCCGCATGCGCCATGTTTTTCCACGTAGAACTCTGTGGGGTACATTACGCCTCCGTTTACGCCTAGCCTGTACTCGGTGTTTGAGAGAACCCACTCTATAACCCTGTATATATAGGTGATTTTACTCGTCCCGTCGAGGCTCTCTGAGAGCTGCTTTAGGTCGCTTAGGCTAACACCGTTGAAGGGGTGCCCCCAGAAGCCCTCGAGGTAAAGCATTTGCTTGTAGGTCTCCTCTCTTGCGCAGGGGGATTCGGGAGGGATCTTTCTCTCACGGAGAGGTGGGGGGATAACCTCTACATACTCGACCAACGTAATGTTCGCCTTGCCGTTGATAGCTATATCGTGTCCTGCGTATGCGTACCTGTTTCCCTGGCTGTCCCTCTTTACGAACACGTGGATGGTCCTTCCATTCAGGTAAAGAGTGTAGTTTACCGTGCGTTGCCACCCCTCTATATCGGGTGCTATTGGGAAGGTTTTGGAGAATATCTCCTCACCTATCTTTCCCGTGCCCTCTGCTAGATAGGTTATCTTGAGACGGTAGACTGTTATGTAGCCCGCTGAGAGCGTGGCAGCGGCTAGACTGTAGGCTGTAATGAGTACGGCCAGGGCGCCCATTAGGAGTTGTTTCACACCTGTGTGTCTTTTTTCTCGTTAAAATCTGCGTCGCGGCGGGAAGGGTTAATATTATTTATTAAGGCGAAAGGGGTATTGTCTTGATACCTGATGAGCTCTGAGAGAGTAGGGTCTATCATAAGCATATCCGGCCCCGTGGTCTCTGCAAAGGGGATACCCGACATAAAGATCGGCGAAGTGGTTTACGTAGGCGAGGAGCGGCTTCTAGGCGAAGTAGTGAGAGTGGCCAGGGACCACTTCGTAGTCCAGGTCTACGAGGACACAGGGGGCGTAAGGCCGGAAGAGCCCGTCTATGCCTCGGGCAAACTGCTTGTAGCGGAACTCGGGCCAGGACTTATGTCGTCGGTGTTTGACGGCGTGCAGCGGCCCCTCAACGTTATCCTGGAGAAGACAGGCCCCTTCATCAGGAGGGGCGTAAAGGTAAATGCCCTGCCGAGGGATAAAAAGTGGGAGTTTAAGCCGACCGTGAAGGTGGGGGATAAAGTTTCTCCGGGGGACGTTATAGGCACAGTGCAGGAAACCTCCATGATTGAACACAGGATAATGGTGCCGCCAGGCATAAGCGGAGTTGTAAAAGAGATACATGAAGGGAACTTTACAGTAGAAGACACCGTGGCCGTTATAGAGACAGCCTCTGGGCAAGTCGAGCTTAACATGATACAGGAGTGGCCCGTGAGGAGGCCTAGGCCCTTCGCGGAGAGGCTGACCAGCGAGGTTCCCCTGATCATCGGGCAGAGGGTCATAGACACCTTCTTCCCAGTGGCTAAGGGCGGCGCCGCGGCTATACCGGGAGGCTTCGGCACCGGGAAGACCGTCACGCTCCACAAGGTTGCGATGTACAGCGACTCCCAGGTAGTGATATACATTGGGTGTGGGGAGCGAGGCAACGAGATCGCTGAAATGTTGAAGGAGTTCCCCGAGCTCATAGACCCTAAAAGCGGGAAGTCGATCATGGAGAGGAGCATTATAATCGCCAACACATCGAACATGCCTGTCTCAGCGAGAGAGGCCTCCATATACATGGGTATCACCATGGCCGAGTACTATAGGGATCAGGGGTACCATGTAACCCTCATTGCAGACTCTACAAGCAGGTGGGCTGAAGCCCTACGCGAAATCTCCGGCAGGCTCGGTGAAATGCCTGTTGAAAGGGGCTACCCGGCGTACCTGCCGGACAGGATAGCAGAGTTCTACGAGCGTGGAGGCAGGGTGAGGGCTCTGGGGAGCCCGGAGAGGGAGGGCTCCGTCACCGTTCTAGGAGCGGTTTCGCCGCCTGGCGGCGACTTCAACGAGCCCGTAACCATACACACTTTGAGGTTCGTGGGAACCATGTGGGCCCTCGACCCGGAGCTCGCCTATAGGAGGCATTTCCCAGCGATCAATTGGCTGAGGAGCTTTAGCCAGTACGCTGAGATAGTCGAGAGGTGGTGGGTTAAGAACGTGGCTGAGGATTTCCCGAGATACAGGGCCAAGGCCCTTAGGCTGCTCACAGTGTCAAGCGAGATAGAGGCTATAGCGTCGGTCGTCGGCGAAAGCGCGCTGCCGGACGACCAGAGGCTCATACTGCTCGCCGCTGAGATACTAAAGGAAGGCTTCCTTAGGCAGACCGCCCTCACAGGCGTCGACGTCTTCTGTCCACCGCTTAAGCAGTATTGGCTGTTAAAGTTGATGATAGACTTCTTCGACAGAGCATACGACCTTATAACGCGGAGGGTTAGCGTCGAGGAGATAGTGAACCTCCCCGAGGTCTACGAGATGATGCGCGTGAAGGAGGATGAACGAGATCTAGACGCCGTAAAGGAGCTGTACCAGAGAGTCATGGCTAAACTCGACTCCATCGCTAAGAGGCATGGAGTAGTATTAGAGCAGACTCCCATGAGCGGGTGATGGGGTATGGTGGAGCTTGCACGCGAGGCCGTGAAAAGGTACCCGGGCAAAGTGTACAGGGGGGCGAAGGAGATACGCGGCAGCCTAATGATAGTTGACGGCGTAGAGGATGCGGGGTACGACGAAGTTGTCAGGATACTCGGCAAGGACGGTAAGGAGAGGTTTGGCCGCGTGCTAGAGACCTCTGAGGGCCACGCGGTCGTACAGATCCTCGGCGATAGAGAAGGGCTTGAGACGGACACCCTCGTGAAATTCACTGGAACCACGTTTAAGATAAGGGTTTCGGAGGACGTCCTGGGGCGCATGTTTAACGGCCGCTTTGAGCCCATAGATGGCCTGCCTCCAGTAGTCGCCGGCGAGGAGAGAGAAATAAGCGGCGAGCCCATGAATCCCGTCGCCAGGGTCTATCCCTACCAGTTTATACAGACGGGGATATCCGTCATCGACGGGATGTTTAGCCTGATTAGGGGGCAGAAGTTGCCCATATTCAGCGTGTCTGGCTTGCCGCATAACCGAGTCGCGGCCCAGCTTGCCAGGCAGGCTACAGTCAGGGGTGAGGGTGAAAGTTTCGCCGTTGTTTTCGCTGGAATAGGGCTTAGAAACACGGAGGCGGAGTTCTTTATAGAGCAGTTCAGGGAGACGGGCGCCCTTGAAAGGCTCGTAGCAATCCTCAACCTCGCAAACGACCCGGCTGTTGAGAGGCTCATGACTCCGAGAATAGCCCTTACAGTGGCCGAGTACCTGGCCTTCGACCTCGGGATGCACGTGCTGGTCATAATGAGCGACATGACGAACTACTGTGAAGCCCTGAGGGAGATCAGCACGGCGAGAGGAGAAATACCGGGAAGGCTCGGCTACCCGGGCTACATGTACAGCGACCTGGCGACCATATATGAGAGGGCTGGCATAGTGAAGGGGAAGAATGGCAGCATAACCCTCTTCCCGATACTTACGATGCCGGGAGGCGATCTACGCCACCCGATACCTGACCTTACAGGCTATATAACTGAGGGGCAAATCTTCCTGAGCAGGGAGCTTAGCGCGCAGGGAATATATCCTCCCGTTAACGTGCTGCCAAGCCTTAGCAGGCTTATGAAGTCTGGCATAGGGAAGGGCAAGACTAGGGAGGACCATAGATATGTCGCCGACCAGCTCTACGACGCCTATAGCAGGGGCGTAAAGGCCAGGGATCTGGCGAGGATAATAGGCGAGGTCGGGCTGAGCAAGAGGATGCGCAACTTCCTAAAGTTCGCCGAGGAGTTTGAGAGGAAGTTCGTAAACCAGGGCTTCTACGAGAACCGTAGCATCGAGGAGACGTTGGATCTCGCCTGGCAGGTGCTCTCGATCCTGCCTGAGGAAGAGCTCGTGAGGATACCTAAGAGGCTTATAGAGAAGTACCACCCCAAGTATAGGAGGGGTTGAAAAGCCGTGTCCTCACAGCTAGCATTTTTACCCGCCTCTAGGGGGACGCTCCTCCTCTTAAGACGCCGCCTCCAGCTCGTGAAGAGGGGCAAAGAAGTACTGCAGATGCGGAGGGATCAGCTCGTAAAAGAAGTCTTCGCTATAATGGATGAGCTAAAGAAGCTTGCCGAGGCGGAGCGCAAATACCTGGAGGCCGCGCGCAGGGTCACGCAGCTGAGGATGAGCCGCGGCGAGCACGACTTCGAATCGATAGCCAGCCTCGTTAGGCCGCCTGAGATAGACATCGTTATAGTTAGCAGGCAGGGAGTTCCCGTGCCCGAGGCACGCATAGTCTACGAGCCAGACTACTCCCGTGTAGCCGACCCCGAGTACAGGGAGGCTCTAGAGAAACTCTGGGAGGCTATAAAGACCATGATAATAGTCGCTAATAAGGAGATGGAGGTGGAGAAGCTCTGCGAGCAGCTACAGTACATAAACAGGGTAGTTAACAGCCTTGAACGCAACCTAATACCCAGCCTCGAGGACACCTTAAGGCACATTGAGGAACGTGTGACGGAGGAGGAGATAGAGGAGTTCGTGCGCATGAAAGTTGTCCGCGAAGGGTGAAGGGCTTGGAGACGTATCTCGTAGTGAGAGCCCATGGCTTAAAAACGAGGCTCCTGGGGCGGGCCGACTATGAAGCCATAGTTAGGGGTAACCGCTCGCTCTCGAGCTTCAATGATTACAGGGGGTTCAACGAGGAGTCAGATATTAAGGAAAAGGTCAACAGCGTGTACCGGGTCTATATTTCTCGGATGAAACTCCTCTCTTCGGTGGCGCCGGACTATGGAGTATTTATAGACGCACTACTCGACAGGCTCGAAATAGAGAACGTGAAGATACAACTACGCAACATCGTTGGTGAACGGAGGAAGCCCTTCTTCTACCCCTATGGCAGGGTCTTGGCCCCAGCAAGGCTTTCAGAAGTGGCAACCGAGAACGAGCTGTGGGAGCTTCTAAAAAAGACTCCATATTATAGGGGCGGTAAAACGCCGAGTTTTGTTACGGGCAGTGTGGCGGAAAAAGAGTTCTTCCTAGACAATCTCTACTATCTTTATCTCCTCCAGATCCTTTCAGAGGGGTTTTTCTCCAAGAAGCTTGTACCAGTCCTCGACGTGGTTAGGACAGAGTACCTTGTCAGGCTGTTTTACTGGAAGATAGCACTTGGGGGCGCTTTTCAGCGCCTACTGGACGTTTTCCCCAAACCATTTACGGTGTCTAAGTCGGCCTTCGACGCAATGATAAAGAAGCTTAAAGTAGAGAGCGAGGAGGTGGAGGATCTCATCAATAGGAGGAGGCTTACAGAGCTTCTAAACAGGCTTACACTGGCGCTAATAAGGTACACGGAGTACAAGCTGAGGCCATATTCCGTCGAGCTCCCATATATCTACTTGTTCAACATGATGGCGTACGTCGAGGCGAAGAATCTCGAACGCGTTATTATAGGCCTCGACGCCGGTCTACAGGAGGAGACGATTCTCTCCTCCCTCGTATTCTTTAAATAAAGTTAGGGTTAGCCCTAACTCTTTTTTAACTAAAAACAGTTAACCGCCCAGTTTTGGCTTTATCTTCTCAACCCTTATGACGTCCGTGGCGCCGCGGCGACGGCCTGCAGTGAATATTACTAGGTCGCCTACCCCTGCTATCTCTCTCTTCATGGTTGCTTCGAGGAGGCTTTCAAAGAAGTCTGGCCGCGTCCTGTCGAGCTCCCTGGCGACCACGGGTGCAATCCCCCTGAGTAGCGACATATACCTCGCTGTTCTCGGGTTACTTGTAAACACGTACGCGTTTTTGCTCGGCCTAAACTTTGATAGGCGGCGTGCCGTGTTTCCCCTCTCGCTGTACGCCACTATCTTCCCTTCAATGATCTTTGAGAGCATCACGACGCCCTTTGCTATCTCCTCGTAAAGGTTCTCTGGCTTCAGATCTTCTCCCTCCTCCCCCTCCTTCTCGGCTTCACGTATGATCCTGTTAAGCCAAGCGACTGCGTCTATAGGGTACTTTCCCGCCGCGGTCTCCCCGGCGAGCATCAACGCGTCTGCGCCCATCCTTACAGCAGTTATAACGTCAACGACCTCCGACCTGGTCGGCATCGGGTTGTTTACCATTGATTCCAGCAGTTGGGTGGCGATGATAGAGGGCTTGCCGCGTCTCCTAGCGGACTCTACTATATACCTTTGGACGCCGAGTATCTCTTCGAGCCTATAGTATATGGCCAGGTCCCCCCTGGCTACTAGAACGAGGTCTGCCTCCCGAAGTATGGAGTCCAGGTTTTTCACGGCACTCCTGGTCTCTATCTTCGCTATTATTCTCGTATCCTCTGCCCCCAAGTCGTATAGAAGCTCCCTAAGCCTCTGAACGTCCTCCGCCCTCTTAACAAAGCTCAGGGCTACCGCGTCAAAGCCCTGCTTTACGGCGAACTCTACGTCGCGAACATCTTTTTCTGTAAGAGGGTTTAGGGGGAGATCCTTGCCTTTAATGGCGAACGTCTTCCTAGGATTCACGACACCGTCGACTAGAGCCTCCGCCACGCATCTCCCATCATTTCTTTCAACCACGCGGAAGGCTAGGCGGCCGCTCTCGACTAGTACGACGTCCCCCTCCCTTAAAACGTCGAAGACGACGCTATCCGGAATAGGTATCTCGCCCTCGCCTTCAGCCTTCTCTCCCCTTACAAGGACTACTTTCTGGCCCCGTCTCACGGGGAAGGGGGTAAATGTGCCCAGTCTTACAACGGGGCCCTGTAGATCCCCTATTATAGGTATCCTTTCCTCAGAGTCGAGTCTCCGTATAAGACGTGTTGTCCTCGAAAATACCTCATAGTCTGCATGGGAGAAGTTGAACCTGAAACCGTCCACCCCCTCTATCATCATCCTTTTTATAATGTCTTCTCTCCACGAGGAGGGGCCTAGTGTTGCGATAATCTTTGTCTTCTTCACGTGATAAGCGTCGTGTAGAGTCAATTAAATCCTTGGCTGGCCGAAGCGGTTTACAAGGCAGGGTTCAACATGTGATCCTAAAATGTTGAACCAGTAATTTTTATAAAACAAGTGTTAGGAGCAGGCAAGTTAGATAGGCTATCACAGCGGCGGCGGGAAACGTCGCTATCCACGTCACGACGATATCTCTCAGATTAGTTGTATTAACCCATACTCTCTTCGCGAGGCCGGCGCCTATTATCGCGCTTACGAGAATATGTGTCCCAGAGAGGGGGAGGCCTAAATATGTTCCAACAAGCAGTATGAGGGCCGTTACGAGCTGTACGCCTAGAGCCGTAATAGGGTCGAGTTCTACAAGCTCTAAGCCCACGTTTTTTACGACGCGCCTACCGATAACGTAGAGGCCCATAGCCATCCCAGCGCCTCCTAGTAGCCGGATTAGGTCGGGGTTCGAGGCTATAGGTGTTAGGAACGCGGTAGCATTTGCAACGTCGTTTGCCCCTCTGCTAAACGATGTCACCCCGGCCCATGCGAAGAGGAGCCACCCGGAGAAGTGTCTTGCCTTAAACTCCCTCCTCAGCCCCTTAATCGTGGATCGTGCCAGCGCTAACATTAGCTTTATCGCGAGATACGCCCCTATGAGTCCTAGGAGCGGTGACAGTACCCAGCCGCCTACTACCTCCCAGAGCACTCCCCAGTTTACGCCCGTCATTCCGGCTTTGAAGAGGCCGAGTCCTATTGCGGCGCCCACCGCGGAGTGTGTCGTCGATACGGGCCACCCCTTCAATGATGCTAGCAGGAGCCAGGAGGCGATGGCGAAGACTATAATTAGTGCCTCAGCCGGCGTCAACCTGAAGCCGAGTAGCCTTGTGCCAAGAGTTTCCTCCACTTTATAACTGAACGTAACCGCTCCGAGGAAGTCGAGGATCGCGCCCACAGCCACTATAAGCGAGATATTAAAGATGTTCAACCCTGCAACAAGTGCCATCGTTTCATCGTTCGCGCCCACGCTCCAAGCAACGTATAGTCCCAGAATTATCAGCAAAAATAGTAGACCGTCCATGTTGCGTTCACCTTATTATCCTGACGAGAATCTCCTCTAGCACATCGCCGGCATCCTCTACCGCGTCCACGGACGCCTCAACGTCATTTATAAGCTTATAGACTAGAAGATCCTGGTTTTTTCTAAGAAGCGTGAGCGCGTGTATGTATAGTTCATCCCCCCTGTCTTCAAGCTCCTCTATATCGCCGAGGATACTCAACGCTTTTTCATAATTCTCCTTCGTCTCCTTAAGGGCATCAACCAGGAGACCTGCTGCGTTTTCGGCTACACGGCCCTCCTCGAGAACTACTTCCAGCATCTCTCTGCTAAGATTCTCAACGCCTATGACGAGCAGCGTACGTGCAGCCGCCTTCGTCAAGTCACCTATCATATCTATTCTCTCCGCTAAACGGACATAGTCCTGCCTGATACTGGGCGGAATACCTATAACCGCGAGCCTCTCAAGGATCTCTCTTCTCATGCGGTCAGCCTCTTCCTCCAGCCTAAGTATAGACCCTAAAGCCTCTGCGGCAGGCTCATACAACCCCCTAGACGCGTCTTCCAGCGCGTGCACAAACAGGGATGTTATCTCACTGCACTTAACCGCGTGTTCCACAATCTTCTCATAAACCTCCTCTTCGGGGGAGCTGTAAATTTTTCTCGCGATGTTCTTAATCGACACCATCCTCTCCACCTAGCCGTTATCTTTTCTCTTTTTCTCAAACTCGTTTAAAGCTAGCCATGATACATAGACAGCCTTTACGTTGGCTTCAATAAACTTCTCGGATTTTTGTGAAAGATACTTTGTAAAATACAGCCACTTGGAATAAGGAAGCCCCCTGATCTTAGCCCTACTTTTCGCCAGCTCCTCGGCAACCTCCTCCAGCTCTACGGGGTACTCTATCCCTAAGCCGGCGGCAACCTCTTTTAGAGGAACATACTCTTCGCCGAGCACGCGCCTAAACTTCTCCTCCACATCCACGACCTTTCCCATACTTACAAGGCCGCTTAGCAATGCGGCATAATATGTCAGCCCGAGAGAGTGTAGCTCTTCTCTTACTCTCTCAATTCCATAGACTAGTACCTTGTAGCCTGAATTGATATTCCTCATCAACAATTCCTCGAAGTCCTTCACCTCGCCGCTAGTCCTTGTATACTCTCTAAGAACCTTTTTCACAACAACGTTTTCCCCGTCATATAATGCGATGAAGCCCAAAGCCACCTCTCCGTCCTCCGTAAGTGGAAGCAGTAGCGTGTCGAAGGATAAGAGGCCGAGCTGCGGCCCCGGCTTGGGAATAAACAGCTCCAGGCCCCCCAGCCTTACTCTGATTCTCTTAGACAGCAGAACATAGCCGACAACCCTCTTCGCCATATCGACCGCCAGATCCCATCTACCGCCAAGCGCGAGCCACTCTAGGTGGGCTTCCTCGTCTACCTCGGCTAGATATATCTCGCCGAGCCGCGAAGGGGTATAATCTCCGAGGCGACGGTACACCCTCTCCCAGTCTATTTTCTCGATTAGCCCCGAACTTTCCTCCTCCCAGAGGATCATTGTTTTTCTGCCGCCCACATTGCTCAGGGAATAAGAGAGTACGCCGAGCGGCAGCCTATAGGCTTCGCGGAGAAAAACCATTAAAGTCGCTAGGCCCAGCCTCACCCGCTCCAATTTTTCCCCCGGATCTAGCTCGTAGACTTCTCCATAACCGAAATCACTGTATCTGCCAGCAACCATCGATGGGACTTCGATTACACGCCTCTCCTTTAGCACAAGCGTGCCGACAGGCGTGTCTACGAGCCTACCCCCCTCCCCCTCCACTATCCAGACAACCTTATAGGGTATCTTAACGTACATTCCAAACCCCGATGTAGGGGGTCTAACATTACAGATGGAATCTGAATGTATTCTACCCTTGACGTAGTCTGAAAATAAACTGGCCCGCTCCCCCCACCGAGACTTTATCCTCCTATACTCTTCTAGAGCATAGGCCAACGGCTCATATTTATAGAGGAGCGGCTCCCTTATCTCGGCAACCTTTACACGCCTTACTACACGTCCGCTTCTACCGCCCAGCTCCAGTTCCACTACAACGCCGTCACTGCTATAGTCGAAGCATCCCACCTGGAACTTTTCAACGAGGTCGCTGAAGGAAATGTCTTCTAGGTACCTCTCCTCTCCATTGTTTTTTATAAAAACCCTCTTTATACCGAAGGGGGGAGCGAACTCGTAGAAATTAATATAATACCATGCCTGCTCCCCCCTCCGTGTAAGCTCGCGGCCCTTGAGGAGCCCCAGCCTCTCTAGCAGACCCCTCTCCCTGGGAGAAAGCTTCCCGCCCCTCTTATAGTCGTAGAGGGACTTGAACAGTAAACCATACTTGTTGTCGGGGTTCACAACAGCCACTTCCAGCGGAGCATCAACCCACTCTCTAAACGCGTCGACACCCCTAGAAAGCAGCTCCCTATCCCACCTGCTGCCAGGGAGCACTATTGTCTCCGTAAACCCTATCTCCCGCCGCCTACCCTTACGCCCCTCTCTCTGCCTGTACTCCCTCACAGTGTCCGGGAGCCCTACATGGACGATCCGAGCCACTGTCCCGATGTCTATTCCCTGTGCAAGCGTTCTGGGAGTGAAGATGACTTTAACCTCGCCTCGTTTAGCGGCGGCCTCTATCTCGCTCCTCTTCTCCTTAGAGACCAAGTGGTGGTGTGACGCTATAAGGCCGCGCTTCTCCTCTGGAAGGACGTGTCTCGCCTTCCTGTAGAGCTCCTCCGCCCTAGAGATGCTCCTTGTGAAGACCAACGTTACGTAGTTGTCGTCCACGTATCTCGTGATGATCTCAAGGGGATCCACGTAGGGCTGCGGAAGCTCTACTCCCAGGGCTTTCAAGCTTTCAATTACCTTGTATACACTCTTCTTGAACTCTTCGTAGCTTTCAAGGGCTGAAAGTACGTCTCCCCCCGCTCCGCTCTTCTCCAATAGACTCCTATACTCCCTGGCCTCATCGAAAAGCCTACGCATGTTCTTTCCCAGAACAACGGTCACCCTGTTCTCCACCCTGAAGGGCCGCCCGTCGACGACCCTGCACTTCCTGTTTGTAGCGGTCTCCAACACCTGGCATAGGGCGTCGGGGTCTGCTAGAGTAGCTGTCAGCACCGCCACTTGAAGCCCGTTTTCGCTAAGCTCGGCCAGAATCTCTATCATTGCCAGGAGGAGCGAGAGCTCCCTAGGTCCGTAGAAGTCGAGCTCGTCTACTACAAGCAGGTCAAGGTTTCTCAAAGCTCTTATGAAGAGGCTCCTCGATGGCTGAGAAGCAACCCTCTTTAGATCCATTAACAGGAATGCCGGGTTAGTGACTACTATATCGCTAGAGGCCAGGAGGCCCCTTATCTTTGAAAGCGTCAAGCCCTCCTTCGAGAGACGCGTTCTTTCAACGGAGTCCAGCGAGACCACCTTAAAGCCGAGGTTCACGGAATAATCCCTTAGCCTGGAGACCTGGTCGTTGGCTAGAGCGAGTGTAGGGTAGATGGCTAGGGCCCTTTTCTTCTCTTTAACGGCGTAGAAAACCCAGGCCTCCGTCTTACCGCTCCCTGTTCCGGCCTTAAGAGCGACATTGTATCCCTCTCTCAGCGCCGCGTAAGCCTCGTACTGGTGCCTATATAGCCGGGATCCTAATAGCTCCCCAAGTTTCCCGCCCGCTCTGTTTATTCCGAGCAGTTGGCCGAATGTTATATCCGCGTATTCCGGTGTCTCAGCTTTTTCGTCGTAGCCGTAGTACTCGTAGCCGAGCTTCTTCAAGAGGGACCTTGTTTCAAGCATAAAAGCCTATAATAACGGGGACGCTAGAACTAAAAGGCTATACCGTGAACCTGATCGACCTACTACTTGCCGTCGCCGAAGGCGTAGGAGGCTACGCAGGGATCTTCGTGGTATCCATACTAGGAAATCTCATACCATTCATACCTATACCCTACCTGGTCGCGGTATACCTCTACGCGGCATACATGCCGGGCAGCGACCCGCTACTCGTGGGGCTTGTCAGCGGGCTGGGCGGGGGTATAGGAAAGCTAGTCGTCTTCTACTTGAGCAGGGAAGCCTCAAGGCTTCTAAGCCCAGAGAAGAGGAGGGAGATGGAGAGGCTAAGCAAAATGCTGGGAAACTACGGCGCAGCGGCCGTATTCATATTCGCCGCGACCCCTAGTCCTGACGACGTCGTGATAGCGCTACTCGGGGTTATGAAGTATGACGTGAAGAAATTCTTCGTATCAGTCACGGCGGGCAAGATACTGATAAGCGTTGTGACAGCCTACACCGGCCGCGTAGTCGTGGATCTCGTTGGGAGAGAGCATTTCTGGGAGAGCCTCGCCGCCTCCATAGCTTTATTCGTAATAGCAATGGTGTTCCTAACCACTATAAACTGGAGCAACGTGCTGGCCATAATGGGTGAAAAAGGCCTACGGGGTCTTCTCGAGGAGGCAAAGGAGAAGGGCTGGCGAGAAGTGCTCTATGGCGGAAAATAGTTAAATGCGTGCTGGGCTTACCAGCCTCGTGGAGGGAAAGGATTATAGGTATGCAATACCCGTGGAGAAGCTCCCCCGCGCCATTAGAACTCCCAAGGAACTCTCGGAAAAACTGAAGGGGGCTCTCTCGCGTAAAAAGATATCGCAGATGAAGAAGGAGGCTGTGATGTGCCCAGTACTTAAGAAGCAGGTATCGTTCCTGCAGTGCTTCTTCTGCCCAAACTTTGTGCGTAGAGTAAAGGGGGTGGTATACTGTAAAGGCGAACCGTTAAACGGCGCCAGCGATGAATCCTGAAAAAATAGTAGAAGATTTTCTCAGGCATACACAGCCGAGACCCCTACCGTGGAGGACGGTAGAAGAGGTGCTTGAAGAGGCCGCTGGAAAACACTTGAAGGATCCCCAGCTATACCGTGTAGAGGCGGACAGGGTTCTGGTGGTCGGCGATACCCATGGAGACGTGTTTTCAAGCCTCGCAGCCGCTAGGAGGGAATGGGACGCCCTGGTGTTCCTGGGCGACTATGTCGACAGAGGGCCATACCAGGTAGAAAACATTGTTTTCCTGCTTGCGCTAGAACTTGTGTACCCTGACCGCGTATACCTGGTTAGGGGTAACCATGAGTCGCCGTTAATGAATTCAAGATACGGTTTCAAAAACGTAGTAGCCTCGCGCTATGGTCGTGAAGCATACAAGGCCTTCGAGAGGGTCTTCTCTAACATGAGCTATGCGGCTCTGATAGACGGCAGGATACTCGGCGTCCACGGCGGTATAGCGCGGGGACTTAGGAGTATTGGGGAGATAGAGTCGTTGCCGAAAAACGATTCAAGACCTAGCGATCCACGTGCATTCGAGATCCTGTGGAACGACCCCGATGAGAGCGTCGAGTATTTTGAACCTAACACGATGAGGGGCCCGGGCACCTTCCTCTACGGGTGGCACGCGGTTGACGAGTTTCTGCGCGAAAACGGGCTTGAATTACTGTTAAGGGCTCATCAACCATTCCCAGAGGGGTTCCGGGAGCACTTCGGAGGAAGGGTAATCACAATATTTAGTTGTCGCTTCTACCCCATCGATAAGCCCGTAGGCTTAATGGTTGAGAACGGTGAGAAAAAAATAGTTGATCTCACCGAGTAACCGTTAAATAAAAATCTTCTAGGTTTTCACTGCACCGCTCCACGCCTGTACTGTACGCGTAGCTTGAACTCGGCCTTCTTGCCGAGGTTCCAGTTCCTCACAGGCCTGTAGTAGCCGACTATCCTACTCCAGTGGTCGACGTTCCCGCTGCCACACCTCGGGCACGTGTCATGGTAGCCGGTGGTGCTGGCGCCGCAGTCCCTGCACACCGTTATTGTCGGCGTTATGCTGAAGTAGACGACCTTCGTGTTGGTCACTATACGGTAGATGAGGTTCTTGAGGGCCTTGGGGTCGGGCTGCTCGGCGAGGAAGAGGTGCATCATCACACCCCCCGTAAACTCCTGCTGCACGATGCCCTCCCAGATGGCGCGCCTAAAGAGCGGGACATCGGCGTAGTACGGCACGACGCTGTTGCTGTAGAAGGGCGCGACGCCGTCACTGGGGATGAGGAGCTCGCCGGCCTCGTACTCCTCCCTGAAGTGCTCCATGTCGAGGCGGGCGAGCCTATAGCCAGTGCTCTCGCCCGGTATCTCCTCAACGTTGTAGAGGAAGCCGTCCTCCTTCTCGAACTCCTCGGCGCGGTGCCTCACGTACTCCACCATGCGCCTCTCTATCTCCACGGCTTCCTGCATGTCCCTGTAGCTTCCCTCCACCCACACCTCCGTGTCCCGCATGAAGTTGGCGGCGGCCTCGGGCAGGCCGATTATCCCCAGCGTGTTGAAGTGATGCCTGAAGTGCCCGAGATACGTCTTCGTGAGGGGCATAAGCCCTGCCTCTAGTGTACGCTGGTAGCGCCTCCTCCACTCCAGCAGGACACGCCTGGCGTGGGCCAGCATCCCGTCGACAAGCTCCTCGAAGGCACTCCATTCGCCGCGGCTGAGGAACGCTATGCGGGGCATGTTCAGCGTCACGACGCCTATGCTACCGGTCGCGTCCGGCAGCGCCCATATGCCGAAGCTCGTCCTCTCCCCACTCTTCAGGAACCTCTCCAGCGCCTCCTCCTCGCTTGCATGCGTAAGCTTGAGCGAAAAAGTTGACGAGGAGAAGCTGCCAGAACTGGCGCCCATAACATGGCTCACATCAATAGTAAGGCGGCAGCACATGGCGTAGAGGGCCTCGACGTTGCTGCTGTACCCGTTGAGGAGGTACGCTGTCCCCTTCTTCGCAAGGGCCTCGAATATGAGGTCTGTAAGCTCGCCCCACCTCCTACCGTTCCAGTCGAAGTTCTTGGTCAGCATCAGCGTGGGTATCGGGAAGGTGAAGGGCTGGCCGACTGCGTCGCCCTCGGCGTAGAGCTCGAAGAGGGCCTTGTCGACCTCGAGGGCCTCGTCGACATAGTCGCCGAGGAGGCCTGCCTTCTCGCCGCCATATATGGCGTCTCCCTCCAGCATGTCCTTGCTGGTATCCATCACCAGCGTGATGTTTGTGAATGGGCTCTGGTAGCCAGCCCTAGCCGGGTAGTTCAGCTCGTAGAGCATGCCTTGGAGGTGCTGCTTGATCTCCTCGTGGCTCGCGTGGTCGTGGGCCGCGTAGGGCGCGGCGAAGAGGTCGAAGGCGCTCACCGCCTGGGCTCCAGTCCACTCCTGCGCTCCCATGAAGAAGAAGTTCACGAGGTGGCTCACAGCAGTGCTGAAGTGCCTCGCCGGCCTGCTCACGATCGTGGGTGTCTTGAGGCCTAGCTGGAGTATCTTCTTGTAGCTCCAGCCAGCGCAGTAGGGTATCCAGAGGCTGTCTGGGAGCTTGTGTATGTGTATGTCGCCCCTATAGTGGAGCTCCACCGACTTCGGTGGGAGATAGAGGCTGAGCACCTCAGGTCTCTTGACGAGCTTCTCGAAGAGGAAGTTGCGGAAGTTACTGTAGCTGAGGTTTGTGTTACTGTTCTCGTACTTCTCCCAGTCCACGTCGCGGAGGTACTGCTCCTCCGCCTCGCGGACCGGATGCTTTATTTTTTCAAGCTTAGGGGTCTCCATAATTATCAGCCTGCTATAGGCTGAGTATTCCCTTTGCTGAGGGGAAAAATAAATGAGGTGAAGAGACTACGTATATAATTCCAGCTTGTTTATTTTTATTAATAATTCACTTATAATCTAATATATCATATTAAGATGTATTTATTGATTAATGTGGTGTTAATAAGTGAAAGAATACATTTTTTCTTCCCACGATTCTTTGATAACATTACTCAATAACCTATACTTCTATTGGAAAGGTCTAATACTTTTTATCACGCCTCCTATTTTTGAAGTGGTGCCTCATGAATAAAAACAGCCTGGATAGCTTCTTCTACCCTAGGGCAATAGCGGTTATAGGTGCCTCGCGGGAGGAAGAGAAGCCCGGCCATGTCATCTTCCGTATACTGCTTGAGAACGCGAAAAAGGGTGTGCTTAAGGCAAAGGTCTACGGCGTGAATCCTAGGGCTGACGAGATACTAGGTGTCCGAGTGTATCATTCACTTAAGGAAATAGACGACGACGTAGATCTTGGAGTGGTTGTAGTTCCCGCGCGTATCGTGCCGGCTGTGATGGAGGAAATGGGGAAAAAAGGCGTTAAGGCCGCTATAATAATTTCAGCGGGCTTTAGTGAAGTCGGCAGGAGGGAGCTCGAAGAAAGGGTTATCGGCATTGCTAGAAGATACGGGATCAGGGTTATAGGGCCGAACTGCATCGGCGTCTTTTCTCCATGGAGCGGCGTCGACACGATATTTTTGCCGTACCATAAGACGCTGCATGACGGCAGGAGGATCCTGAGCTCGCCGAGACCGGGCAGAGGCTTCGTTGCACTACTCTCACAGAGCGGTGCAGTGGGTGTTGCAGCGCTTGACTACATGGCTGGTGAAGGCATCGGCCTGTCGCACTTTGTAAGCTTTGGAAACAAGGCTGATGTCGATGAAAGCGAGCTTATATCATATCTCGGAGACGACGATAAGGCAAGGGTAATACTTCTCTATATCGAGAATGTTAAGGAGGGGCGTAGGTTCGTCGAAGCGGCTTCAAAGGTTTCTTTAAAAAAGCCTATAATAGTTTTGAAGGCTGGGAGGACAGAGGCGGGGTCTAGGGCGGCTGCGAGCCATACCGCCGCGGTCGCGGGCGTGGACGCCATTTACGATGCGGCATTCAGGAGGAGCGGGATAGTTAGGGCGTACGACCTGCAAGAGCTTTTCGACTACGCGAAGGCGTTTGTGAAACAGCCGCCGCCTAGAGGCCCCAGGCTCGCCATAGTGACTGACGGTGGAGGGGCAGGCGTTATGGCCACGGACATGGCGGAGCTTTCAGGCCTCAGGGTTCCCGAGCTTAGAGGGGAGGCTAGGGCGAGGCTAGAAGAGTTGAAGAAGGAGGGCTTCTTCCCGGAATTCTCTCAGTTGGGGAATCCGGTCGACCTTACGGGGTCGGCTACCACCGAGATGTACGTGGAGGCAACGAGGATTCTCCTAGAGAGCGACGAGGTTGACGGCGTGGCGGTGCTGGCGTTACATCAGGTGCCCGGCATACCTGACCCCGTAGAGCTTGCCGAGGCTCTCAGCGAGCTCGCTAGGGATAGTAGGAAGCCTGTTGTGGCGGTGGATACCGGGTGGAGCGAGGCGGCAGTCCTTGAAAGGAGGGTATTTGAGGAGAACGGCGTGCCGGCATACCCTATTCCTGAACGTGCGGTGAAGGCTTATGCGGCGTTGTACAGGTATGGGAGCTATCTCGGCAAGATGGGTCGTCTCGAAGAGTACATAGATTCCTTCCTGGAGTGGAGGAGAAGCGTCGTTAATTATGGAAGCAGTTAATTTATAGGAACTAATATTCACTACTAACGGTTGGAGGTGCTTAGCTCAATGCTGACAGCGGAGAGAATGTCCAAGTTCAGAATAGTCGTCCCACTCGAACACAAGATGGAGCTTATCGAGGCCCTCAGCACATTTGGAACGGTATCCTTGAGAACCAGGGGGCCTGAACGCGTGATGCCCCCGCTTCTCCAAGAAATCCTAGAGGGGAGGATTTCCCCCGAAAACCTTGACGTAGAGGAGGCGCTGCGCGTTGTTAGTAAAGTGCTTCGGGAGCAGGATCCGCTTAGGAAAGAATTTGAGTCGCTCGTGGCTAGGTACAGGAGGCTTCAGAAGCTCAAGATAATACTTGAAAAACTTAGGGAGCTCGGCGTATCGCCTGAGGAGATAGCTAGGCCCGGCGTAGGGCTCTCTACCTCATGCCTCTGTTTAAGGGAGGAAAATCTTGCCAGCGCGCTCCACGAGCTGAGGAGGCTGGGAGTAATTGTCAGGAAGGTGAAGATTTCAGAATCGGAGTATTTTCTCCTACTCCTATACCCTAAGCGTATAGAGCGGGAGGTAGAGGAGATAAAGCGTAGATACATGGAGGAATCGCTGGCGCTTCCAGAGTGGTTCTACGGGAAGCCCGGGGAAGTCGAGGAGCGCATATCCCGTGAGGAGGAGAGTCTGAGGAGGGAGATGCTCTCCATACTGCAGGAGATTGCGAGCGTAATAAAGGATGCAATAGAGTTTGAGAGGGCCTCTGCGCATGAGATATTCGCGGAGGCCTACACGTCCATCACAGACCTTAGACGGAGGCTAAGGCGTGTAGAGGAGATAATACTGTATCTCTCGGCGTTAAAGGTTGCTGCAAAGATATACTCTGAGAGAAACATGGATCTCCTGGGCTCGCTCGGCGTTCAGAGAAGCGTTGCCGAGCTCGTAGCAAGGTTGCTGGAGAAGGAGTTTATTGAGACAAGTGAGTTTGAGGGAAAACTCTGCACCAGGGGTGTAGCCCCAGAGTTCTGCAAGATACTCATGTCCGAGGCTGAGAGATACAGAAGGTTCTACCTTTTCTATCACGCCTTAAAGCAGATGGAGAAGGAAGGCATATTCGAGAAGGCAGAGGGCCTATGGCTTCTCGTACTGGTAGGGGAGCCCGGGGAGGTTGATAACTTCCTCTCAGACGCGGAGTTCGGCAGCGTCGCCGTTGCGTTAGAGGGCGAGAATAGGGAGGTGGAAGTACTAGTAGTGGAGGGAAGGTACGTTAATCTCGACGTATTAAGCATCGGCGGCTACAAGGTAGCGGTGCTGATAGCGGACGACGAGAAGGTGTTCAACGAGGTCATCAGGATAAGCGAGAGATACGACCTCTTGAGGTACACATTTACGCCTGAGGAGCTTGCAGAGGTCGAAAAGGTAATCAGCAATATGGGGGATAACCTTGAGCGGTCAGCTAGAATCCTGGTAGCGTTGCTCCTAGCTTACAGCGTAATTAGGGGCGATATAGCCCCTGAGAAGTTGATCCAGGCCTCAGGTAGCGAGGAGCTCATAAGCCTCTACGGTAAACTGAGGGACATAGTTGAGGGGAAGCTTGAACCCAAACTGCTGCCCGCTGAAAGGAGACTTGAGGCGATAAAGGATCTCGTCGACGAGATAGATGATATACGGGAGAAGATAAAGGAGCTTAGCGAAGATGTAACAGCGGACCTCGAGTTGCTGGCTGGCGGTAACAGGAAGGTAGAGGAGAGTCTTCTATCAAAGCTCCGCGAAGTCGTGGATAGGCTTGAAGATGTCATGGCGTACGAGGTTACGATAGAGGCTATATATAGGGCCCAGAAAAACCTCAGTGAGCTGAGGATATTCCGTAATAGGCGTATAGTTATCGCGGAGGGATACGTCCCCACGAGGTTTAAGCCACTTTTCATAAAGATATTGAAGGACAATGTGGGCAAGATATTCTACCTAAAGATAAGGGACATATCGAGGCCGGGGGAAGAGGCGCCCACATATATTAGGCATAGGGGCCCCTTCAAGTACTTCTATTCTCTCACCGAAATGCTCGGCACGCCAAGTTACTGGGAAATAGACCCGACACCCGTGTTCATGATACTATTTATAACAATGTATGGCATGATGTTCGGCGATATAGGGCAAGGCTTAGTGATCTCACTGTTCGGGCTCTGGCTGTACAAGACTAAGTACAGGCTCTTCGGGATCTCTGAGAAGGGCGCCCAGACACTGGGCGTACTTGCAGCCCTCTCGGGTCTCTCAGCAGCCGTCTTCGGGGCGCTTTACGGCTGTCTATTCTTCCTCTACCCTCTCTGCCCGCAAATGGCCGTGATAAGGCCGCTCCATGACATAATGGAGATGATAGAGGTATCACTCATATTTGGTGTCATCCAGCTATTCATATCATTCACGTTTAGCACGATAAACCATATCAGGATGGGCGACTACCTGGGCGCGGTCTTCGGTGGGACTACCCTGACAGGAATAGTCTACTATGCGTCAGGCGTATACATAGTCTACAAGCTTTCACAGTATGGCTTCAACTTAGCGGCGCTCGGCAGCCCCGAGATACTCCCCGCAGTATACGTCCTCCTGGGAGCATTATTCGCGATAGTTGCCTACAACGCCTACAAGTACGTGAAGACTAAGAACCCGGAGTACATCATGGAGACTATACCTGAGATAATAGAGATGATGATAGCCTACCCGGCGAACTCGTTATCCTATATCAGGCTTGCCGCCTTCGCCATGGCGCACGAGGCCTTCGGAGTCCTAGCGGAAAACCTTGTGCCGCTGATAGGCTTCGCGGCTAGCTACCTGATAGCGAACTTCTTCGTCTTCGCGATAGAGGCGCTCGCGGTCGGAATACAATCGCTTCGACTACTCTACTACGAGTTTTCGACAAAGTTCTACATAGGCACGGGCATCCCCTTCGAGCCTCTTGTAAGCACTATAGAGGAGCCGCTGGAAGCCGCGGCGAAGCCCCGCGGAAAGACGGAAGAGTCTTAATAAAAATCTTTATTTGTTTAATCTGGGAAGAGGGATTTGGCTCGAAAAGGTGGTTTGATGAAAGTGAGTAGACTGGCGTTGGCCCTAGCAGTACTAAACATTGTCGTGATGATAGCATCTGTCAGCGTGATAGCTACAGTATATCTCCCCCGTCAGAACGCGCTTTCACAGGAGGCGCCTAAACAGTTGACAATGGCGGGCGCTATAGCTCTTGTGGGAGCGGCTATAGGGCTTTTAGGGTCGACGATAGGTGCAGGCATAGCCCTCAAGGGCGTCGCGACCGCAGGCTTCGCGGCGATGGTTGAGAGCCCGGAGACGAAGACGTGGATGCTTATAATGGGTGGACTCGCGGAGGGTATAGCCGTCTACGGACTGCTGCTGGCCATACTTATACTGGGAAGGGTGTAGACAGGAAATTTTTCTTCCATTCAAAGCTTGTCGAGGACAGCCCTGGGGGTTGTAGGGAAGCTATTTTTACCCGCTAGTAAAAGGGTGAGTAACGGGGTCACGGTGAAGAGCCGTGCAAGGTCTGACCGGGTGATTGGTCGAACCCCTCTGAGTGCCCCCCTCATCGTGGTAGAGCACTTGGAGCCCTACACGAGCCGCTGGATGTTCTACGAGTTGAGACACGCCGCCATCCTCGTCGGCGACGGCAAGCTCCTGGTGACTAACGTTAAGCGTACCTGCGAGGTGGAGCTGCTGGGGGAGTTTTGCAGGGTTGAGAAGGCCAGTATAGTGGAGCTGGCGCCCAAGCTTGATATACCTATCATAGTCCTTGACCCCTCGGCGAGGGTTAGGCTCTCCCCAAGGGACTTCGCGGAGCCCGTAGCCGTCGTGGTGGGCGGTATAATGGGCTCCCACCCGCCAGGCGGGAGGACTCGGAGCCTGCTTACCGTGAAACTGGAGAAGCACGGCGCTGTAGCTAGGAGCCTCGGCGAGGGCCAGTTTACAATTGACGGCGCGGTCTACATGGCGCTGAGGGTCTCCCAGGGAGTGGAGCTAGAGGAGATCCCTGTCCAAAGGGGGCTCAGGCTAGACCTGCCCGAGGGCGGCGTGGTAGAGCTGCCATTTACGTACCCGGTGGTAGACGGCGCGCCGTTGATAAGCCGTGAAGAAACCGAGTACCTTGTTTTTGGCGTCGAAGAGGACGAGGAGGTATTTGCGAAAACGGGTAGGCCGCCGGCTATCTGCTAGCCCCCACAGCTATATCTCCTCGAGGTCTGTTACAAAGTACTTGGAAGAATTCTTTGAGACCTGTAGCGTTATCCAAGCCTTAAGTTCCAGCGCT
>JALSNQ010000025.1 GCA_026986905.1 Thermofilaceae archaeon
CGGCGAGCTGCCTAACCCTAGCAGGGTCACCAGCAACGACGACGCGCTCAGCAACATCCCCGGGCTTGGCTAGAATATGGAGTGGTTTTCTCTCGCTCATCGGGTAGAAATACCGCGCCCGGCTATATTAACTAGCCTAGCAGTATCCTCCCAAGCAACTCCTCTAGCGAGGGGTCGGAAGCCAGAGCCCTCTCGACAAGCTCCCTAGCCGCCTCCTCCGCCGCCCCAATCACGCGCCGCTCGTCCAGCGACACGTGGCTGCCGCCCCTCACCACGGGCCTACCAGCCACTATCACCGTGTCCACGTCGCCCGCCTCCGCTGCGTAGACGAGGTTCGAGTAGGGGTCGAAGAGCGGCCGGAGGTGGGGCCTGTCAAGCCTTACGAGGACTATGTCCCCCCTGTACCCCGGGGCTATGACGCCGCCCCTAACGCCTATGTACTCGGCGGGCCTCCTAGTCGCCATCTCCAGCACGTCCCACGCGGTCCACAGGTCGTCGCGGCCGTGCTGGAACCTCTGTCCGTACACCATGAGCCTCATCTCCTCGAAGAAGTCCGTGTTATCGTTGTAGCACGGAGCGTCGGTGCCTATCACTATCCGCCCGCCGAGCTGCCACACGTCGAACGCCGGGAAGGAGGCCCCCTCTAGGAGGTATGTGGAGGGGCACTGCGCGACGATGGCGCCGCTGTGCGCCAGGATCCTGACCTCCTCCTTATCCGCGTAGTTGCAGTGCGCGACTATGGTGCGCTGGCCGAGGAGGCCGAGCTCCGAGACAAACCTTACAGGCGTAACGCCGTACCTGCGCCTCACGTCGTCGAACTCCGCCTTGGACTGGGCGAGGTGCATGTGGAGGAGCGTACCGTGCCTGTCGGCCAGCTCCTTTAGGTACACGAGGTTTTCCCTAGACACCGTGTCAGGCGCGTGGGGGGCTACTACCGGCGTCACGAGGCGGTCACGCCTCCACCTCCTGAGGAACTCTTCGGCCTTCTTCATCTCCAGGTCGCCCACCCATGGTCCCTTCCAGTCCATGTAGGTGTGCCCGAGGAGCCCTCTCAGCCCGGCCTCCCTGACGGCCCTAGCTATGCTGTCCATGAAGAAGTAGTGGTCCGCCACGAGCACTATCCCGCTCTTCAGCGCCTCGAGCGCCCCAAGCAGCGCCAGTCTATACGCGATGTCGGGGTCAAGGCTCCTCTCGAGGGGCCAGAAGACCTTGTATATGACCTGGCTCCTGTCGGCGGCCAGCCCCCTGAAGCCAGCCATCACTATGTGCGTGTGCATGTCGTAGAAGCCGGGCAGGGCCACCATGCCGCGCGCGTCTATCTCCTCGTCGGGCTCGCCGAACCTTGACACCAGCTCGCCGCGGCCGCCGACGCCTTTTATCACGCCGTCCTCGACGTATATGGAGTCGCGGTGAAGTATGTGGCCAGGCGCCTTCATGGTGACTATGAGCTCCGCGTCGGAGACAAGGAGTGACGTCATATCAGGTAGTATTAACATGCCGTAGGGGTTAATCCTTTTCCAACCCCTCTTTTAAAACTTAACGTTCATAACCGGCCCATGGATAACAAAGTTAATATGATTTACTCCACACATATATTATCGGTAGGCCAGCCATGGCCGAAACCAAAGAGATCGAGATGAAGGAGATCTCGCCTACAGGCAAAGCAATCATAGCCGTCGTCCTCATACCGACAATCGCCGCCCTAAACTACGTCGGCGGCGTCATCGTCGAAGCCCTCAAAGCCCCCATATGGGGCGACACCTGGGGCACCATGCTCGGCACACTCATAGGAGGCTTCTGGGTCGGCGCAGCTGGCGGCTTCCTATACAACATAATCATGGCCTTCACTATGTGGGGCCTCCCCAACTGGGTATGGGGCTTCGCCAACGTGGCGGTGGCGCTGATCACGTGGTTCCTGATGAAGATGAACCTCACCGACCTCAAGAGCCTCAAGACCTGGGCCGCGGTCATAGGCCTCTTCGGCTTCGTATACCCCGCCTTCACCACGGCCATATCGATCGGCGTTTTCGGCGGCGGCCCACTCTGGAAGCCCATCCCAGCGGCGGTCTACGCGGCAGTGCTCAAGAGCACCGGGAACTTCTACCTCGCCAACTACCTTCAGAACGTCTCCACGGAGATCATAGACAAGCCCATAAGCTACGCGATCGCCGTGATAATAGCCTCCAGGATACCGAAAAGGTTTATTCTAGCCAAGTAAACCCTTCTTTTTTAGACCGGTGAATATTTTTGTCAGCAGGCATCTCACTACTCAAGCGGACAGCCGTAGAGGCAAACACCATCTTCCAGAGGCTCGACGGCAGGGTAAAGTTCCTCTACTTCATATGGGCCACAGTGCTCGTCTACATATTCTACGACCCCTACCTCACCCTAGCCTTCCTGATAGTGACCCTCGCGATGGCCGCCTACGCCAAGGTGTTCAAGCCCATCGCCATGACCCTCCTCATAATAATCGTCCCCTGGATAATACTGGGCGTCCTCATACTCGCGCTCCCCTTCGGCTTCCCGTGGAACAAAACCGTGATAGGATACATCAATGTCCTGGGCTACAGGCTCCCCGTGTACCTCGAGGGCCTCGGCTGGGGGATAACCTGGCCCCTCAGGATCTCCGTCGCAATCTCCTCGGCCCTCTTCTTCTACCTGACGACCAACCAGGCCAAGCTCGTCGCGACCCTCTTCAAGATGAAGGTGCCCTTCAAGGCCATCTACATGATAATCGCGACCTTCCAGTTCATACCGCTCCTCTTCGACGAGGCCAACACGATAATACAGGCCCAGATCTCCAGGGGCCTCAAGACCGACGTCGGGGTGCTGCAGCGCATAAAGAACTACCTCGCCGTGGTCATACCGCTCACGATAAGCGCGCTCAACAAGGTGCAGACGAGGGCTATAACGCTCGAGTCGAGGGGCTTCAGCGCACCCGTGAAGAAGACCTTCCTATACGAGGCGAGGCTCACAGCCGCGGACTGGGCCTTCCTTGGCATAATGGCCGCCGTGACGGTGTTCCTGGCCTGGGTCTACGTCACGATCGGCTACTCGCCGGTCGCGCATCTACAGTGGATATGGGCGTGAGAGCGATGTCGGAGCCTATAATCAAGGTTGAGAGGCTGGCGTACAGCTACCCGAGGAAGGAGCTCGTCCTCTACGACATAAACTTCGAGGTGAATAAGGGGGAGGTGCTCGGCATAATAGGCCCCAACGGCGCTGGCAAGTCCACCCTCTGCAAGGCGCTGAACGGCCTCGTCCCCCACTTCTACGGCGGAAAATACGGGGGCCGCGTCGTGGTCGCCGGCATGGAGGTGCTGGAGCACACGGTCGCGGAGCTCTCGACGAAGGTGGGCATAGTGTTCCAGGATCCAGAGGAGCAGATGTCCGGGCTGGCCCTAACGGTGTGGGAGGAGGTCGCCTTCGGCCTTATGATGCTCGGCTTCCCGAAGGAGGAGATAGTGAGGCGCGTGGATGAGGCTATAAAACAGGTCGGGCTGGAGGGGTTCGAGAAGCGTAGCCCCTTCGAGCTCAGCGGCGGCCAGCAGCAGCGCCTAGCCATAGCGACGGTGCTAGCGGTGAAGCCCGACGTGCTAGTCCTGGACGAGCCCACCGCCCAGCTCGACCCCATAGGGAAGTTCGAGGTGTTCTCGGTGATAAAGAGGCTCGCCGCGGAGGGCTCGACTATAGTCGTCGTGGAGCACGAGATAGAGGAGCTCGCAACCTTCGCGGACAACATACTCCTCCTAGACCAGGGCCGCGTGAAGGCGTACGGCCCCGCCAGGGACGTGCTGACCCAGGTCGAGAAGCTGAAGAGCCTAGGCGTCGACCCGCCCAGCGTGACGGAGCTCACATACCTCCTCAACAAGGAGCTCGGAGCCAACCTCGAGGTCCCGATTACGCTGGACGAGGCGATTAAGATCTACGCTGAGGCGTTGGGGGTGAGCTAGGATGAGCGAGCCTATAATAAAGGTTGAGAACCTCTGGTACCAGTACCCTGAGAGCAACTTCTGGGCGCTTAGAGGCATAAACCTCGAGATAAGGCGCGGCGAGCTCATAGCGCTGATAGGGCAGAACGGAGGCGGCAAGAGCACGCTCGCGAAGAACCTGAACGGCCTCTACAAGCCCACCAAGGGCCGCGTCCTGGTGGAGGGAATGGACACCAAGGAGGTGCCCACACAGGAGATAGTGAAGAGGGTCGGCTACGTCTTCCAGAACCCCAGCCACCAGATATTCGAGAGCAAGGTGTACGACGAGGTGGCCTACGGCCCCAAGAACTTCGGGCTAAGCGAGGACGAGATAGCAGAGCGCGTAGAGTGGGCGCTGAGCCTCGTCGGGCTCCAGGGGTACGAGGACGTGCACCCCTACGACCTCGACTACGGCAAGATGAAGCTTCTCACCGTCGCAAGCGTGCTGGCCATGAAGCCCGACGTGCTCGTCCTAGACGAGCCCACCACAGGCCAGGACCACAGGGGCCGCTGGATCCTCGCAGACCTCTCCAAGAAGCTGAACAGGGAGGGCTTCACCATAGTGACGATAACCCACGACATGCGCTACGTGGCGGAGGTGGCGAAGCGCACCATACTCATCGCGAACGGCCAAATAGTGATGGACGGCCCCACGCGCAAAGTCCTAACCGCCCTAGACATCCTCCACAAGGCTGCGATAAAGCCGCCCCAGGTCGTGCAGCTTGCCCACGCGCTGCGCGAGAAAGGCATAGACGCCGGCGACCCGCTCACCGTCAGAGAGGCACTAGAGGAATTCAAGCGCCTCTTCAAAAAATAAGCAATTTTTACACACCCGTCTCCCATAGGAGATCCTCCTTTTTCTCCCGCATATGTGGAGGCACCACCCAGTCGCCTATACCCGCTTGAAGCACGGCGACGCTGATGCGCTTAGCCCCTGCCTCGGCCCACTCGTCCATCCACGGGGAACACTAACGGGCTATACATTGTCCGTCACAGAGGGCTTGAAAATTTTAGTCGACAACCATGTCACGGCTTAGCTCGTACACCCTTTTCCGGGCAGATAAATCCTTGGCATGCGACGACTAATATTTAACGTGTTTTCAATGGTTTCATAGATAATTTTCTATTTTAAAAATATAATCTACAGGTAGAGCTGTTAAATCTAAAAGACATCATCTTAAATCGGCTGGTATTTTTACCAGAAAAATGATTTTTATCCCAAATATTATTCATTATGGAATAAAGAAACTAGGTTTAGGGAAGAGTCTTGGATGGTAATACGAACGTAGGATAACATGGATAACTCTTATCTGTTTTTACCAAGCTTTCCTCTAGTATCTTCCTCTATGTAGATGAATGAGATAAGTTGTGGATAATTTTGTGTTATGTAATGCAGAAATTACTTGTAGGATTCTTGGGTGTGTATTTCATATTAACTATTACGTATTCCGTATATCGTAATCCAAATCTAAGAATTACGGGAACAATATGTGTAATATGGAGTATGATATTCGTAATACAGTATACAAAATATCTCCCTAATTCCTATTTTAGCCGGCTTCATGTAAGTTCTTCCGATATAGGTATTCCTAGAATATCTATTTATAACTAAAATTTAAGAAAAAATATAACACGTTATTTTAATCGTTTTCAATATATAGTCGGTTTCACTTGGAGTAGAAGAATAGAATACAAACATCATACAGTCGTCTAAATTTTTATGGAATATTTAGATGATGTTTTATAATCGGTGAATAGATGTTTAATATTATTGCTAGATATCATGTAATACATAGTTTATTCATATCCTAGGGTTTCCGGGGAACAGCGGGTATTTTATATCGTCACGGGGGGTTTGATTAAGCAGCGTGGCGTGGGCTGTATGGCTTAGCCTATGTGGGTTGTTTTCGGTGTTGAGTGGAGGTTTGCGTGGTTGGTGGGCGGGCTTTTGTGTGGCTGTTTTGTAGATGCAAAGCGGAATTTGTGCGGCGGCGCCAATATGGTTGATACCATGCAGGTTCTCGTAAGATCCGCTCCCAGGCTCTATAGGGAGTTGGAAGAGGAGGCTAGGAGCCATTGACGCCAGCGTTTTCCTGCACCTACTATTCGATGCGACCACGCTGGCGAGGCCGAGCGCATATTGTCCAGTATTGAAGAGGGGGATGAGCGTGGGCTATGTTAGCCCTCCGTGGTCGAGGAGACCGTGTTCAAGCTCCTAGTGGGCTGTGCCTCCGAGCTCGGCGTGGATGGGTTCTGC